>NZ_JBDGLI010000005.1:0-307126 GCF_057655955.1 Pseudomonas sp. Soil_N_39
GAAATACAAAACGCCCGATGCGGTGCATCGGGCGTTTTGAGACTGAAACAGGTGTAAACCTATTTCAGGACTAGACAGAGGGAATTTATCCCCCGCTGCGTGGGAGCAAAGCTTGCTCGCGAAACAGACGCCTCGGTTTCTGAATGATCGCGTCAGCTTCATCGCGGGCAAGCCTTGCTCCCACAACAGTGTTCGTTCAGCTCCGGCTGATGACACCCCCTGCACCCAATCAACTTTTTCTTATGACCCAGCCAAGGTTTTATTCGTTGGACGGGATCGGCCGCGCGCTCAAGAATCGGGGCAACGGTCTCCACGTCAGCGTCGTCGAGACTCAAAAACAATAAAACCGTGGAGAACCACCATGAGTGCACCCGACACACTCGGCGTCCCCCAACCCCAGGCTCGTTCTGGCCCGTTCGATTGGTATCGCAACATCAACCAGCAGGAACGTCGCACCTTCTGGAGCTGCAAGATCGGCTACGCCCTGGACGGCATGGATACCCAGATGCTCAGCTTCGTGGTGCCGACCCTGATCGCCATGTGGGGCATCACCACCGGCCAGGCAGGCCTGATCCACACCAGCACCTTGATCGCCTCGGCCATTGGCGGCTGGGTCGCGGGCATTCTCTCGGACCGCATCGGTCGGGTGCGCACCCTGCAACTGACGGTGCTGTGGTTCGCCTTCTTCACCTTCCTGTGCGGCTTTGCCCAGAACTACGAACAACTGTTGATCGCCCGTACATTGATGGGCTTCGGCTTCGGCGGTGAGTGGACCGCCGGTGCGGTGTTGATGGGCGAGGTGATCCGCGCCAAGGACCGCGGCAAGGCGGTGGGCATGGTGCAGTCGGGCTGGGCGCTGGGTTGGGGCATGACGGCGATCCTGTATGCGCTGCTGTTCTCGGTGCTGCCGCCGGAAGACGCCTGGCGCGCCCTGTTCATCCTCGGCATCGTGCCGGCGGTGTTCGTGATTTTCGTCCGCCGGCTGGTCAAGGATCCGGAAGTCTATAACCAGACCAAGGCTCGCCTGACGCCGGAAAATCCAGCGAAGTTCTACGAGATTTTTGCCCCCGGCATCCTCTTCACCACCCTGCGTGCCTCGCTGCTGACCACCGGTGCCCTGGGCGGTTACTACGCCATCACGTCCTGGCTGCCGACGTTCCTGAAAAATGAACGTGGCTTGAGTGTCTTGAGCACCGGTGGCTACCTGGCGATGGTGATTGTCGGTTCCTACGTGGGCTATGTCATCAGTGCGTACCTGTCGGACATCCTGGGGCGCAAGAAGAACTTCGTCCTGTACGCCGTCGGCTCGTTCACCATCGTGCTGCTGTACACCCAGGTGCCGGTGAGCAATAACGTGATGCTCTGGCTGGGCTTTCCCCTGGGGTTCTTCGCTTCCGGGATGTTCAGCGGCATGGGCTCGTTCCTCACCGAATTATTCCCGACCCGCATCCGGGGCTCGGGCCAGGGTTTCTGCTACAACATCGGCCGGGCGGTGGCGGCATTGTTCCCGCTGTTGATCGGTATCCTCAGCCAGAAGGTGCCATTGAGCGTCGGTATCGGAGCGTTCGCGGCGGTCTCCTACGGCGTGGTGATCCTCGCGGCCTTGAGCCTGCCGGAAACCCAAGGCAAGCAGTTGGAAGCCGAGTAACTGATAACCTGTGGGGCACGTGCCTCACAGTTAAACAAAGAAAGAACCTACAGGAGCGTTCACCGTGAACCGCCTGCTATTGAACTGCGACATCGGCGAAAGCTTCGGCAGCTGGACCATGGGTCTGGACGCCGAGGTGATGCCCTTCATCGATTGCGCCAACATCGCCTGCGGCTTTCATGCCGGCGATCCGAGCATCATGCGCAAGACCGTCAGCCTGGCCCTGAGCCACGGCGTGCGAATCGGCGCGCACCCGGCCTATCAGGACCTGGCGGGCTTCGGCCGCCGCTCCATGGCCTATGGCGCCCAGGAGTTGCAGGACTTGCTGCACTACCAGATCGGCGCCCTCGACGGCATCTGCCGGGCCCAGGGCGGGCGGGTCAGCTACGTCAAACCCCACGGGGCGATGTACAACGATATGATGGCCACCCCGGCGCAACTGCGCGCGGTGATCCAAGCTGTCGCGGCCTATGATCGACAATTGCCGCTGATGCTCATGGCCACCCGGGACAACAGCGCCGCCCAGGCCCTGGGCGACGAGTACGGCCTGACCCTGTGGTTCGAAGCCTTTGCCGATCGCGCCTACGACAGTGCCGGCCGCCTGGTTTCGCGGCAAGCGCCGGGCGCGGTGCACCACGATCCCGAGGTCATTATCGGGCAGGCCCTGACCATCGCCCGTGGCGATGCGTTGACCGCCAGTGACGGCAGCGCCTTGCACCTGAAGGCTAATACCTTGTGCGTGCACGGTGACAACGCCAGCTCCGTGGCGGCCGTGCAACGCATCCGCGAAGCCCTGGACCGGCAGAGTGCGCCATGAAACCACGCTTGGAAGTGGTGGCGGTGGACTGCCTGATGGTGCGCCTGTTCGATGAGATCGCCGAGGCCAACATGCCCTGGATGCTTGCCGCCAGCGAGCGCCTGCGAGCGGTGTTTGCCGAGCATCTGATCGATCTGGTGCCGTCCTACACCACCTTGATGGTGCACTACGATTTGCTCGCCCTGAACCCGGTGCAGGCTCGGGAGTTGATCGACGAAGCGCTGCATAACCTTTCACCAGATGCCCAGTCCGCCGGCCAATGCCACGTGCTGCCGGTGTGGTACGACCTTAGCGTCGGGCCGGAATTGGAGTTGTTGGCGAGCCGCAGCGGCTTGACGGTTGCCCAGGTGATCCGCCGCCACAGCGAACGCGAGTACCAGGTGTTTGCCCTGGGTTTCGCACCCGGCTTCGCCTTCATGGGGTTGGTGGACGAAGAATTGGCCGCACCGCGCCTCGATACGCCACGCAAGCGCGTGGCCGCGGGCAGTGTCGGCATCGCTGAACGCCAGACCGCAGCGTATCCGGTGGTGTCGCCCGGTGGCTGGAACCTGATCGGTCGCACCCCGACCAAACTGTTTGATCGTGAGCGCGACGGCTATAGCCTGATGCAGCCGGGGGACACGGTGCGTTTTGCCCCCGTGGATCATGCCGAATTCATCGCGCTGGGTGGCGACGACACACCGTTGGAGGCCCAGGCATGAGCCGGTTGTTGATCGAGGCCAGCACACCGCTGTGCCTGTTGCAGGACGCTGGCCGTTTCGGCGTGAGGCACCTGGGCGTGACCCAGGGCGGCGCGGCGGATTGGCTGTCGATGGCCTGGGCCAATTGGATGCTCGGTAATGACCTGGACGCGGCGGTGGTGGAGATTACCCTCGGTGGCTTTACCGTGGTGGCCGAAGAGGATTGCGTGCTGGCGTTGGCCGGGGCGGACCTGGGTGCGCGAATAGACGGCCAGGGCGTGGCGTCGTGGCGCTTCTTCAGCCTGCGCAAGGGCCAGGTGCTGGCGCTCACCCAGCCCGTGCTCGGTGCCCGGGCCTACCTGGCGGCCCCTGGCGGTTTCAATGCACCGGCGGTGTTGGGCAGCCGGGCGACGGTGGTGCGCGAGGAACTCGGCGGCCTGGATGGACGGGGGCGAGCGCTGAGTCGTGGCGCGCACTTGAGCTATTCAGGCACGCCGACGCCTCGGCCGATGCCGTACACGCGGATTCCGGATTTCCAGCAAGCGCAGCCGCTGGACCTGATCCTGGGGGCGCAGAATGGCGCGTTCAGTGGACGGAGTCTGTTCGATGCGTTCAACACCCCATGGACGCTGGACAGTCGCGCCGATCGCATGGGCATGCGGTTGCTGGGCACGGCGCTGGAATACCAGGGGCCGGCGATGATTTCCGAGGGTATTCCCCTCGGTGCCGTGCAGGTGCCGCCGGACGGCCAGCCGATCGTGCTGCTCAATGACCGGCAAACCATCGGTGGTTATCCACGCCTGGGGGCCTTGACCCCCTTGGCCCTGGCCCGGCTGGCGCAATGCCTGCCGGGGGCGCAGGTGCGGTTGCGGCCGGTGGTGCAGGCGGTTGCGCATCGGCAGCAGGTGGAGTGTTTGCGCAATTTTCTCGACCGCTAAAAGCATCGCGAGCAAGCTCGCTCCCACAGGGGATCTTGTATACGACGAAGATTCAGTGTGGGAGCGAGCTTGCTCGCGATGAGGCCTTAAAGGGCACAGAAGATCTTACTTGGAAAGAAACCGCATCCCTTCCTCCAGCCCCCGCAAAGTCAGCGGATACATCCGGTCCTCGACCAACTCGCGCACGATGTTGGTCGAGGCGGTATAACCCCAGGTGTCCTTGGGGTACGGATTGATCCAGATGAGCTTCTTGTACTTCTCCATGAAGCGCTGCATCCACACATAACCGGCTTCTTCGTTCCAGTGTTCGACGCTGCCGCCGGCCTGGGTGATTTCATAGGGCGCCATGGCCGCGTCGCCGATGAAAATCACTTTGTAGTCGGCGCCGTACTTGTGCAGCAAATCCTGGGTCGAGGTGCGTTCCGAGGTACGGCGCAGGTTGTTCTTCCACACCGACTCGTAGACGAAGTTGTGGAAGTAGAAGTACTCCAGGTGCTTGAACTCGGTCTTGCACGCCGAAAACAGCTCTTCGCAGATTTTCACGTGGGCGTCCATCGAGCCACCGATGTCGAACAGCAGCAACAGCTTGACGGTGTTGCGTCGCTCCGGGCGCATCTGGATGTTCAAGAGGCCGGCGTCCCGGGCGGTGTGGTCGATGGTGCCGTCGATGTCCAGCTCTTCGGCCGCACCCTGGCGGGCGAATTTGCGCAGGCGGCGCAGGGCGATCTTGATGTTGCGGGTGCCCAATTCCACTTGGTCGTCGAGGTTCTTGTACTCGCGTTGGTCCCAGACCTTCACGGCCTTGCCCTGGCGCTTGCCGGCGTCGCCGACGCGAATGCCTTCGGGGTTGAAGCCGCCGGAGCCGAACGGGCTGGTGCCGCCGGTGCCGATCCATTTGTTGCCGCCGGCATGACGTTCCTTCTGTTCTTCCAGGCGTTTCTTGAACTCCTCGATCAGCTTATCCAGACCACCGAGGGACTGGATCTGTGCCCGTTCCTCGTCGGTCAGCGAGCGCTCGAATTCCTTGCGCAGCCAGTCCTCGGGGATCAGCGCCTGGAGGTGGTCGTCGAGTTTTTCCAAACCGTTGAAGTACGCGGCGAACGCCCGGTCGAACTTGTCGAAATGCCGTTCGTCCTTCACCAGGATCGCCCGGGACAGGTAATAGAACTCGTCCATATCGGCGAAGATCACCCGCTGTTTCAGCGCGTTGATCAGGTCCAGCAGTTCACGCACCGACACGGGCACCTTGGCGGCGCGCATTTCGTTGAACAGGTTAAGCAGCATGGCAATCGCCCTCGCTCTTGTTAGACGAAGAGGATCAGCGGGTGCCGCGACGGCTCATGAACGCCAGGCGCTCAAGCAGTTGCACGTCCTGCTCGTTCTTGACCAAGGCGCCGGCCAGCGGCGGAATGGCCTTGGTTGGATCACGCTCGCGCAGCACCGCTTCGCCGATGTTGTCGGCCATCAGCAGCTTGAGCCAGTCCACCAGTTCGGAGGTGGAAGGCTTTTTCTTCAGGCCCGGTACCTTGCGCACGTCGAAGAACACGTCCAGCGCTTCGCTGACCAAGTCTTTCTTGATGTCCGGGTAATGCACATCGACGATTTTCTGCAAGGTAACGCGGTCGGGGAAGGCGATGTAGTGGAAGAAGCAGCGGCGCAGGAAGGCGTCCGGCAGTTCCTTTTCGTTGTTGGAGGTAATGATGATGATCGGGCGCTGCTTGGCCTTGATGGTTTCGTCGGTCTCGTAGACATAGAACTCCATCTTGTCGAGTTCCTGCAGCAGGTCGTTGGGAAACTCGATGTCGGCCTTGTCGATTTCGTCGATCAGCAGGATCACCCGCTCCTCGGACTCGAACGCTTCCCAGAGCTTGCCCTTCTTCAAGTAGTTGCGCACATCGTGGACCTTGTCCACGCCCAGTTGCGAGTCCCGCAGGCGGCTGACCGCGTCGTACTCGTACAGGCCCTGGTGGGCCTTGGTGGTGGATTTGATGTGCCAGGTGATCAGGCGCGCGCCGAAGGACTCGGCCAGTTGCTCGGCCAGCATGGTCTTGCCCGTGCCCGGCTCGCCCTTGACCAGCAACGGCCGCTCCAGGGTGATGGCGGCGTTCACGGCCAGCTTCAAGTCATCGGTGGCCACGTAGGCGCTGGTGCCTTCGAACTTCATTCTGCAATTCCTCGAACGGTATCGCCGGCCTGAGGAGGCGGGGCGCGGGAAATAAATAACGTGCCCGACTATAACGCGACGCCCCGCCGACTGTGAACGCAGACGCTGTATTCAGTCTCTGAATGGAGCGTCACATGTTGACTCAGTCTCGGCGCCTTGCCAGTATTGCGTATCGCCAATTTGGCGATACGCTCGGTGGCATGTCTACTAAATATCGATTCAGAGATACCTATCGCATTCAGTTGCGGGAAAGGGATCATCCTCCGCCCCATGTCCACCTCACGGGTAGCGGAGTGGATGTGGTCCTGAGCCTGGAAACCGTCGAAGTCATGATGGGGCGGGCGCCGCCATTGATCATAAGGAAGCGCTGGACTGGGTCAGGGCTCATCAGGCGCAACTGCTAGAGGACTGGCAACGATGCTACCCATGAAACGGCCGCGGCTATTGGCCGTGCAGCCTGTATTGCCGTTCAGCCTGGACCTGACGTTCATCGACGGTCAGCAACTGAGGCTGGACTTGAGCGCCGATGTACAACGTTATCCCGGCTTGCAGCCTCTGTTGAAAGACGAAGCGTTTGCGGGCGCAATTTTGGGCGACGATGGCTGGAGCGTGGAATGGCCAGAACTGGATATCCAGATCGGTGCCGATACGTTGTATCTGGATGCGCTGGCGCAGAACGCCGTGGACGAAAATACCCGCATCTTCATCGGTTGGCGTGCCCGCACCGGCCTGCCGCTGAGCCAGGCGGCTGAAGCGCTGGGGGTCAGTGCTCGCAGCATCAGCCGCTACAGCAGTGGCCGTGAGGCTGTGCCGCGTTCGTTGGCCCTGGCTTGCCTGGGCTGGGACTCGTTGCAACGTGAAGGCGCAAGTGTGGCGGCGGAACCGACTGGCCGTTACACCGTCACGCGCAAACCTTAGTCGGCCGCCGGCGGCGGTTGTTCATAACGGGCATTGAAGGCCTGGACGAAACCGTTGCGCAGTATCTGCAGGAAGGCTTCGAAGGCGCTGATGTCCTGCTGGTGAACATTGCCGCTGAGTTCCACCCGGGTGGCGAACTGGTTCTTGCGCTGGTTCTTGAGGGCCGTTTCACCTGTGCCGACCAGCGCTTCCCAGACCGAGCGGAAGATGTTCTTGTTCTGGTTTTCCACGTCCTGCTGCCAGTCGAACACATCAACATCACGCAGCAATGGCTTGATGTAGCCGCTGAGCCGGGCATTGTCGGCTTCAGCCTCGACCACCAGGTCGCCGTGGCCGGCATTGAAATCGAATTTGCCATAGGCCGCGGCAAAATCGTTCAGGCGCTTGAGTTCAATGTTCCTGGCCCGCAGGCGGAAATCGAAATCTTCGAAATCGCTCAAGGGGTCGAAGGTGGCCTGCATTTCCAGGGGCGCATGTTCGGCCACCAGGGCCTTGCCTTCGAAACGGGCGTCGCGCTTGCCTTCGGTGTCGACCACGTTGGTCAGGTTATAGAAGCTGGCGTTGACGTCGGTGGCCCGCAGGTTGACCGGTGGCTTGGAGTTGAAATTGCGAAAGGTGACCTTGCCATCTCTGATGCGCACTTCGTTGAAGGTGATGGGCAGCAGTTTTTCCAGTTGCTCGCGCCAGTTGGTGCCCCGGCCGGTCTGGGAGTTCTGGCGGTTGGCGCCGCCGTCGACGAAGTTCACTTCGGGGCGGGCGAATTCCACCTCGGCCACCACCGCATGGTCGTACCACAGCGAGTGCCAGCTCACCGACAGGTCCACCAGCGGTGCGGTGACGAACGGCACCGGGACCTTGCCGTCGACCTTGACGATTTCCAAGCCGTTGATCCGGTAGGCACCGCGCCACAGGGCCAGGTCTACGTCGGTGATCTGGCCGCGATAATCGCCCATGTTGGCCAGTTTATCGTTCAGGTAGTCGCGTACCAGGTAAGGCAGGGTGAAGTGCAGGGCCACGAGCACCGCGACGAGGGTGGCGAACACCCACAGTGGCCAGCGGTATCGACGCTTCATGTCAGTCAGTCTCCAGCGTTTGTTGGGGGAGCGCCTCCTAATGCCATTGACTGTCGCAACAACGGGAACGTTCGGTGCAACTGGACGCCCATGGGCAACAGGCATACCTTTAAAGGCTTAAATTCTCGCCCCATCAAGGACCCAGCCATGAGCCGTATATTCGCTGACAACGCCCATTCCATCGGCAATACGCCACTGGTGCAGATCAACCGCATTGCGCCGCGCGGTGTGACCATCCTGGCCAAGATCGAGGGGCGCAACCCAGGGTATTCGGTCAAGTGCCGGATCGGCGCGAACATGATCTGGGACGCTGAAAGCTCGGGCAAACTCAAACCGGGCATGACCATCGTCGAACCGACTTCGGGTAACACCGGGATCGGTCTGGCGTTCGTCGCTGCCGCCCGTGGCTACAAACTGATGCTGACCATGCCGGCCTCCATGAGTATCGAGCGCCGCAAGGTACTCAAGGCCCTGGGGGCGGAGCTGGTGCTCACCGAACCGGCGAAGGGTATGAAGGGGGCCATCGAGAAGGCCGCCGAGATTCTGGCCAGCGATCCGTCCAAATACTTCATGCCGCAGCAGTTCGATAACCCGGCGAACCCGGCGATCCACGAAAAGACCACCGGCCCGGAAATCTGGAACGACACCGACGGTGCGGTGGACGTGCTGGTAGCGGGCGTGGGCACCGGCGGAACCATTACCGGGGTTTCGCGGTATATCAAGACCACCTGCGGTAAGCCGATCCTGTCGGTGGCGGTCGAGCCTGAGGTTTCGCCAGTGATTACCCAGGCGATGGCGGGTCAGGAGATCAAGCCCAGCCCCCACAAGATCCAGGGGATCGGCGCCGGGTTCGTGCCCAAGAACCTTGATCTGTCGATCGTCGACCTGGTCGAGCGGGTCACTGACGACGAATCCAAGGCCATGGCCCTGCGCTTGATGCAGGAGGAAGGCATCCTCTGCGGGATTTCCTGTGGCGCGGCGATGGCCGTGGCCGTGCGCCTGGCGCAAAAGCCGGAAATGCAGGGCAAGACCATCGTCGTGATTCTGCCGGACTCGGGCGAGCGGTACTTGTCGAGCATGTTGTTCAGCGATCTGTTTACCGAGCAGGAGACTCAGCAGTAATCGTGAATTCACTGCGAGGGTGAGAGAGCCCTGCTGTGGGAGCAAAGCTTGCTCGCGATATAGGCACCTCGGTTCCTGGCAGACCGCATTATCTTCATCGCGGGCAAGCCTTGCTCCCACGGAGAGCCTGCCTACAAAGGTTCATTTAGCGGTGTTTTGACCGGCGTCAGCCAAGGTTCAGGTGGCGCCTGTTAGAAAGTGTTTATTGCGTTTTACTCAACAGAGAATGTTGCGTCAGACGGTTTTTACCCGGGCCACGAATGTTTAACATGGTCCTCGGCTACGTCGGGCAGTAGGCGTTGCGTCAGTTGTTTTTGGACAAGGAGTTGTAAAAATGACCGTTTCGTTTATCGCCAAGGCCTCGGTGTTGCTGCTGTTTTTGGGCAGTACGCTTTATGTGCATTTGCGTGGCAAGGCGCGTTTGCCGGTGTTGCGTCAGTTCGTCAACCATTCGGCGCTGTTCGCCCCCTATAACGCCTTGATGTACCTGTTCTCCGGCGTGCCCTCGAAGCCTTACCTGGATCGCAGCAAGTTTCCCGAACTGGATGTGCTCAAGGACAACTGGCAAGTCATTCGCGACGAGGCCATGCACTTGTTTGACGAGGGTTACATTCGCGCCGCCGAGAAGAACAACGACGCCGGTTTCGGCTCGTTCTTCAAGAAGGGGTGGAAGCGTTTCTACCTCAAGTGGTACGACAAACCGCTGCCGTCCGCCGAGTTGCTTTGCCCCAGGACGGTCGAGCTGGTCAGCCGGATCCCTAACATCCGGGGCGCGATGTTTGCCCTGTTGCCCGGTGGCAGCCATCTGAATCCACATCGAGACCCCTTCGCCGGTTCGTTGCGTTATCACCTGGGGCTGTCCACGCCCAATTCCGATGACTGCCGGATCTTCGTCGACGGTCAGATCTACGCCTGGCGCGACGGCGAAGACGTCATGTTCGATGAAACCTATGTGCACTGGGTCAAGAACGAAACCCCACAGACCCGCGTCATCCTGTTCTGTGATGTCGAGCGGCCCTTGAAAAGCCGGCTGATGACCCGCCTCAACCGCAGCATCAGCGCATTCCTCGGCCGCGCCACCGCGCCACAGAACCTGGACGATGAACATGTCGGCGGCATCAACCGGGCCTATGCCTGGAGCAAGTCGTTCAGCGACGGCATCAGTGGCCAGGTCAAGCAATTCAAGCGCAAGCATCCCAAGGCGTATCGGGTGATGCGGCCCGTGTTGGCGGTGGCGGTGCTGACGGCGCTTGGTTATTGGTTGTTCGTTTAAAACATTGCGCAGTCCATCGGGCGCTGGTTATAGTCAGCGCTCTTCGGGTTTTCCAACCCACCCTTCAAGAGATCGGCTCATGCCTGCATCCCCTGTCATCGCGGTCGTGGTTCCAGCGTTCAACGCTGGCGTCGTGCCGTGTGGGAGTCAGCAGCCTGCGCAGATCGGTCAATACCCCCCACCTGTCCGTAGCTCATCGGTGTACGCCGTCGTATCACCGCCGGGTGTTGGCATTCAGGGCTGATCGGCAACGGTTGCCATCCCCTGTGCCCGCCTGAAAAAACTACTGGACTTCAGCCTCGGCTGAGTTGGCTTTTTGCCTGACTACAGGTGGTATCCATGTATTCCCTTTCCAAAAACGCCTTATTGGCGGCGGCTTCCACGAGCCTGTTCGTTTTGCTGTGGAGCAGCGGGGCGATCTTTTCCAAGCTGGGCCTGGCCCACGCTTCACCCTTCGCCTTTTTGCTGATCCGATTTGCCATCGCACTGTTCGCGCTGGTGCTGTTGATTCCGTTGCTCAAGTTCAAGCTGCCCAGGACCGGTAAGCCGATGCGGTACGCGGTGACCACCGGGTTGGTGCTGCTGGGCGCCTATCAGATTTTTTATCTGCTGGCGCTGCAAATGAGTGTCACGCCCGGGGTCATGGCCACCCTGATGGGGGTGCAACCGATCCTGACCGTGGTGCTCATGGAACGTCAGCGTTCCTGGTCGCGGATGTTCGGCCTGGTGCTGGGCTTGGTCGGGTTGGTCATGGTGGTGTACCAGGGCATCGGCCTGGCCGGCATGTCCCTGGCGGGGATGGTGTGCGGGTTGCTGGCGCTGGTGAGCATGACGGCCGGCTCCATCATGCAGAAGCGCATCACCGACAACCCACTGGGCACCCTACCGGTGCAGTACCTGGCCGGGCTGGTGCTGTGTGCGCTGTTCGTGCCGTTCCAGCCGTTTCACTTCGAATACAGCGCGGGGTTCTTCGTGCCGGTGTTGTGGATGGGGCTGGTGGTGTCAGTGTTGGCGACGTTGTTGCTGTACCGTTTGATTGCTCGCGGCAATCTGGTGAACGTCACCAGCCTGTTCTATCTGGTGCCGGCGGTGACGGCGATCATGGACTACCTGGTGTTCGGCAACCGCCTGGCGTTGTTGAGCTTGCTGGGGATGGTGCTGATCATCGTGGGGTTGGTGTTTGTGTTTCGTAAAAGTCGCTGAGCCTTGGATGCTCGCTGACTGAACAACCGCTATCGCGGGCAAGCCTTGCTCCCACAGGTTATGTGTAGTCCTTGTGGGAGCAAGGCTTGCCCGCGATGGCATCTCGCGCTGCGCCGATGAACTACCGGGCAGACGCTTCAGCCGGCTTCGCGACTGAAGGCTTCAACACCAACCACAACGCCGCCGCAATCAGCACCCCGCCATACAAATGCGCCATCCCCAACGGCTCATCCAGCAGCAACGCCCCCCACAGCACGCCGAACGGCGGGATCAGGAACGTCACGGTCATGGATTTGACCGGACCGATGGAACTGAGCAAGCGGAAGTACAAGATGTACGCCAGCGCGGTGCACACCAGGCCCAGCCCCAGCAGTGACAACCAGACGCTCCAGCCACCCCAGCTGGCCGGCGGCTGGCTGATGACGCTGTAGCCAAACAGCGGCAGCAAGAACACCGTGGCGCCAAACATGCTGCCCAGGGCCGAGAGACGGCTGTCCAGGCCACCTTGGTGATCGAGCCAGCGCCGGGTGAGGAAACCGGCAAAGCCGTAGCAGGTCGTGGCCAGCAGGCAGGCGAGGGCGCCCATCAACAGTTGCAGGTCGAACGCCACCGGGCCGGCGCGGGTCAGGATGCCAACGCCGAGCAGCCCCAGGAAGACACCGCTGACCTTGGCCAGGGTCAGTTGCTCGCTGAAGAACAAGCCTCCGATCACCACGCCCATCAACGGCGTGGTGGCATTGAAGATCGCCGAGTAACCGGCCGGCAGCACCTGGGCCGCCAGCGAATAGAACGTGGCCGGAATGCCCGAGTTGATCAGGCCTAGCACCATGACGACTTTGAGCTTGCCGCGAAAATTCCAATCGACGCGCATCAGGGCCAGGATCACCAGCAGCCCGACGAAGGCGATGGACACACGAAAGAACGCAGTGGGGATGGTGCCAATGACGGGGGCGATGATGCGCATGAACAGGAAGCTGGCCCCCCAGATGGCGGCCAGTGACAGTAAACGCAGGATATCGACGAGGTTCACGAGCCACTCCTTCCTTGATGGGGTGGCAAGTGTCGCCGCCCTGTATACCGATGGCAATGGTTGCGTTGCCGCGTAATTGGCCTCTAAGCTCAGTCGCCAATAACAAGCATGACTCGCCGAGGTTTACTTTATGCCGCAGCCATGGCCCGCCCTCGAAATCGCCCGTTCGATCCTCGACGGCTTCGACGATTATCGTGAGCATTTCCGGCAGATCACCGACGGCGCCCGCGCCCGGTTCGAGCAGGCCCAGTGGCTGGAGGCCCAAGCGGCTTCGGCGGCGCGGATCAATTTATATGAAGAAAAGGTCTTCGAAACCGTCGCCAAACTGCATAAGGCCTTCGATGACGAAACACTGATGGACGTGGGCTGCTGGCCGCTGGTCAAAAGTGCCTACATCAGCCTGATCGACCTGCGCTTCGACGATGAGCTGTCGGAAACCTGGTACAACTCGATCTTTTGCGGGCTGTTCAGCCACGATCTGATCAGCGATGGCACCATGTTCATCCACACCACCCGGCCCAGCCTGCGCCGGGCTCGCGCCGCCCAGACCCGCACCTACAAGCCCCAGGGGCAGTTGGACCGGATGCTGGCGAGTGTGTTTGCCGACTACCGTTTCAGCGAGGATTACGGCGACTTACCAGGCGACCTGCAGCGCCTCGAAGCGCAGTTGCGCGAGAACCTGCCGGACTGGGTCTGCAAGGACCCGGAACTGACCGTGGAGTTGTTTTCCTCGGTGCTCTACCGCAACAAGGGCGCCTACCTGGTGGGCCGGATCTTTACCCGTGACGACCAATGGCCGTTGGTGATCCCGCTGTTGCACCGCGAGGGCCGGGGTATCCAGATCGATGCGCTGATCACCGACGAGGCGCAGGTGTCGATCATCTTCTCGTTCACCCGCTCGTACTTCATGGTGGATGTGCCGGTACCAGCGGAATTCATCGGCTTTCTCAAGCGCATCCTGCCGGGCAAGCACATCGCCGAGCTGTACACTTCCATCGGTTTCTACAAGCACGGCAAATCCGAGTTCTACCGGGCGCTGATCAACCATCTGGCGAACACCGACGACCAGTTCATCATGGCCCCCGGCGTGCGCGGCATGGTCATGAGCGTGTTCACCCTGCCGGGCTTCAACACGGTGTTCAAGATCATCAAGGACCGTTTCTCACCGTCGAAAAACGTCGACCGGGCCACGGTGATCGAGAAGTACCGACTGGTGAAAAGCGTCGACCGGGTCGGGCGTATGGCCGATACCCAGGAGTTCGCCGATTTCCGTTTTCCCCTGAGCAAGTTCGAGCCGGCCTGCCTGGAGGAACTGCTGGAAGTGGCGCCGTCCACGGTGTCGGTGGAAGGCGAGACAGTGTTGATTCGCCACTGCTGGACCGAACGCCGGATGACGCCCCTGAACCTCTACCTGGAAAACGCCAACCCGGACCAGGTACGCGAGGCGCTGGAAGACTATGGCCTGGCGATCAAGCAACTGGCGGCGGCCAATATCTTCCCCGGCGACATGCTGCTCAAGAACTTCGGCGTGACCCGCCACGGTCGCGTGGTGTTCTACGATTACGATGAAATCTGCTTTCTCACCGAAGCCAACTTCCGCCACATCCCCGAGCCCCGCACACCGGAAGACGAAATGGCTTCCGAACCCTGGTATTCCATTGGCCCGCTGGACGTCTTCCCCGAAGAGTTCCCGCCGTTCCTGTTCGCCGACGCCGGGCAGCGCAAGCTGTTCGACCAGTTGCACGGCGAGTTGTACAACGCCGATTACTGGAAAGGTCTGCAGGAGGCGATCCGGGCGGGGAAGGTGATCGATGTGTTTCCGTATCGGCGCAAGGACCTGGACAGCGAATAACCTCGAAATCTGCGCAAACCCTGTGGGAGCGAGCTTGCTCGCGATAATGGTGTGTCAGTCAACATCAACGCTGGCTGATCCACCGCTATCGCGAGCAAGCTCGCTCCCACAGGGTATGGCGGCAGGCAGGCTGCCATGTGTCGGCGCAACGGCCGCAAATCTGCGACAATCGCCCCCTTGCTCAAACCGACGACCCTTGCGTACCTGATGACTGACCAAGCTCCCGCTATCGACAAGCTGCTGAAAAACCTCGACCACGCCATGCTCGCCGACCGTCACCGGTTGCGGCGCCAGTTGCTCGAGCTGCGCAAGAAACCCGACGAGGCCAAGCTGGCCCAGTGGGTGACGCGCATGCAGGCGTCGTGCGACCAAGTGCTGGCGCGCAAGGCGAGCCTGCCGGTGATCCGCTACGACGACAATTTGCCGATCGCCGCCAAGCGCGACGAAATCAAGGAGGCGTTGCTCAAGCACCAGGTGCTGATCATCGCCGGCGAGACCGGCTCGGGTAAAACCACGCAGTTGCCGAAGATCTGCCTGGAAATCGGTCGCGGCCAGCATGGCTTGATCGGCCACACCCAGCCGCGTCGGATCGCCGCCCGCAGCGTCGCAAGCCGTGTGGCAGAGGAACTGGCCACGCCGTTGGGGGCGCTGGTGGGTTATCAGGTGCGGTTCGAAGACCAGAGCGACGCCAACACCCTGATCAAGTTGATGACCGATGGCATCCTGCTGGCCGAGACCCAGAACGACCGCTACCTCGAACGCTACGACACGATCATCGTCGACGAAGCCCACGAACGCAGTCTGAACATCGACTTCCTGCTCGGTTACCTCAAGACCCTGCTGCCGCGCCGCCCGGACCTGAAAGTCATCATCACGTCGGCGACCATCGATCTGGAACGTTTCTCCAAGCATTTCGACGACGCGCCTATCGTGGAAGTCTCCGGTCGCACCTTCCCGGTGGAAACCTGGTATCGCCCGCTGACCCTGGAGCAGGACGAGGAGGGCAATCGGGTCGAGGACGACTTGACCGTCGACCAGGCGATCCTCGCCACCCTCGATGAAATCGCCGCCTATGAGCGCAGCGAGCGCCGTAGCCCCGGGGATGTGCTGGTGTTCCTGCCGGGCGAGCGGGAGATTCGCGACGCGGCGGAGATGCTGCGCAAGGCCCAGCTCAAGCACACCGAGATCTTGCCGCTGTATGCGCGATTGTCGCCGGCCGAGCAACAACGGATCTTCCAGTCCCACCCGGGCCGTCGGGTGGTGCTGGCGACCAACGTCGCCGAAACCTCGCTCACCGTGCCGGGCATCCGCTACGTGATCGACAGTGGTACCGCGCGCATCAGCCGCTACAGCTATCGGGCCAAGGTCCAGCGCCTGCCCATCGAGGCCATTTCCCAGGCCAGCGCCAACCAGCGCAAGGGTCGCTGCGGGCGGGTCGAGCCGGGGATTTGCGTGCGGCTGTACAGCGAAGAAGATTTTCTTGGGCGGCCGGAATTCACCGACCCGGAGATCCTGCGCACCAACCTGGCGGCGGTGATCCTGCAGATGCTGCACCTGCGCCTCGGCGAGATCACCGATTTCCCGTTCATCGAGCCGCCGGATGGCAAGGCCATCAGCGACGGCTTCAACCTGCTGCAAGAACTCTCGGCGGTGGACCGCAACAGTCAGCTGACCCCGCTCGGTCGGCAGTTGGCGCGCCTGCCGGTGGACCCACGCATGGGCCGCATGCTGCTGGAAGCGGCGAAGCTGGGCAGTTTGCAGGAAGTGTTGATCGTCGCCAGCGCCATGTCGATCCAGGACCCGCGCGAGCGTCCGCCGGAACGCCAGCAAGCGGCCGACCAGGCCCACGCTCAATGGAAAGACGCCGACTCGGACTTCGCCGGGCTGGTCAATTTGTGGCGCGGTTTCGAAGAGCAGCGCCAGGCCCTGACCGCCAGCCCACTGCGCAACTGGTGCCGCAAGAACTTCCTCAATTACCTGCGCCTGCGTGAGTGGCGTGATTCCCATCGCCAGTTGAGTTTGATCTGCCGCGACATGCAGTTGAGCCTCAACAAAGACCCGGCCGACTACCCGAAGCTGCACAAAGCGGTGCTGTCGGGTCTGCTCAGTCAGATCGGCCAGAAAACCGAAGATGGCGATTACCTCGGCGCTCGCCAGCGGCGGTTCTGGGTTCACCCGTCCTCGGGCCTGGGCAAAAAGCGCCCGCAGTGGCTGATGACCGCCGAGCTGGTGGAAACCACCAAGCTGTACGCGCGTATGGTGGCCAAGATCGAACCGGACTGGATCGAGCCGTTGGCCGGGCACCTGATCAAGAAAAACCACTTCGAACCCCACTGGGAGAAGAAGCGCGGGCAAGTGGTGGCCTATGAGCAGATCACTCTGTTCGGGCTGATTGTCGTCGGTCGGCGGCCGGTGCACTACGGGCCAGTGGACCCGGTGGTGTCGCGGGAGTTGTTCATCCGCGAGGCGCTGGTGCGCGGCGAGATCCAGTCCAAGGCCAAGTGCCTGGGCGCCAATACCCGCTTGCTGGAGCAACTCGACGAGCTGGAAGCCAAGGCTCGTCGCCGCGACATCCTGGCGGACGAGGAAACCCTGTTTGCGTTCTATGACGCGCGTTTGCCGGCCGAGATCCACCAGACCGCGACGTTCGACAGCTGGTACCGGATCAACAGCCAGAAAGACCCGCAATTGCTGATCATGCGCGAGGAAGACGTGCTGGCCCGCGAAGCCAGCGAGGTCACCGCCACGCAGTACCCCGACACCTTGCGCGTCGGTGACCTGACCTTGCCGCTGAGCTATCACTTCGAGCCCAATCACCCGCGCGACGGGGTGACGCTGCGGGTACCGGCGCCGCTGCTGCCAATGCTGCCGCCGGAACGCCTGGAATGGTTGGTGCCAGGAATGATCGAGGCCAAGTGCATCGCCCTGGTGCGCAACCTGCCCAAGGCCTTGCGCAAGAACTTCGTGCCGGTGCCGGACTTCGTCAAGGCGGCGCTGCAACGCATCACCTTCGCTGAGGGCTCGTTGCCGCAATCCCTGGGCCGCGAACTGCTGCGCATGACCGGTGCGCGGGTCAGCGACGAAGCCTGGGCCGAAGCGGCCCAGCAGGTGGAAAGCCATCTGCGCATGAACCTGGAAATCGTCGACGGGCAGGGCAAGTTCCTCGGCGAGGGCCGCGACCTGGCCGAGTTGACGGCACGCTTTGCCGAAGCCAGCCAGGCGGCCTTGGCCGTGCCGCAAACGGCAAAAAGCCAGGCACCGGTGGAGGCGAAGGTCTTCGCACCGGTGGCCGAGAAAACCCAGCAGAAGATCGCCGGGCTGTCGATGACGGTTTATCCGGCGCTGGTGGAAGAGGGCGGCGTGGTCAAGGAAGGGCGTTTCCCGACGCCGGCCGAAGCCGAATTCCAGCATCGCCGCGCCTTGCAGCGCTTGCTCATGCAGCAATTGGCCGAATCGGCGAAGTTCCTGCGCGGCAAGCTGCCGGGGCTGACGGAACTGGGCCTGCTGTACCGCGATTTGGGTCGCATCGACGGTCTGGTGGAAGACATCCTGCTCGCCAGCCTCGACAGTTGCGTACTCGAAGGTGAAACGAGCCTGCCCCGTGACGGCGCCGCCCTGGCGGCCCTGGCCGAGCGTAAGCGCGGCGGCTGGACCGAGCACGCCGAACGCCTGGCGAGGCTGACCCTGGACATCCTCAAGCTCTGGCACGGCCTGCAAAAACGCTTCAAGGGCAAGATCGACCTGGCCCAAGCCGTGGCGCTGAACGACATCAAGCAACAACTCAGCCACCTGGTGTACCCAGGCTTCGTGCGGGAAACCCCGCATCAGTGGCTCAAGGAACTGCCGCGTTACCTCAAGGCCATCGAGCAACGCTTCGAGAAGCTCGGCAGCCAGGTGCAGAAAGACCGGGTCTGGAGCGGCGAACTGTCGAACCTCTGGGCTCAATACCAGGCCCGCGCCAGCAAGCACGCCCAGGAAGGCAAGCGCGACCCGCAACTGGAGTTGTACCGCTGGTGGCTGGAGGAATACCGGGTGTCGCTGTTCGCCCAGCAGTTGGGGACCAAGGTGCCGATTTCCGACAAGCGCCTGGGCAAGCAGTGGGGGTTGGTGGAGGGTTGATCAGACAGATTGGGTAACCCTGTGGGAGCGAGCTTGCTCGCGATAGCGGTGAATCAGCCAGCATTGATGTTGACTGACCCACCGCTATCGCGAGCAAGCTCGCTCCCACAGGGTAGGGTGTTGTAGTGAATGGAGAATGGGCCAAACCCCAGCGTTTATGGCAAACTTCGCGCCTATAAATGCCGGTCCCGTGATTTTGAGCTTCAATGCCACGGGCGGATCCGGAATAAAGCGATGCCAGGGCTGCTTCCCCGGATGGGAAAAGTCCCTTTGTGTATTGGTACGTCGGTGCCAATACTTTCTGCCTGAACAGATCAGAGACACGACCCATGCATAACGTCGTCATCAGCGGCACCGGCCTGTACACCCCGGCCAACAGCATCTCCAACGAAGAGCTGGTGCAATCTTTCAATACCTATGTCGCGCAATTCAACGCCGACAACGCCGATGCCATCGCGCGCGGTGAAGTCGAGGCCTTGACCGAATCCAACGCCGCGTTCATCGAAAAGGCCTCCGGTATCAAGAGCCGCTTTGTCATGGACAAGGACGGCATTCTCGATCCGCAACGCATGACCCCACGCCTGCCCGAGCGCTCCAACGACGAGTGGTCGGTGCTCTGCGAAATGGCCGTTGGCGCCGCGAAACAGGCCTTGGAGCGCGCCGGCCGTACCGTCGCCGACATCGACGGGGTGATCGTCGCCTGTTCCAACCTGCAGCGTGCCTACCCGGCCATCGCCATCGAAGTCCAGGAAGCCCTGGGCATCGAAGGGTTCGGTTTCGACATGAACGTGGCCTGTTCTTCGGCGACCTTCGGCATCCAGGCCGCGGCCAACAGTGTGCAACTGGGTCAGGCCCGGGCGATCCTGATGGTCAACCCGGAAGTCTGCACCGGCCACTTGAACTTCCGCGACCGCGACAGCCACTTCATCTTCGGCGACGCGGCCACTGCCGTGATCATCGAGCGGGCGGACCTGGCGACTTCGCCGTACCAATTCGACGTGGTCAGCACCAAGCTGCTTACCAAGTTCTCCAACAACATCCGCAACAACTTCGGTTTCCTCAACCGCGCTGCGCAAGAGGGCGTCGGTAGCCGTGACAAGCTGTTCGTCCAGGAAGGCCGCAAGGTATTCCGCGATGTCTGCCCGATGGTCGCCGAGCTGATCGGTGCCCACCTGGAAGAAAACCAGCTAAACGTGGGCGACGTGAAACGCTTCTGGCTGCACCAGGCCAACCTGAGCATGAACCACCTGATCGTGCGCAAACTGCTGGGACGCGAAGCCACCGAAGCGGAAGCCCCGGTGATCCTCGACCGTTACGCCAATACCAGTTCCGCCGGTTCGGTGATTGCCTTCCACAAATACCAGGATGACCTGCCCAGCGGTTCGGTCGCCGTGCTCAGCTCGTTCGGCGCCGGGTATTCGATTGGTAGCGTGATTTTGCGTAAGCATTGATCCACTGTTGCGGCGCCGAATTTTTTGTGGAAGCAAAGCCATGTGGGAGCAAAGCTTGCTCGCGAAACAGGCAACTCGGTTTATAGAGGACCGCGTCGCCTGCATCGCGGGCAAGCCTTGCTCCCACATAAACCCCTCGCCACAATAGTGATCTATCCAGCCATAGGGTGTTGAATGACGATCACCGACGACACCCTCCTGCTCCAACGCCTCCTGGCCGGTGAGCAGCAGGCCTACAAGGAACTGGTCAACGCCTACCAGAGCCCGATGCGTGCCGTGGCCCATGCCATCGTCGGCAGCCGCCATGCCGACGAAGTGGTGCAGGACGCGTGGCTGTCGGTGGTGCGCAATCTCAGTGGCTTCCAGGGGCGCTCCAGCCTCAAGACCTGGTTGTTGACCATCACGGCCAACGCCGCCAAGGGACGCTACAAGCAGAACCGTCGGGAAGTGTTGCTCGATGACCTTCCAGCCCCCCACGGCACCCTCGGCGACGAGCGTTTCGCCGCTGACGGCCATTGGCTGCTGGCGCCGTTCGCCTGGCACCAGGACACGCCCGAAGCGTTACTCACAATGAGTGAATTGCGCGATTGCCTGGAGCACACGTTGCTCAGCCTGTCGGAACTGCAAGGCAGCGTACTGAGCCTGCGTGAACAACAGGGCCTGGAGTTGGACGAAATCTGTAATCTTCTGGACATTTCGCTCTCCAATGTTCGTGTGCTGTTGCATCGCGCCCGACTGAAGGTCTTCGCGACTGTTGAACATTTCGAGGAAACCGGCGAATGCTGACCTGCAAGGAACAAGTAGCGCGCTCCAGCGACTACCTCGACGGGCAATTGAGCTTTCGTGAACGCCTGATGGTGCGTCATCACCTGATGTTCTGCCCCAATTGCCGACGCTTCATCCGCCAGATGCGCCTGATGCAGGCGACCCTCAAAAAACTGCCGCAACCCCCGATTCCCGACCTTGATCACCTGGCCGAGAAACTCGCCGCCGAGCGTCGCAAAGATATCCACTAAAACTCAAAACACCACCCGACCCCTGTGGGAGCGAGCTTGCTCGCGATAGCGGTGTATCAGTCAAATCACTTCAGGCTGAACCATCGCGATCGCGAGCAAGCTCGCTCCCACAAGGCTTTCCGGTTATTCCCATTCGAAGTAAAAAGTTCCGCTGTCATAAAATCTTTATGTGATAGCAACTCGCCTGACACAACCGGCCGCCAAGATCCCCTCCCAACACCAGCGGGCCCAGTTCCGCGTGTTTTCTAACGCATAGACTACCAACAGGGGAATTCTTCGATGATCCGTAAGCACTTCGCAGGTGTTGCCGCCAGCGCACTGGCAATGGCAGTAACCGCCCAGGCTTTCGCCGGCACCGTCACCACCGATGGCGCCGATATCGTGGTCAAAACCAAGGGCGGCCTTGAGGTCGCTACCACTGACAAAGAGTTCAGCTTCAAGCTCGGTGGTCGTTTGCAGGCTGATTACAGCCAGTTTGATGGGATCTACACTCGAAATGGTGACACCGCCGACGCCGCTTACTTCCGTCGCGCGTTCCTGGAACTGTCCGGCGTGCTGTACACGGATTGGGCTTACACGATCAACTACGATTTTTCTCATAACGCCGGTAGTTCCGAGGACGGCTACTTCGACGAAGCGTCCCTGGTCTATAACGGCTTCAAACCGGTCTCGATCAAGGTCGGCCGTTTCGACCCGGACTTCGGCCTGGAGAAAGCCACCAGCTCCAAATGGGTCACTGCTCCTGAGCGTAACGCCGCCTACGACCTGATCGATTGGGCCAACGGCCATCAGAATGGCCTGGGCCTGCAAGCGTCCAGCACGTTCGCCGATTCGTTCTACGCTTCGGCCGGTGTGTTCAGCAAGGATAACAATGACACCGACGGCAATAGCGTCAAGCAAGTCAACGGTCGCTTCGTCTTCGCTCCGATGCACGACGCCGGTAACGTCTTGCACTTCGGATTGAACGTGGCCTCGCGCGATGTTTCCGACACCGCGTTCGACGCGCGTTACCACTCCCGTTTGGGCATGCGCGGTGTGGTGACTGGTGGCGGCAACGATGCTGGCGCCAACGGCAACCGTCCACTCCTTGGCGGCGCCAACCCCTCCGCAGCTGGCTCTTACGATACCGACACCGCCTTCGGCCTGGAAGCCGCTTTCGCCATGGGGCCTGCGTCGATCCAGGGTGAATACATTTCCCGCAAGACCAAGGCTGACAGCGACGCCTTCGAAGACATCAAAGGCCACGGCTTCTACGTCCAGGGTGCCTACACCATCACCGGTGAGTCCCGTGGTTATAAGGTCGGCAAGTTTGATGCGATCAAGCCTCAGAACAAATCCATCGGCGCCTGGGAAGTGTTCTACCGCTTCGACAGCATAACCGTCGAAGACGACAACATCACCACTGCCTCGGCGACCCGTGAAGTGGGCGATGCCGAAGCCAAGGTGCACAACCTGGGCGTGAACTGGTACGCCAACGAAGCGGTGAAAATCACCGGTGCCTACGTCAAGGCCAAGACCGACAAAGTCACCAACGCCAATGGCGATGACGATGGCGACGGTTTCGTAGTCCGTGCCCAGTACGTGTTCTGAATCGCGCTGACTTGATACACCGCTGCACTTTCATCCGTTAAAGCTCCTTTCGACCCCGCCTCTGGCGGGGTTTTTTTTTATGTGCGGCCGGTCAGTATCGGCGATACTCGCTCCATCCGTCGTCTGGCTCTCGAGGAAACGCATGCCGCTTCACGTCTTGGACAGCCTGTCCGCCATCGCGCCTCTGGAGTGGGACGCGTTGGTGCCCGCCAACCAGCCTTTCCTGCGCCACGCCTTCCTCAGCACCTTGGAAGACAGCGCCAGCCTGGGTCCGCAATCCGGGTGGCAAGCCGAGCACTTGTTGCACATTGAAGACGGTCGTCTGCTGGCGGCTCTGCCCAGTTACCGCAAATGGCATTCCTACGGTGAATACGTGTTCGACCACGGCTGGGCCGACGCTTGCGCCCGCGCCGGCATCGACTATTACCCCAAGCTGTTGACGGCGGTACCGTTCAGTCCGGTCAGTGGCCCGCGACTGTTGGCGGCGCGGGTGGAGGACGGTCTGGAGTTGCTGGGCAGCGTGCCCGGCTACCTGGAAATCGAAGGGCTTTCCAGCGCCCACGTCAATTTCACCGATGCCTTCACCGACGCGGCGCTCGCTGGGCAGGAAGGCTGGCTGCAGCGGATCGGCTGCCAGTATCACTGGCAAAATCGCGGTTATCGCGACTTCCAGGATTTTCTCGATGCCCTCAGTTCCCGCAAGCGCAAGCAGATGCGCAAGGAACGCGAACAAGTGGCGGGGCAGGGCATCGCATTCGAATGGCTCGAAGGTCATCAGTTGGACGAGGCACAGTGGGATTTTGTCTACGCCTGTTACGCCAACACCTACGCGGTGCGTCGGCAGGCGCCGTACCTGACCCGGGCGTTCTTCAGCCTGCTGGCCGAGCGCATGCCCGAGGCCATTCGCGTGGTGTTGGCCAAGCAAGGTTCACGGCCGGTGGCGATGGCGTTCAGCCTGGTGGGCGGCGACAGTTTCTACGGGCGTTACTGGGGCTGCCTGGCGGAATTCGACCGCCTGCACTTCGAAACCTGCTTCTATCAAGGCATGGATTATGCGATTGCCCATGGCTTGCAGCGCTTTGATGCCGGCGCCCAGGGCGAGCACAAATTGATTCGTGGATTCGAGCCGGTGATTACCCGCTCGTGGCATTACTTGCGTCATCCGGGGCTGAAAGCGGCGGTGGCGGATTTCCTCGTGCGCGAGCATGAGGGGGTGCTGGCCTATGCCGAAGAGGCGAAGACAGCACTGCCTTATCGGCAGTGCTGATCTTCGCGGGTGTGACTCAGCGGTTTTCCTGGCCCAGCCAGCGGTACGAGACACCGCCGATGACGGCGCCCAGCAGCGGCGCCACCCAGAACAGCCACAGCTGCTCGATGGCCCAGCCACCGACAATCAGCGCCGGACCAGTACTGCGGGCCGGGTTGACGGAGGTGTTGGTGACCGGAATCGAGATCAGGTGAATGAGCGTCAGGGCCAGGCCGATGGCAATCGGTGCCAGCCCGGCCGGCGCACGTTTATCGGTGGCGCCGAGGATGATCAGGATGAACATCGCCGTCATGACCAGTTCGGTGACAAAACCGGCCGGCATTGAATACCCACCCGGCGAATGCTCGCCGTAACCGTTCGCGGCCAGGCCGGACGCGGCCAGGTCAAAGCCTTCCTTGCCGCTGGCGATGAAGTAGATCAACGCAGCGGCCAGCACTCCCCCTATGACTTGGGCAATGATGTAGGCAGGCAACTCCCTGGCCGGAAACCGCCCGCCCACGTACAAGCCCAACGAAACGGCGGGGTTCAAATGGCAACCCGATATATGGCCGATGGCGAAGGCCATGGTCAATACCGTCAGGCCGAACGCCAGGGCAACCCCCAGCACGCCGATCCCCGAGGCCGCCAATACCGCGCTGCCACAGCCGCCCAACACCAGCCAGAATGTACCCAACAACTCAGTCGTTGAACGTTTGAGTAAAGACATAAGCATCCTTGATAAAACAGTCGTGATAATCGGTTATGCATCCAGCAGTATTACGACAGGTCCATCTCCAGAACCTGAGCTGAGTACAGCAGAGTGTGGCGACAAATCCAGCGGCCTAAAAAAACCGCCAGCGTCATGGACGGTGGCGGTTTTGGCCGTGGTCGGCGGGGAGTATGCGTCTGTGGTGCGGATTGAAAGGATCCTGGCCAGATTTTTTCAGAAAGGCCTTGGATGCTTTCGTTGAAATGGCGCCTGGCGCCGTTGGCTTTTGTGGCGAGGGGATTTATCCCCGCTGGGTTGCGAAGCAACCCCAAAACTTGCACCTCGGTGTGTCAGACCGATTATATGCAGCTGCTTTGGGGCGCTCCGCGCCCAGCGGGGATAAATCCCCTCGCCACAGGTTGTGTGATGGGCTCAAACGCTCTCCTGCAGACCCATCTGTAAACCCCGTTCCGGTTCAGTCGATCCCCACGAACCCCCCCGTCTGATGCTGCCATAGCCGTGCATACAATCCGCCGTGGGCCAACAACTCGGTATGGCTGCCGGTTTCGGCGATGCGGCCATTTTCCAGCACCACCAAGCGGTCCATCCGGGCGATGGTGGAGAGGCGGTGGGCGATGGCGATCACGGTCTTGCCTTGCATCAGCGTCTCGAGGCTTTCCTGGATCGCCGCCTCGACTTCCGAGTCCAGCGCCGAGGTCGCTTCGTCCATGATCAGGATCGGCGCATCCTTGAGCAGCACCCGCGCGATAGCAATGCGCTGGCGCTGGCCGCCGGACAGTTTCACGCCGCGCTCACCCACATGGGCATCGAAGCCAGTGCGGCCTTCGGCGTCCGACAGCAATGGAATAAACTCATCGGCCCGGGCCTTGTGCACGGCTTCCCAAAGTTGCGCATCGGTGGCGTCGGGCTTGCCGTAGAGCAGGTTGTCGCGAATCGAACGATGCAGCAGCGAGGTGTCCTGGGTGATCATGCCAATGCGCTCGCGCAGGCTTTCCTGGCCGACCTCGGCAATGTCCTGGCCGTCGATGAGGATGCGTCCGCCTTGCACGTCATAGAGGCGCAGCAGCAGGTTCACCAAGGTGGATTTACCGGCGCCGGACGGGCCGATCAGGCCGATTTTCTCGCCAGGCTTGATGGTCAGGTTCAGGTCGCCGATCACCCCGCTTTTCTTGCCGTAGTGGAAATCCACATGCTCGAAGCGCACCTCGCCCCGGGCCACCGCCAGGGGCTTGGCCTGGTCGCGGTCGGTGACGCTGACGGGTTGGGAGATGGTCTGCAGGCCGTCCTGGACCATGCCGATGTTTTCGAAGATGCCGGTGACGACCCACATGATCCAGCCGGACATGTTGACGATGCGGATCACCAGCCCGGTGGCCAACGCGATGGCGCCGACGCTGATCAGCGACTGGGTCCACAGCCACAGGGCCAGCGCGGTGGTGCCGACGATCAGCAGCCCGTTCATGCTGGTGATGACCAGGTCCATGCTGGTTACCACGCGGCCAGCCAACTGGGCTTTTTCGGTCTGCTCCTGGATGGCTTCGCGGGCGTATTGCTGTTCGAAATTGGTATGGGCGAACAGCTTCAGGGTGGTGATGTTGGTGTAGCCGTCAACGATCCGCCCCATGAGTTTGGAGCGAGCATCGGACGACACCACCGAGCGCTCCTTGACCCGCGGCACGAAATAGCAGAGTGCGCCGATGTAGGCGGCAATCCACATCAGCAGCGGGATCATCAGGCGCCAGTCGGCTTCGGCGAACAGCACCAGCGAGCTGACGGCGTAGATCAGCACATGCCACAACGCATCCACGGCCTGGACCGCCGAATCGCGCAAGGAATTGCCGGTTTGCATGATGCGCTGGGCGATGCGCCCGGCGAAGTCGTTCTGAAAGAAATTCAGGCTCTGCTTGAGCACGTAGCTGTGGTTCTGCCAGCGAATCAGGCTGGTCATGCTGGGGCTCAGGGTCTGGTGCACGAGCAGGTCATGCAGGGCCACGAAGATGGGGCGCAAAACCAGCGCCACCACGGCCATCCACGCCAGTTCGAGGCCGTGAAGCTTGAAGAAGTCCACATTGGGCGTGCCCTGGGTCAGGTCGATGATGCGGCTCAGGTAGCTGAACAACGCCACTTCGATCAGCGCGCCGATCAGACCGACCACCAACAGCACGGCGAAGCTGGGCCAGACCTGTTTCAGATAATAGGTGTAGAAGGGCAGGACGCGGTTCGGCGGAGCCGAGCTCGGGGCGTCGCGGAAGATATCGATCAGTGTTTCGAAGCGGCGAAAAACCATGGGTAAATGCCCTGGCAGGGGCTCTCCTTCTTGCTAATGGGCGGTGCGGGGTGACCGCGCCGCCCAGGCTTGCCGTGTGCCTCTTCAGTCGATGCGCTTGGCCGACTTGATGATCACAGGGTCGATCGGCACGTTTTGCATGCCTTGCTTGGTGGTGGTCTGGGAGTTGACGATGATGTCCACCACGTCCATGCCCTTGACCACCTTGGCGAACACCGCATAACCGGCGTCACGGCCCGGGTCGAGGAAGGCGTTGTCGGCCACGTTGATGAAGAACTGGCTGGTGGCCGAGTCCGGGTTGGAGGTGCGGGCCATCGACAAGGTGCCGCGAACGTTGTGCAGGCCATTGCTGGCTTCGTTCTTGATCGGTGCCTTGGTGTCTTTCTGCTGCATCTGCTGGGTAAAGCCGCCGCCCTGGGCCATGAAGCCCGGGATCACACGGTGAAAAATCGTGTTGTTGTAGAAACCGCTGTCCACGTACTCAAGGAAGTTCTTGGTACTGATCGGGGCCTTGACCGGGTCCAGTTCGATTTCGATCTGGCCGTTGGTGGTGTCCAGCAATACATGCGGTGCCTTGGCGGGTGTAGCGGCCATCAGGTTGGCAGCAAACAATACGGTGCCAGCGGCAAGGGCGATTTTTTTCAGCATGGGGTCAGAGATCCTGAGTGGTGGAATCGGTTGCGGTCAAAAAGTCGAGCAGGGTTTGGTTGAAGCGTTCGGGTTGATCCAGCGGGGTAGCGTGCCGTGAATCGGCGATGACCACCAGATGTGCATTGGGCAGCCGCTTTACATAGGCTTCTTTCAGCGCCACCGGGGTGTAGTCGTGGTCGGCGCAAATGACGAGGGTTGGACAGGCAACCTGTGAAAGTCGTTCCTGAACGCCCCAGCCTACGATCGCATCGAAGCTGGCGAGATAAGCACGTTTGTCGTTCTTTGCCCAGCGTCGGGCCATTTCCAGGCGCAACTCGGTTTGTTCAGGTTTGGGGAACAACTTGGCGCCCAGGGCCTTGCCGATGGTTTCCAGGCTGAGCAGGCGCATCAGGCTCCAGCGCTTGAACCATTGCCAGCAATCGTCGGGCGTGCGGACCTTGACCTCTGGCGCGCTGTTGACGATGCACAGGCTCCTGACCCGTTCGGGCTCATCCACCGCCAATTGGAAACAGATCATGCCGCCCATGGACCAGCCCACCAAGTGCACCGGGCCCAGGTCCAGGTGATCGATCAGGGCGCTCAGGTCGGTGCTGAAACCTTTGATGCTGTAGCGCTCGCGGGGTTTGTCGGAACGACCGTGGCCGCGCACATCCATCACGATCAGGCGGTAACGGGCGGACAGCGCTGCAATCTGTTTTTCCCAGTCGCGGGTGCTGGAGCCCAGGCCATGGACCAGCACCAAGGGCGTGCCGTGGCCGTATTCCTCGTAGTGCAGATTGCAACCTTCGTGCTCGAAATAGGCCATTGGAGAAATCCTTGTCAGGCTTGTTCAGGGGCGGCGAACGGTGCATCCAGCGGCGCGGTATCGAAGGTGCGCAGCAATTCGATCAGGATTTGCGTGGCCGGCCCCAGGGGTTTTTCCTTGTTTGAAAAAAGATAGAAAGTCGAGTTGCGGCTGCCTCCCTGTTCCAAGGGTAGACGCTTGAGCACGCCTTCCCTGAGTTCCCGCTCGATCATGTGCCGGGGCAGCCAGGCGAAGCCCAGGCCGCTGCCGACAAAACTCGCGGCGGTGGCCAGGCTGCCCACGGTCCAGCGCTGTTCGGCGCCGAGCCAGCCGACGTCCCGGGGTTGCTGGCGACCGGAGTCGCGGATGACCACTTGCAACTGGCTTTCCAGGTCCTGGAAGTTCAGCTCGCGATTGAGGCGGTGCAGGGCATGCTCGGGATGGGCCACCGCGATGAACTCCACGTCGCTCAACTCCGCACCCAGGTAGCCGGGAATGCTGAAGCCGCTGATGGCCAGGTCGGCCACGCCTTCGAGCAGCACTTCTTCGACCCCCGACAGTACTTCTTCGCGCAGCCGCACCCGGCAGCCACGGCTTTGCGGCATGAACGCGGTCAAGGCGCGAACGAGGCGGGCGTTGGGGTAGGCCGCATCGACCACCAGGCGCACCTCCGCTTCCCAGCCTTGCTCCATGTGGTGGGCCAGGTCTTCCAATTGGCTGGCCTGTTTCACCAGTTGCCGCGAGCGGCGCAGCAGCACGCCGCCGGCTTCGGTCAACACGGCCTTGCGCCCATCGATGCGCAGCAACGGCACGCCGAGCTGGTCCTGCATGCGGGCCACGGTGTAGCTCACTGATGACTGGGAGCGATGCAGCACGTCGGCGGCCTGGGCGAAACCGCCGTGGTCGACCACCGCCTGCAGGGTGCGCCATTGATCCAGGGTTACGCGGGGCGCTTTCATATCGGGCTCCTCTTGTCCTAAGCTGGCGGTCCCTTGGTGGAGACTGCCGAATGAAGAAAATCTGTTGTGTGGTGCTGGCCTTGCTGCCACTGACTGCGTTTGCCTACCCGATCGATGTGGAAAAACACCTCAACGGCCTGAGCATCGACTACACCGCCTATGACACCGATGCCGACATCGGCTCCATCCAGGTCAACAACTACGGCAGTACCGACGCGGCCTGCACCGTCGTGTTTCGCAACGGTCCCGAGGCGCCGCGCACCCGCAAGATCGAAGTCGCCGCCGGCAAGTTCAAGAACGCCACGGCCAAGTTCAACCGCAACATCATCAAGCTGCGCATCAAGCTGACCTGTCAGCCGAAATAGCCCGGCAGCGGGGCAGGTGACATTGCTTGCTCCGCTTATAAACGAAAATATCGATGCTTTATAGCAGTTATTTGCGCTTTTTCATCGATATGCTCCCGTTTAACCTTCACTCCATCGACTGACAACATTCTCAGATGGAGCCTACAAGCCATGTCCCGCGTTCTGATCATCGAAAGCAGTGCCCGCCAGCAAGATTCGGTTTCCCGTCAACTGACCCAGACCTTCATCAGCCAGTGGAAAGCTGCACACCCGGCCGACGAAATCAGCGTTCGCGACTTGGCCATCAACCCGGTGCCGCACCTGGATGCCAATCTGCTGGGCGGCTGGATGAAGCCTGCCGAGCAGCGCAACGACATTGAAAACGCCTCCCTGGAGCGCTCCAACCAGTTGACCGATGAGCTGCTGGCCGCCGACGTACTGGTGATGGCCGCGCCGATGTACAACTTCGCCATCCCCAGCACTTTGAAGGCGTGGCTCGACCACGTGCTGCGTGCCGGCGTAACGTTCAAATACACCCCGACCGGCCCCCAAGGCCTGCTGGCCGACAAGCGCGCCTTCGTGCTCACCGCCCGGGGCGGCATTCACGCCGGTGGCAGCACTGACCATCAGGAACCCTACCTGCGCCAGGTCATGGGCTTCATCGGCATCCACGACGTGACCTTCATCCATGCCGAGGGCATGAACCTGGGCGGCGACTTCCAGGAGAAGGGCCTGAATCAGGCCAACGCCAAATTGTCCCAGGTCGCCTGATCCGTTAATCCTCGGGTAATCGCCAAGTGGTCTAGTGACTTGGCGCTTCCCTTCAAACCGTTTTGCGCATCGAACCTCCCTTTGCACTTATTGCTCCTGAGTGCATCAGCCCGATTGAACGCTTTAGCGAGATCGGGCTTTTTTTTTGCCTCGATGTTCTGCACTTGACTGGGGTCAGGGTACAAACGCCATTACGGAAACAGGAGAACCCGAACCTTCTTTCAGTCGAAGCACGCCAATTACCAGCGTCGTGCCTTTCGCGGGCAGTTGATCGAGGTTGGTCAGGCACTCCAGGACGATGCCCTCTTTCGCCAGGATCTGGCTGTTGGTGGCGTAAACCGTATCCTGGCCCGGATCGACGCCATGGGTATCGATACCAACGCCAGCTATCCGGCGATGCTCAAGCAGAAAAGTGGTGGTTGCGGCACCTATGCCGGGAAAGTGCGGGCCTTTGTCATCCGCATTGATAAAACGCCCGGGGTCGTCCCACAGGGCCTGCCACCCCGTGTAAAAAAGCACGACGCTGCCCTGATCGATGCGCCCATGAGCCTGTTCCCATTTTTCGATGTCTTGAATGCCGATCACATAGTCTGGATTGTCCCGCGCCTGGATGCGTAAATCGACCACGACGGCCGGCCGGACCAGGGACGCCGGCTCATAGGCATCAATCCCAATGGCATTGGGGTGAAAGGTGTTCGGCGCGTTCATATGGGTTGCACTGTGCTCGCCCATGCCGAAACGCCGCAGGTAATACCCGTCCTTTTCCGGTGATGCCACCTCATTGAATGTCACCGGAGGATCGCCAGGCCAAAGTGGAATCTGCGGACTGATGATGTGGCTGAGGTCGATCACTTTTCGAAATTCAATACGTTGCATGGATTTGGCTTCCTTATCCTCGGCGAAACTTTGAGCGATGCTGATCGGACAGTACTGCGCTCAGCCTTCCTGTGCATACCCGTGACCCGAAACTAGCGGCCCATCACGCTCGCGCCCATCCCTCAAAACCGCTATCTTCGCCGCCATTCGAAACGAGGGGCGGTATGGGCTATCTACTTTTTGTGACATTGATCCAGGCGTTTTCCTTCAGCCTGATCGGCGAGTACTTGGCCGGGCATGTGGACAGTTATTTCGCGGTGCTGGTGCGCGTGGTGCTGGCGGGACTGGTGTTCATTCCGCTGACGCGCTGGCGCCAGGTGGAGCCGTCGTTCATGCGCGGCATGCTGTTGATCGGCGCCTTGCAGTTCGGCGTGACCTACGTCTGCCTGTACTTGAGCTTCCGCGTCTTGACGGTGCCTGAGGTGCTGCTGTTCACCATCCTGACGCCCCTGCACGTGACCTTGATCGAAGACGCGCTGAACCGGCGCTTCAACCCCTGGGCGCTGATCGCGGCGCTGGTGGCCGTGGCCGGCGCGGCGGTGATTCGCTACGACCGGATCAACCCGGATTTCTTCATGGGCTTCTTGCTGCTGCAACTGGCCAACTTCACCTATGCGGCCGGGCAGGTGCTCTACAAGCACCTGGTGGCCCGTCACCCGAGCGACCTGCCGCATTACCGGCGTTTCGGTTATTTCTATCTTGGTGCGCTGATGGTGGCGTTGCCGGCATTCCTGCTGTTCGGCAAGGAACATTTCTGGCCCGAAGCGCCGCTGCAGTGGGGCGTGCTGGTGTTCCTCGGTCTGGTTTCCACCGCGCTGGGGTTGTACTGGTGGAACAAAGGCGCATGCCTGGTCAACGGCGGGACGCTGGCGGTGATGAACAACCTGCACGTGCCGGTGGGGCTGCTGGTGAACCTGCTGATCTGGAACCAGCACGAGGCGCTGGGGCGGTTGCTGCTGGGTGGGTCGGTGATCTTGGCGGCGGTGTGGATCAGTCGGTTGGGGGTACGCCAGCCTCAGCCTTCACTCTAAACACTGTGGGAGCGAGCTTGCTCGCGATAGCGGGGTATCAGTCAGCATCTCTGTTTCTGATACACCGCTATCGCGAGCAAGCTCGCTCCCACAGGGAAGTGGGGGTTGGCTTTAGACCTCCAGCTCCTGAGGGTTTGAGGGTCAGACCACTTGTTTCTGCGGCTCCGGCAGGTGGCTCGCGCCCAGCACCGCCGGCAACAATCCCGAGCGCAGGTCCGTGCCGCTCGGCTGCTGGTACAGGTTCAATCCAAACTCCGGCATCACCGCCAGCAGGTAATCGAAAATATCCCCCTGGATGCGCTCGTAATCCGCCCACGCGGTGGTGCCGGTGAAGCAGTAGATTTCCAGCGGGATGCCCTGGGCGGTGGTTTGCAACTGCCGGACCATGCAGGTCATGTTCGGCTGGATTTCGGGATGGCTTTTCAAATAGGCCAGGGCATAGGCGCGGAAGGTGCCCAGGTTGGTCATCCGCCGACGGTTGGCCGACATCGCCGCGACGTTGCCCTGGGCCTCGTTCCAGGCCTTGAGTTCGGCCTGTTTGCGGCCGATGTAGTCGGTCAGCAGGCGGACTTGGGACAGGCGTTGCTCTTCGTCGTCATGCAGGAAACGCACGCCGCTGGCGTCGATGAACAGGCTGCGCTTGATCCGCCGCCCGCCGGACTGTTGCATGCCGCGCCAGTTCTTGAACGACTCGGACATCAGCCGCCAGGTCGGGATCGAGACGATGGTCTTGTCGAAGTTCTGCACCTTGACCGTGTGCAGGGTGATGTCCACCACGTCACCGTCGGCACCGACCTGGGGCATCTCGATCCAATCGCCGACCCGCAACATGTCGTTGCTGGTCAACTGCACGCTGGCGACGAATGACAACAGCGTGTCCTTGTAGACCAACAAAATCACCGCCGACATCGCACCCAGGCCCGACAGCAGCAACAGCGGCGAACGGTCGATCAGCGTGGCGACGATAATGATCGCGCCAAACACATACAGCACCATCTTCGTCAGTTGCACGTATCCCTTGATTGAGCGAGTACGCGCGTGTTCGGTGCGTGCGTACACATCCAGCAGGGCGCTGAGCAGGGCACTGAGGCTCAGCACCATGAACAGGATGGTGAACGCCAGGGCGACATTGCCCAGGAAAATCATGCTGGTCTTGCTCAGTTCCGGCACCAGGTGCAGGCCGAACTGGATGATCAGTGACGGCGTCATCTGCGCCAAGCGATGGAAGACCTTGTTGTGGCGCAGGTCGTTGACCCAGTGCAGGGCCGGTTGCCGCCCGAGCAGTTTGGCTGCGTGGAGGATCAGGTAGCGCGCCACCCGCCCGAGCACCAGGGCGATGACTAGCAGCAACATCAGGGCGAGGCTGGAATGCAGGAGCGGGTGCTGGTCAAGGGCACCCCAGAGGTCTTGGAGGTTGACCCAGAGTTGTTTGATGTCCATGGACGAAACGATTCTTCTATAAAGACGCGACGGGAGGATTAGAGCATTTAAGCCCGCTCAAGTGACCGTTGATGCAATAACGGCTGATAAAAATGCACTGATTTACCGCCGTTTGTATAAAGAAACTCGGCCTTCGCGCTCGAAACCGTTACCCTATGCAGCTGTTTTTTTGCATTTCTTCGAGGTAGCACCCGTGTTTTCCCAATTCGCCCTGCACGAACGCCTGCTCAAAGCCGTGGCCGAGCTTAAATTTGTCGAGCCAACGCCGGTGCAGGCAGCGGCTATTCCGCTCGCGCTCCAGGGGCGTGACCTGCGGGTGACGGCGCAAACCGGCAGTGGCAAGACCGCCGCGTTCGTGCTGCCGATCCTCAACCGCCTGATCGGCCCGGCCAAGGTCCGCGTCAGCATCAAGACCCTGATCCTGCTGCCGACCCGTGAACTGGCCCAGCAAACCTTGAAGGAAGTGGAGCGCTTCTCGCAATTCACCTTCATCAAGTCCGGTCTGATCACCGGCGGCGAAGACTTCAAGGTCCAGGCCGCCATGCTGCGCAAGGTGCCGGACATCCTGATCGGCACGCCGGGGCGGATGATCGAGCAACTGAACGCCGGCAACCTCGACCTCAAGGAAGTCGAAGTGCTGGTGTTGGACGAAGCCGACCGCATGCTGGACATGGGCTTTGCCGAAGACGTGCAGCGCCTGGTGGACGAATGCGTCAACCGCCAGCAGACGATGCTGTTCTCCGCCACCACCGGTGGTTCGGGCCTGCGCGAGATGATCGCCAAGGTGCTGAACAACCCCGAGCACTTGCAGCTCAACGCGGTCAGCCAGCTGAATTCCACCACCCGCCAGCAGATCATCACCGCCGACCACAACCAGCACAAAGAGCAGATCGTCAACTGGTTGCTGGCCAACGAGACCTACGAAAAGGCCATCGTGTTCACCAACACCCGGGCCATGGCCGACCGCATCTACGGCCGCCTGGTGGCCCAGGAATACAAGGCGTTCGTGCTGCACGGCGAGAAAGACCAGAAGGACCGCAAGCTGGCCATCGACCGCCTCAAGCAGGGCGGCGTGAAGATCCTCGTCGCCACCGACGTCGCCGCCCGCGGCCTGGATGTGGATGGCCTGGACATGGTCATCAACTTCGACATGCCCCGCAGCGGCGACGAATACGTGCATCGCATTGGTCGTACTGGCCGCGCCGGCAACGACGGCCTGGCGATCTCGCTGATCTGCCACGGCGACTGGAACCTGATGTCGAGCATCGAGCGCTACCTCAAGCAGAGCTTCGAGCGCCGTACCATCAAGGAAGTCAAAGGCACCTACGGCGGACCGAAAAAGGTCAAGGCGTCGGGCAAGGCTGTCGGCGTGAAGAAGAAAAAGGTCGACGCCAAGGGTGACAAGAAGAAAACCGGCGCCAAGGCCCCGACCAAGCGCAAGACCGCCAACCGCCCGAAGACCGACGCGCCGTCGCTGGTCAGCAAGGACGGCATGGCCCCGCTCAAGCGCCGCAAGCCAGAGGCGCCGGCGGCTGAGTGAAGCTGCGTTAGCGCTTGCTAAAAAGAACCGGACCTTGAGTCCGGTTTTTTATGGATAACCGAACCTGACACAAAGCCCCGTGGCGAGGGATATTTGTGGGAGCAAAGCTTGCCCGCGACACAGACGCCTCGATTTCTGAAAGACCGCATCGCCTTCATCGCGGGCAAGCCTTGCTCCCACAAATCCCCTCGCCACAAAAGCGGGCTGTGCTCGGCTTCGGCTAATCACCCAGCCTTCTTCTCCGCGTTCTTCAGCTCTTCCAGACGCTTATCAATCAACTGGCACTTATCCGGCACATCCTTGCTGGCCGTCTCCATGTCCATTTTCTGCAACTCATCGTTGATTTCCTTGGCCTTGGCCGGGTTCTGCTCGGTGAGCTTGGTCACTTCCTGGGCCAATTGTTCACGCTTGACGGTCGCTTCCTCAGGCGTGCAAGTGGCCCAGGCGGGCAGGGCGCAGGTGAGGGTGGCGGCGAGGGTGAGTTTCAAGAGGGTTTTCATGGCAGGGCCTCGTATTCCTTGTTGGGCAGGTAATGGGTTGAGGCCGGTGTTGGGGGGAAAGTTCATTGGCTGAGGAGTGATGTGTTCGTTTGGTAGGAGGTTTCCAGCTCTGCGTCGGATCCTTCGTACCTTTGTACCGGAACCATCTGATTTCAGATGAATGGTTCCAGTAATAGCCTCAAAGCCAAATCCATTTAGTTGACGTCAAAATGATGGCTAATCAATATCGCGCCACTATTTTGATGTCACTTTCCGCTCGAGGGATCGAACATGTCCTCACCCGCCTTTTGGGCGAGGTTGTGCGTGGCTTTGCTGTGCCTTTCTCCACTGACCCTGGCTCACGCCGCCCCCACGCCTGGCGACACGGACCTGATCCGCGAGCGACAGAACCGTTTGCTCGAAGAGCAGCGCCGTCGCCTGGAGGAACTCAAAGACCTGCCCGGCAAGGGGGCCAAGCCGAGCCAGCCAACAACACCTGCCGATACCCGCTGCTTCCCCATCAAGACCATTGAACTCAAGGGTGCCGACAGTCTTTCCGCCGACGAGCGCGAGCAATTGCTCAAACCCTACATCGACCAATGCCTGGGTGTGACGCAGCTTAACGAGCTGCTCAAAGTCATCACCGACCATTACATCGAAAAGGGCCTGGTCACCAGCCGCGCCTATCTGCCGCAGCAGGACCTGTCCGGCGGGCATCTGAGCGTGTTGGTGGTGGAAGGACGCCTCGAAGGCCTGAAGGGCGCGGAGAACAGCAAACTGTCGGACCGCGAATTGGCGATGGCCTTTCCCGGCAAGACCGGTGACCTGGTCAATCTGCGGGAGATCGAGCAGATGGTAGATCAGCTCAATCGCCTGCCGTCGAACCAGGCAAAGATGGAACTGACCCCCGGTCAGAACGTCGGTGGCAGTGAAGTGCGGGTCACCAACGAACTGAAAAAGCCTTGGCGCGCCGGGTTGTCGCGCAGCAACGACGGCCAGCGCAGCACTGGCGAGCAGCAGTGGGGCAGCAGTTTCGAATGGGACAGCCCGCTGGGCCTGGCCGACCAGTTGATGTTGCGCGGTGGTCACGATGGGATGACTGACCACCAGCACACCTCCCGCAACGCCATGCTCTATTACAACCTGCCGTTTGGCTGGTGGAACGTCAGTTACACCTACAGCCAGAGCGAGTACCGCTCGCAGATCCCGGCCAACGGTTTCAATTTCAAGCAGACCGGCGACAGCCAGAACCATCAGGTGCGGGTCGAGCGGGTGATCCATCGCGATGCTCTGAGCAAGACCTCTCTCAACACCGGCCTTTCGTACCTGCGCACCAACAACTTCATCGAAGACAGCAAACTCGCCGACAGCAGCAATCGCATCAGCGAGGCGCAGTTCGGCATCAACCATGGCCGGCGGATCGGCAATGCCTTCGTCAACCTCGACTTGGGCCTGCAAAACGGTATCGGGGCCCTTGATGCCCAGGGCGATCACGACCCTGGCCCCGGCCTGCCGAATGCCCGCTACCGCAAATACACCGCGACCCTCAGCTACCTGCAACCGTTCCAGGTGTGGGGTGAGTCCTTCAGCGTCAGCAGCCTGATGACCGGACAGCGCAGCGAGGACGCGTTGTTCAGCCCGCAGCGCATGAGCCTGGGCGGGCAATCGTCGATTCGCGGCTACAAGGATCAGTCGCTGTCTGGCGACAGCGGTGGTTACTGGCGTAACGACCTGCGCTGGAGCCGCCCAGTGACGCTGGAATGGCTGCGCCCGGTGTTCGGCGAATACGGCAGCAGCCTCGGTTATGACCAGGGCGTGATTCGTGGCAATCGCTACAACGGCGACCAGCACGGGCGCATGTCGAGCAACTCGCTGGAGCTGTTCGCCCGCGGTGAGCACCTGAACGCCAGCGTCACCTTCGCCCATTCCCTGGAACGTCCGGATGCCCTGACCGAGCGCGAAGCGCCGATCTACTTCCGCGTGGATGTACTCCTCTAAATTCTGCTGCAACGAGACCTGAACATGGACGATCGCCAATACACTTTCCTGGCCCGCCAACCCTCCGCTGCCCTGCAACCCCGCGAGCAGTTCTGGGGCATGCCAAAGCGCGGCCTGGCGTTCCTGTTGGCCAACGTCATGTTCTGGCAACCGCTGTGGGCCCAGGCCGAGGGTATCGTGGTCAGCGCGCCGGGTACCGGCCTGGACCGGGCGGGCAACGGCGTGCCCATCGTCAACATCGCCAAGCCCAACGGCAGCGGCCTGTCCCATAACAAGTTCACCGACTACAACGTCGGCAGTAACGGCGTGATCCTCAACAACGCCACGTCCCGCACCCAGTCCACGCAACTGGGCGGGATAATCCTCGGCAACCCGAACCTCAACGGTACGGCCGCCAAAGTCATTCTCAACGAAGTCAACGGCGGCAACCCCAGCCAGTTGCGTGGTTACACCGAAGTGGCGGGACAGTCGGCCCACGTCATCGTCGCCAACCCCTACGGCATCACGTGTAATGGCTGTGGCTTCATCAACACGCCCAGGGCAACCTTGACCACGGGCAAGCCGATCATTGAAAACGGCCAGGTGGGTCGCTATCAGGTGGACCAGGGCAGCGTCTCGATTGAAGGCGCGGGTCTGAACGCCAACAACGTCGACCGCTTCGAAATCATCACCCGCAGCGCCAGGATCAACGCCGAGATCCAGGCCAAGAACCTGACCATCGTCGCCGGGCGCAACGACGTTAACGCCAATACCCTCGACGCCACCGCCCGCGCCGATGACGGCAGCGCCAAGCCTGAACTGGCCATCGACTCTTCGGCATTGGGGGGTATGTACGCCGGCGCGATCAAACTGGTGGGCACCGAAGCCGGGGTTGGGGTGAAGCTGGACGGCAAACTGATCGCCAGCGGCGGCGACATCCAGCTCGATGCCAACGGCCGCCTGAGCCTGGCCGAGACCTCGGCCAGCGGCGCCATCAACGTCAAGGCCGCCAGCCTCGATGCTCGCGGGGCGGTCTATGCCGGCACCACCCTGAACGCCCAGACCCAGGGCAACTTGAGCAACCAGCAAACCCTCGCGGCGCGGGACAGCATCACGCTGAATGCGGGTGGGCAACTGAGCAACAACGGCATCATCGAAGCCGGGGTCAATGCGGATAACACCCGCAATGCGACCGGGGATGTGAGCGTTACGGCGCAGAGCCTGAACAATAACGGCAAAAGCATCGTCGCCAGCCGCAACCTGACGGCCAACGTCACGCAGACCCTGAACAACCAAGGCGGAACCTTGAGTGCCGGGCAAACCACGACGATCAAGGCCGGGACCCTGGACAATCAAAACAAGGGCAGGGTGCTGAGCAGCAACACCCTGAACATCACCGCCGATAAGCTCATCAACGCCCAAGGCCTTGTCAGCAGCAACGGCACCCTGACGGCCAACGTCGGGCAGTTGAACAACAGCAGCGGTGAACTCAACAGCTTGAGCAACGTCACGTTGCGCGTTGCCTCGCTGGATAACGTGGCGGGGCTGGTGGCGGCGGGGCAGATGCTCGACATCAACGCCAGCGGCCAGGTGAACAATCGGAGCGGGCGTCTCTCTGCAAGCAAAAGCGTTCAGTTGACGGCGGCGTCACTGGACAATACGGCAGGCCGATTGCTCAGTGACGGTGCACTCACCGCCAGCATTTCTGCCCAGTTGCTCAATCAGGCCGGGTTGTTGTCATCGGCGGGCCTGTTGACCCTCAACGCGGCGAGTCTGGATAACCGCCAGGGCGGTGTCGTTACCACCACCCAGGCAGCCAACCTCAACGTCGGCACGCTGGATAACCGCGGCGGCGAAGTGTCGAGCCAGGGCGTGCTGGCCCTGGTCGGCACCGAACTGGACAACAGCGATAGCGGCAAGCTGATTGCCTATGGCGACCTGCGCCTGACCCTTGAACGCCTGACCAACCAGACCAAGGGATTGATTTCTACTCGGGCAGCCTTGGCAATCGACGCGCAACGACTGGATAACCGCCAGGGAGCGCTTTATGCACAGCAAGGGCTGAATCTGAACCTGGGCGGGCCACTGCTCAACGCCCAGGGCAGCGTGAAAAGCGACACCACCGCCAACCTCAAGGCAGCCGAGATGAATAACGACGGCGGCCAGATCTCCAGCATCGGTGCGTTGAGCGTCGACAGCACGGGCGCCCTGAGCAACGTCGGCGGCAACGTGATCAGCAGTGACACGCTGCTATTGAAGGCCGGCCAGGTGAATAACGCCGCCGGCCGTATCGCCAGCGCAAAAGCCCTGGACGCCAGTGTCACCGGTCTCGATCAACAGAACGGCCAATTATTCAGCAACACCAGCCTGTCCCTCGACCTCAACCATGGGCAGTTGAATAACCAGGGCGGGCTGATCAACGCCCCGGGCAGTCTGTTGTTGAAGAACTTGGCGGCGGTGAACAACCGCGACGGCGAAATCTCTAGCGACCAGGCGTTCAGCCTGAATGCCACGAGCCTGGACAACCGCGCCGGTTCGATCGTCAGCCAGCAGCGTCTCGATCTGGTCGTTGCCCAGGCCTTGAATAACGCCAAAGGCCTGATCTCGGCCAACGGCCTTAACGCGCGTGCTGCCAGCCTGGACAACAGCGGCGGCAATCTGGGCAGCGATGCAGACCTGAGCGTAAACGTCGAGGGCACGTTGACCAACCTTGACGGCGAAATCTCCAGCGCGGGCCTGACCCAGCTCAACGCGATGGCCCTGAATAACAGCAACGGCCAGGTACTGGGCGACAGCGCCATGAGCATCGATCTTGGTGGCGCGCTGGACAACCGCAATGGCGTGCTCGGTTCGGGCAAGGCTGTGGCTATCAAGGCGGCCAGCCTGAACAACAGCAACGGCGGCCAATTGATCAGCGATGGCAGCCTGACCACTCGCATCAGCGGTTTGCTGGACAATCAGAACCAAGGCCAAGTGCTTGCCAAAGGCGCGATTGACCTGCAAACCGGCCATCTCGATAACCGCGGTGGCCGCTTGGCCGGCAACGACCTGCTGACCTTGCGCAGCGATTCGCTCGACAACCGTGGCGGTAGCATCCGTGCCGACAAGGCGCTGCAATTGACGGTCGATCAACTGGATAACCGTGACAACGGCGTCATCACCGGCAAAAGCAGCGTCACCTTCGAAGGCTCGCGCCTGGACAACAGCGCGGGTCTGCTGACCAGCGTTGGCCCGCTGATGTTGAAGGCCGCTGAAGTGCAGAACGGACTCGGTCGTATCTCCAGCCAAACCGACCTCACCGCCGTTATCGATACCTTGCAACAACAGGGCGGTGCGCTGGTGGCCCAAGGCAATTTGAGCCTGACCGGCAAGACGCTCGATAACCGCAACGGCGGTTTGGTCGGCACCACAAAAGCGCTGGATCTGCAGGTCGGGCAGATCGATAACCGCGCAGGCGAACTCTCCGCAGGTCTTGGCCTTAAGGTGGGCGGCCAGCGCCTGGACAACAGCGAGGGCGGTAAACTCATCGCCGGCACTGACCTGGAAGTGAAAGTTGCTGAGCTGATCAACCAGAGCAAAGGCCTGCTCCACGCCCAAGGCCACATGAGCCTGAGCGGCACCACGCTGGACAATAGCGAAGGCGTGCTCAACAGCCTCAACGGCTTGGTGATCACCCTCGATAACGCCCTGTTGAACCACAAAGGGTTGATCAGCAGCGAAGGCGAGTTGCGTGTCGACGCTGGCAGTCTCGATAACACCGCGGGCAGCCTGAGCAGCGCCGCTCTGTTGTCGATCATCAGTGCTGGCGCGTTGATCAATCAGGGCGGTTCCATCAGCACCGACGCCGGGCTGACCCTCGAAAGCGCCAGCCTGGATAACAGCCAAAAAGGCCTGGTCTCGGGCAAAGACGCGACCCAAGTCACCACTGGTGTCCTCAACAACAGTCAGGGCGGGCGCCTGACCTCGGGCACTACGCTCACGCTCAACGCCACGCAGGTGAACAACGCCGCAGGCCGTATTGCCAGCGGCCAAGCCCTGACCGCGTCGGTCACCGGGCTGGATCAACAGCAAGGTGAATTATTCAGCAACACCCGCCTGAGCCTGGACTTGAACCAGGGCCAGTTGAACAACCAGGGCGGCCTGATTAACGCCACGGGTGCGTTGCTGCTGAGCAACCTCAAGGACGTCAACAACCAGGGCGGGGAAATCTCCAGCCAGCAAGCCTTCACGCTGACCACGCACAACCTCGATAACAGCGGCGGTAAATTGCTGAGCAGCCAAGGCCTGATACTGAGAACCGCCCAGGTGCTCAACAATGCCCGCGGCGTGATCTCTGCAAAGTCCATGGACAGTCGCAGCGACAGCCTGGACAACCGCGATGGCCTGATCAGCAGTCGTGACCGCCTCGACTTGAATGTTGCAACCGTGCTCGACAACCAACGCGGCTCGTTGATTGCCGACGGTGCGCTGCTGCTGGTTGCCGATCGCCTGGACAACCGTGCCGGGAATATCGCCAGCAAGACTGCGCTCGATGCCACCCTCGACAGCTTCGATAACCGCCAGGGCACGCTGATCAGCACCGATGCCTTGACGCTGAAAGCCGCCAGCCTCGACAACCGTCAGGCCGGCCTTATCGGCGCGACAAAAGCGCTGGATCTCGACGTTGACGATCTCGACAACCGTGGCGGTGAGCTCTCGGGCAACGCGGACGTCATGCTGGTCAGCCAGAACCTCGACAACAGCGACGGCGGCCAGGTGTTCGCCGGGCAAGCGCTGAAACTGACCGTGGATAAGCTGCTCAACCGCACCAAGGGCCTGCTCAGTGCCAAGACCGGGTTGGAGCTGGACGGCGGCTCCCTCGACAACAGCGGCGGCTACCTGATCAGCCAACTGAACCAGCGCATCCACCTGAGCCGCGATCTGCTCAACACCCAGGGCCAACTCAGCAGCGAAGGCACGCTGAATGTCAGCGCCGCCAACCTGACCAACACCGGCGGCAGCCTGTCCAGCGCGGCGGACCTGACCGTGCACAGTCGGGGGCGTCTCGACAACCAAGGCGGCGAACTGGTCACCGACGGCGCGTTGCTGCTCACCAGCGCGGCACAGGACAATCGTCAGCAGGGCAACATCAGCGCTAAAGGCGCGATAAATGTCACCACCGGTGCGTTCGACAACAGCCAGAAGGGGCGGCTCAACAGTGGCAGCACGCTGAACCTCACGGCCGCCCAGGTCACCAACCAGGAGGGCGGGCGCATCGGCAGTCAAGGCGCATTGACCGCGTCGGTTTCCGGCCTGGATCAACAGGGCGGTCAACTGTTCAGCAACACTTCGCTGAGCCTGGACATGAACAATGGCCAGCTCAACAACCAGGGCGGCTTGATCAACGCCCCCGGCACGTTGCTGCTGAAAAACCTCAACGGCGTGAACAACCAGGGCGGCGAAATCTCCAGCGCCCAAGCCTTCACCCTGACGGCTAAAAATCTCACGAACGATGGCGGCCGGCTGCTCAGCAACCAGGGCCTGACCCTGCGCGTCGCCCAGGCGCTGAACAACGTCAAAGGCATGATCGGTGCGGCCAGCGTTGATGCCCACGCCCAAAGCCTGAACAACAACGGCGGTACGCTCACCAGCCGTAGCAATCTGGCCCTGACGGTCGATCAGCAACTGGATAACCAAGCCCAGGGCCTGATCAGCGCCGCGCAATTGCTCACGCTCAACAGCGGCGACCTGAACAACCAGGGCGGCAGTGTGCTGGCGGGTGGTGCTTTGGTCCTCAATGCCATGGCCTTGAACAACAGCGCCAATGGGCTGATCAATGCCCAGGGTGACCTCACCCTCCAGGCCGATTCCCTGGACTCCAGCAATGGCGGCGAAGTGTCGGCTAAGGGCGACATCAACCTGACCCTGGCGGCGCTGACGCAAAACGGCGGGCGTCTGCTGGGCGATAAAGCCGTCACGCTGAACCTGGGCGGCCATGACCTGAACAACCGCAATGGCCTGATCACCGCTAAAGGTCCGTTGACCCTCAACGGCCTGCGCGACTTGAATAACCAGGGCGGTGAAGTTTCCAGCAGCCAAAGCTTCACCCTGGCCGGACGCACTCTCGATAACACCGGCGGCAAGCTGATCAGCAGCGACCTGCTTAGTCTCAACGCCACTAGCATGGTCAACCAGAACGGCTTGATCTCTGGATGGCAAGGGTTGCAGGTCAACGGCAGCAGCCTCGACAACCGCAACAACGGCACGCTCTCCAGCCGCAATGGCGACGTCGGCGTCACCCTCAGCGGGGCACTGCTCAACAGCGGCGCCGGTGCGCTGGTCGGCCAGAAAAAACTCACTGTCCGCGCCGCGAGCCTGGACAACAGCAGCGGCGGGATTCTGTCCAGCGGCAGCGACCAGACCCTGACCGTCACCGGCGGTCTGCTGAACAACGCCCAAGGCGGCTTGATCGACAGCGGCGCCATTCTGGTCATGAACGCCATGACCCTGGGCAACGTCGGCGGTACTGTCAACGCCCAAAAAGCGTTGAACTTCACCGGCACCTCCCTAGACAACAGCGGCGGTAGCCTGATCGGCAACGCTGCCGTGACCCTGGATCTCAAGGGGGCCTTGGACAACCACGGTGCCAAGCTTGCCAGCGCTGGCGCGTTGACGGTTCAAGGTGCGACCGCGATCAACAACCAAGGCGGTCAATTGGTCAGCCAGGGCGAAATGACCCTGGGCACCGGCAGCCTGGACAACAGCAATACCGGCACCGTCGCCGCGAAAAATGCGCTGGCGATCACGGCCTCCGGAGCCGTGCAGAACCAAAGCAACGGCCTGATCTACAGCCAGACCGCCGAGGTTGCACTCAATGCCGCAAGCCTTGCCAACGGCCAGGGTGAGATGCAAGGCCAGACCGGCCTGAGTCTTGAACTGCGCGCAGGCCTGGACAACCAGGGCGGCAAACTCATCGCCCAAACCGGCGATGTCAACGTGACTGCGGCCAACATCGACAACCGTGGCGGCACCCTCGCCAGCCTCAAGGGCGCCCTTGAGGCGAGCACCGTGGGCGTGCTGCGTAACGGCTTCGATGTGAACAACAAGGGCGGCGTGATTCAAGGCCAACGCCTGAACCTGCGCGCCTTGGCCGGGCTGAACAATAACGGTGGTCGAATCGCCGCGCAGGCTGGCGATGTCGTCATCGACACCGCCAGCTTTAACAACCGCAATGGCGGTCTCTACGCTTCTGGGCTGATCAAGGTTGCCGGCACCGGTGCCAGCCTGGACAACACCGCCGGCCAGCTCGCTGGCAACGCTATCCATTTGGATCTGGACGGCGCCCTGACCAACCGTGGCGGCATTCTGGAAAGCGACAGCACCTTGGTGGTCAGCGCCGCCAGCGTCGATAACCAGACCGGCCAACTGCGTGCCCTAGGGGGCGCTGGCAAAACCGATTTCCAGATCGGCAGTCTCTTCGACAACCGTAACGGCAAGCTGGAAAGCGCCAACAATCACCTGACCCTATCCGCCAACAGCTTCCTCAACAGCGGCGGCCAATTGCTGCATCTGGGCGACGGTACATTCGACATTTCCCTGGCCAACGTCACTGGCGCCGGCGGCGATATCGTCACCCGTGGCGGCCTGACGCTCAAAGCCGACACCTGGACCAATACCAGCGCCATCCAGGCCGGACGGCTGACGGTCGACGTCAACAACTTCACCCAGACTGCGACCGGGCAATTGCTGGCTTCGACGCAACTGGAAGGTAAGGGCGGGAACTGGGTTAACAACGGGTTGATCGCCAGTGATGGTGGCATGGGCTTGCAGTTGACCGGGCGGTACAGCGGCAATGGCCGAGTCACCAGCCTGGGCGACATGACCGTAGACGCCGCTGTGATTGACTTGAGCAGCGTGGCGAGTATGACCGGCGGCGGAACTACGACGATCGGTGGGCGCGGGGGCTTGAGCAGCCTGAACAACTACGGGCGGATGACGTCGGCGGGTGCGCTGAATATCAATGCGGGCACCGTCAATAACTACGGAACGGTTGCCGGTGCGGATGGATTGAAGTTGACGGCTTCGACCTTGCTGAATGATCAAGGTGGGTTCTTGTTCAGCGGTGGGGACATGAAGCTGCGGGCGGGAAGTTTTACCAACCGTAAGTCGGATGTTTATGCGTTAGGGAACATTGATGTAGCGCGCAATGACCTGGGGGGACGGTCGGCGTTGATGGAGAATGATTCGGGCACCATGGAGAGTGGGCGGGATTTTTCTATTAATGCGGATTCTATTATTAATAAACGGGGGGATTTTAAGACTGAGGCGGAGTTGTATTCTTCTGCTATAGGGGTCCGGTGTTATAGCTGCGTTACATTGCCGGCTTCCTGGGGTGATAGACCCGATTATCATTTTGTTTTTGAGGAGAAATATAAAGTCAAAGTCGTGGAGGGTGAAAGCTCCAGTGCGGCCTCTATATCGTCAGGTATGAATTTAATTGTAAAGGGTGATTATTTTTTAAATTATAATTCGTCAGTCTCAGCCAAAAACAATATAACCATCGATGTCTCGAAATTTGAGAATTCCGGGACGGCGTTAGGTGATTATGTTAGTCAAAAATATTATGCGGATCAAGGCAGTAGTTTTCGTGATAGAGCTGATCGTTGGTGGGATTTAGTTAATTACAATATTTATAATGATGCTGAATATAATAAAAATATTCATTTCTGGAACGTAGCGGGCGTTGAATCTATGGTTCAACCGAAGCTCACAGTAGTCGGGAATGGAAGTGGTCAGGAGCCTGATCGTTATCAGATTTTTGGTCCGGCTGTTTTGGAGCTTGGGACTTCTGGCGCACGAATTGATCCAGTTGTATTTGGTGTCTCTCAATACGCAAACGGAATCAGAACGGAGGTTCCAGATTTTATAAAAAGCGCTACTCCATTTAATCAAATAGTTATTTCATCTACCTCGGCTGATAACTTTTCCCCAGCTATCATCCAAGCCGGCGGCAACGTCTCAATTACCGCAACAAACAAAATCACCAACGGTGTGGAGCGGCCATTCTCCACCGGCATAACAACTTCGTCCCGCAACACCACAACCGCCGCTTCAGGCTCAGGCAAAACCACGGTCGTGACCCTGAACAGCCAACTCCCACCGGACTTGGCCCAGCAACAAATAAACCCCCTGACACTTCCCGGTTTCAGCCTCCCCACGGGGCAAAACGGCCTGTTCCGGCTGAGCGGGCAGGGCGCCAGTGACGCGCCAGTCTCCCAGACGCCGGCCGTGTCGCAGAACTGGACAATCGGCGGCGCCAGCGTGAGCGCATCGAATCGATCCACCGCCGCTCCAACCGCTAATGTGCGCGACATCCAGATCACCGATGTCACCCAGGTTTCCGCCGCCGAACGACAGGTGCAGTTGTTGAATCGTGATAGCGGCGGTGTCACCGCCGGCGCGTCCGCCATTCAGGTCACCGCCCCAACGGACTCATCCACAGGCACGCCGCAACTGCCAGGGCATTCCCTTGACGGCACCATCACCCGTGGTGCCGACATTGCGCTGGATACTTCGGGCACTCCACCGATCGGCGTCAGTCGCCCAACCGACGCCTCGGTAAGCGCGCCAGTGCCTGTCGCCGGCCAAACGGTGGCGCGGGTCACGGGGCTGCCCAGCGCAACCGTGACTTCCAAACCGCAAAAGTACCTGATCGAGACCAATCCGGTCCTCACCGACCTCAAGTCATTCACGAGTTCGGATTATCTGCTGACAAAACTCGGTTACGACGCGGACACCAGCGCCAAGCGGTTGGGTGACGGCTTGTTCGAACAACGTCTGATCCAACAGGCCGTCGTCGCCCGCACCGGCCAACGCTTCATCGACGGCCAGACCTCCGACGAGGCGATGTTCAAGTACCTGATGAACAACGCCATCGCCAGCAAGGACGCACTCAACCTGTCGGTAGGCGTCACCCTCACCGCCCAACAAGTCGCCGCCCTGACCCATGACATCGTCTGGCTCGAAGAGCACGAAGTGAACGGCGAAAAGGTGCTGGTGCCGGTGCTGTATATGGCCCAGGCCAATAATCGTCTGGCGCCTAATGGGGCGTTGATTGCCGGTCAGAACGTTACGTTGATTGCCGGCAAGGATCTTGAAAACGCCGGCACGCTTCGGGCTACGAAAAACCTCTCCGCATCCGCTGGCGAGAACCTGACCAACAGCGGATTGATTGAAGCCGGCAACCGTCTCGACCTGTTGGCCGGCAACAACATCGTCAATAAATCCGGCGGCATCATCGCCGGGCGTGACATCAGCATGAATGCGATAGTTGGCGACATAATCAACGAGCGCACGTTGACCACCGCAAGTATCAGCAACAAGGGTCATACCCAACGGCAGGACTACGCGGATAACGCCTCGCGTATCGAGGCGGCCAACGACCTGACCATGGGCGTCGGTCGAGACGTCAACAGCGTTGGCAGCGTCATGGTCAGCGGCCGCGATACGCAAATCGATGCAGGACGGGATGTGAATATCGTCTCTGCGCAGCAACAGACCTCCAATACCGGTGGTACCCGTAGAAGTTCAATCTCCCAACTGGGCTCGGAGGTGGATGCGGGTCGCGATGTCACTGTGAACGCAGGTCGAGACTTCAACGCCATCGCGAGCCAGATCAGTGCCGACCGCAATGTAGCCTTGGCCGCCGACGAGAACATGACAATCTCTTCTGGCGCTAACGAAACACACTCTTACTACAAGTCGAAAAAAGTCACGGCCCAAGAGGACCACGTCAAACAGATCGGCAGCGCTATCAGTGCGGGTGGTGACGTGAAGTTGAATGCTGGAAAAGATATGGCGCTGATCTCCAGCCGTATCAACGCCGGTGACGAAGCTTATCTGGTGGCTGGAGAAAACCTGGCGCTTCTGGCCGCACAGGACAGCGACTATTCGCTGTATGAGAAAAAGAAGAAGGGCAGTTGGGGGAAGAAACAGAGCCGGCGTGATGAGCTGACCAAGGTGACTCATGTGGGGAGTGAGATCACCACTGGGGGCGATCTGACATTGGTTTCCGGTGAAGATCAGCATTATCAGGTAGCCAAGCTGAACAGTGGCAATGACCTGACGATACAAAGTGGAGGCTCGATTACCTTCGAAGGTGTGAAGGATCTGCAAAAAGAAGACCATTCAAAAAGCAAAAGCAGCATGGCCTGGAGTTCGATGTCGGGCAAAGGTCACACCGACGAAACTCTGCGTCAGACACAGATGGTCGCTGCCGGCGCCATCACGATCAAAGCTGTCGATGGGTTGAACATTGATCTCAAACAGGTCAACCAAGACACCGTCCACCAGTCGATCAAGGCGATGGTCGACGCAGACCCGCAACTGGCGTGGTTGGCTGAAGCTGAGAAGCGTGGTGACGTGGATTGGCGGCAGGTCAAGGAAGTTCATGACTCCTATAAGTACAGCCACTCCGGCATGGGGCCGGCTGTGCAGATGATTATTGCGATCCTCGTCGTGTACTTCACTGCGGGTGCCGCCAGCGGTCTGATCGGCACTATGGCCGGAAGCACCGCAGCTGCCGGTTCAGGTACCGCCTTTGCAGCAGCCGGAACAGCCACCGCATCGGCAGTAGCCGGCGGCGCTGCAGCCGGGTCAACAGTGGCCGCCGGTTGGGCGAACGTGGCGCTCACGGCTATCGCAACGGGCGCTGCGAGCAATGCAACCGTGAGTTTCATTAATAACGGCGGCAACTTGGGAGCGGTATTCAAGGATGTGACTTCTGCGGATGCCTTGCGTGGTTATGTGGTGTCCGGTGTTACAGCAGGATTAACCGCCAGCATCTTCGACAAGATGACCAATACCACCACCACCGTGGAGGGCGCCTTGCCTAACGCAGGCAAGGTAGTGGCCCAAGGTGGCCTGTCGAGCCTGGAAGGAATCGGTCGGTTCGGCGCTAACCAATTGCTGCAGAACGGTACCTCAACCCTGCTGGATCGAGCGCTTGGTGGTGACAGCCAGTTCGATAACGCCCTGCGTAGCAGTTTGGCGAACACCTTTGCTGCGGCGGGATTCAATCTCGTTGGGGATCTTGGCAAGAAATTCGATTTGAAAGAAGGGGGGCTGGCCAAGGTTGGCTTGCACGCGGTCATGGGCGGACTGGCCGCTGAGGCGGCTGGCGGTGATTTCAAGACTGGCGCATTAGCCGCCGGCTTGAACGAGACTCTGGTTGATACTCTGGCCAAGCAGTACGAGGGCATGCAGCCCGAGCAGAAGCAAAAGCTTCTGGTGATGAACTCTCAACTGATCGGGGTGCTCGCGGCGGCGGCAGCCGGCGGCAATGCGGCAGACTTGCAAACCGGTTCATGGGCTGCGCAGAACAGTACGCAATACAACCGTCAGCTGCACCCGGATGAAATCGAATTTGCCAGCGATAAAGAGCGCGTAAAACGATACGCGGCGCAGAATGGCTTAACCGAAGAAAAAGCACAGCAGGAACTGCTACGCACCGCCGCTGCCATGGTAGACCGTGGTTGGGACAGCGTGCTGACGGAGGGCAAGACGGCGAGGGCAGCTGATTATCTTCGAGTGGAGTTGAATCAGTACAAGAACGACAGTTTGTTCAAGGTGTCGTTGGCCGATTACAACAATGAGCGTGTTGGCTTGGTCGAGTTGTTCAAAGACAAGACTTCACTCGAAAAAATGCTCAAGAACGTTGCATTGGTTGATCCGCTGGACTACCGGACCGATGCACGCTACATGCGTGAAGTGCTTGATGCCAAGGGGCGAGGAAGCCAGGAAGGATTCGCCTTGGCAGTGGAGGGCATGGCAAGCGGTCCGTCGAAGGCGGCGCTTTGGGCAATGGGAGCGGCCAACTGTCCTAGCTGTGCAGCGGCTGATGTGCAGGAGGCCTGGAACTCAGTATTGAAGATTCCAGAGGAGCTTCGTCTGAAGGGCTTTCTGGACAATCTGCATATCATGCAGGGCGGCGGTGCTGGGGTTGTACAGTCGAATGAGGCATCCAGCACCGCGATTGGTATTGGTATTGGGGTTGCGTTGGAGGGTGGGCTTGTCTCCGGGAAAACGCCTAAATCCACGCTCGACGGTACAAAAGGCGGTTCTCCAGAAACAGTCACCTATTTCAGAGTTGAGGGGGGCGGATCGGGAACACAATCCAGCCAGTACCGCATTAGCGCAAATGATGATGGAACCATCACCATCAATCCTGGTTGCGCGGGCCAACTTTGTGTGAGCGTTGGTAATGCTGAGCACGCCACTTACTATTTGACGAACAGACGACCTGATGGATCTGTAGTAGTCTTCGACGTTGACGCAGCTCTTCATAAGGAAATCATGGATCGAGTAATTCCCCAGCGGCCCGTCGATGGAATTCCGAGGGATCCTGATGCACCGAAGAGGGTAGACAAAAATCAGCCCGGTTACTCCCTCGAGTTACCCAAGATGTGGGAGTCGCTACTCGAAAAGAATTCGAGTAACGCCCGTGTTTATACACAGGATGAATTTTTGAAGGAGTTCAAGCAATGACGGTGAAACAGTCAATTCTTGATGATCTTTGGAATGGAGAAAAAAGTATCTGCTTTTTTGTGCACTCTGGAAAATGTTATTGGGTTGTAGATGAGAAGTATAATTTCTCCCTTGATGCGGAAAAAGACTATCGTGCCTACCTTGAAGATGGAGATATAACCCAGGAACAATACGAGCAGTCTTGCAAAAATTTTAGAGGCGGTATTCTGAAAATGACGGCGGAAAATTTTCCGCAGTACCTAGAAAGGTCAAGTGAAAAAATCCTGTCTTCAAGCGATTTAAATAATTTTATAGAGGCGGATTGTGAGGTTTTTGAAAAAATTGAACATTATTTCTTAACTGGCGAAGGTTTGAGCCCGGATCTCTTTAAGCGGGCCAATATTATTCATTCCAGATTTCCCAGGTTCTACATAAATTTTGACAGAAAAATTTTTATGCACATGGATGACGTGCGTGCTCATGAAAGTCTGGCTTATTCGGACTGGGTCGCTCAATGCTTTGATTTTAGCTTTTTGATCCCGGCTCGCGAGCGGTACTGGGTAGTGGCGGGTAATGATTATTGGAAGCTTAGATTTGTATAAGTAAAAGCAGAAGTAACGGGGGCACGTTATCAGTGCAGCTAATTAGAAGCAGAATGTTGGTTATCCCTGAGACTGCCGTTTTGATTTATTGTTTATATACCTGTCTGCCGAAGACGTGATAACACATGGGAATCAGCAGCACTCAAAGGACGAATCAGAAACCCAAAAAATTGGCGGCCTGGGGCGTCGGTGGGGGGGACAGATCATTGACCCCCTAGTTTCCCTTTTTCTATTCGGCCTCATAGGGCGTACAGCCGAGTTATTGGATTGCCGCCAAACATGGTTGGCTTTCTGGCCTTGGGCTTTGGTGCGGCGCATTACTTGTGCTCCGATGCGATGCCGAACGAACGGTCAAAGCCCGGGTAAGAAACTGTTGGGAATGCCTGTGATCGACGAGCGCAGCGTCCTTAACTGCAATCTCTACCAATCGTTTATGCGTAACATCATTACACCGTTTCTGAGTATTTTTGATTGGATATTATTTTATTTGGTTCACGGAAACGGCTTGGTGACATGCTCGTATCTACGATTGTGTTCCGCTCTAAGCCGTAAGTAAGGCAGATAGGGGGCGCCTTCCTGTAACGGATCAGGGCCTCGGTTGCTGGATTTTGAAACGCAGGTTCTGCATAGGTGGGCTGAGCAGGGTGGGTTATCTCGATTAGTGGCTATGGCGGGTGTTTGGCGTACTTAATACACTTTTTCAATTGGAAGTAATTTGCGTGCTTCCTCAATTTCGTTCTCAAGCACCAATTTGTGGATGCTGTGCGCCAACGGAGTTATATCGGTTATGTTCTGTATCCATTCGTTGACGTAAAGCGCTACTGCTTGCTTGCTTAGGCCTATCTGAATGGCGCGGTGTATTTGGGGTTGTAGATGCAAGTCTCGTTCTGGATCCCACTGTATGCGGACTGGCGCATTCTCTTTCACGTTGAGCCATTCTTCCTTGCTCATTGAATCGTCGGGATGGCTGAGGCTGCTATGGGCTAAGGCCCATTCGAAGCCTTCTCGTGAAATATCGATTGCCAGGATTCTAGACTGACCTGCGTCCTTCAACCCCCAACCTGATCGGTACATCATCCAGAGAAATGATGGCTTTATCCACGTCATCCGCTCCATCTTGAACGGCGGTGACGCGAAGGTGCCAAGGCTCAGCGCCGCATCGGCGATAGCATCCGAATAGGCTTGGTAGATGCGAATGGTCTTGTCGTCGTACAAAGCGCGAATCTGGCGCAGTGGTGTAGTTTGGGATGAAGGCTCCAACTGACTTTGCATATTCGTACTCTCGGTAAAAGATTTTATAATCGCGCTCCTGTCCCTTCGGAGCGCTGCCGTGCCGCGTTTTCTTCTTCTGATGTTGTTACTTTTTCCTTGCCTGGCGTCGGCACTACCCACCTTGGAAAACACCCAGCTTTATAGCGGTACGGCCAGCGATTGTCGCGATGTCGACCTCGCGATCTGGCAGCATCCGACCCGCAAAGTGTTGGTGAAAAATGACATTAAGCTGGAGCGGGTGCAGCTGTGCAATGGCGGGCACTATCCGATTTTCCAGGTGCAATTACCCTACGACCCACGGGGCCAGACCAAAAATTACTTCTTGCAGTTATACGAGCAGATGAGGGCGGCTAACGGTAAATGGCCCTACGCCTTGGTCGCCAGCAGCGATGCGGTGGTGGTGTATGTCAGCTATCCGAAAGACGACGGGATCGCTTTGGATTACGAGAGCTATGCGGTGCCTTAGATATTCCGTTGCTGAAGGACTAGTGCAACTGTTCTCGGGATAGTCTGGTCTTCATGGCGAGTTCGGTCACCTCCTTGGCGCGTGCGACTAATTTCCTCACTTTGGCAATATAATCTGCGTCGCCAGTTTCCAGGGCATCGTTCATGAACTCTGCAATGGCCTCGGGAGAGCTCAGGTACTCGGCAGGGTCAAAGTCTGCGAAGGTCTCGGTCATTTTTGCTCTCCACGCATGTAAAAGCGGGCGACCCTCAGGTCGCCCGTTTCCTTATTCAGCAGCCTGCAACCGCAACCGTCTACCAATCACATCCATCACATCGCACCCATCGCGCAGCGCTATCGTCATCATTTTGCAAAAGTCCGAGAGCACGACCGTGTCGGAGCTGATATCCGAACGAAAGGCGATGTTTTCCAACAACTGGGTCACGGTTCGAATGCGGTAATCCGCCGTTTCGAAAAGGACGTCAAGCGGGGCTTCGGTGTCGATGAGTAGGGTGGCTGGGGTGCAGTCGATTCCGGTGATGGGCATGTATCTGGGCATAGTAAGAGCCTCCAAAGTTGATGAGTCTCTCTGTTGATCGGGTCGCCAAACCCGGTCGCCTTTTGGGCGACGAGGGACTATAGACCGACCCACTTGAGGGCTACAAGACACCGCTTTCCGAGCTTTGTGTAGGACTTTTGACCTAGCGGCGGTCGGCTTTTTGGGCTGCTTCGGGTCAGGTAAAAGATGCGACTGCTGCGCAGTCGAGCGGGAGCAAGCTCCCTCGCCACGGGGAACGGTTCTCGACTTGGGTTGGTTTTGTATCAGCCGTGGGAGCTGTCGTGGGGCTTGGCTCTTCGTAGGGGCGGACCCAGTCCCTCCGTTTCCTTCCCAGCGACCCTGCTTGTCGTCCTATCTGTCCCTTTCGCAGGAGGTTTGCGCCTCAGTGCAGGATCTTTCGTACTTTTATAAGGGGATGCGTCTGATTTCAGAAGGACAGTTTCGACAGTAGGCTTCGGTAAAACAGGTACCCGGGCGTCGACCCATCGGCTTGATCAAAGAGTTGATCGGCGTGGTCGTGTACACCGAACGGCGGGGCGATGTGATCTGGATCATCTCCGCCCGAAATACTACTAAATAGGAGGCCATACGTTATGTCGAAAACGTCGAAAACTGGCTGGGAGCGCCTGGCCAAGTTGAATGACGGGGACATCGATACCAGCGATATCTCCGAACTGGGTGAAGATTTCTTCCGCCGCACTGAGCTGCGGGTGCCGGTAAAGCAGGCGGTGACCATTCGCCTTGATGCCGATGTGGTGGAGTGGTTCAAGGGGCAGGACGCGGGTTATCAGACACGCATCAATCAGTTCCTTCGCCAATACATGCAGGCCAAGCAGGGATGAACTATTTCACGCTATGAATCGGCCTCCCTACGAATCGCCCGCTTTCATAGTTTCCCTTTTCGATCCTCCCTCAACGTGGCTCGTCGTTAAATACATGTCTTGAGTTTCTGAGGCATCATATTTTGTTGCGTGTTGCGCAACATGCTAGGCTTTCCCATGATCAAGTCTTTTCAACACAAAGGGCTACGCAAGCTCTTCGATACGGGCACTACGGCAGGCGTGCAGCCCGCTCACGCCAAGCGGCTACGAATGCAGCTAGCGGCCTTGAATACAGCCATGACGATTGATGACATGGATATTCCCGGCTTCCGCCTTCACCCGCTAAAAGGCGAAATGCATGGGCGCTGGTCAGTCATGGTGAATGGCAATTGGCGGCTGACGTTCGAGTTTCGCGATGGAAACGCTTACGTCCTGGACTACGAGGATTACCACTGATGAACATGCACAACCCTCCCCATCCAGGGGAGTTCATTACCGAGATTTATCTGGAACCGAACGGTATCAGCGGTCGCGAGCTGGCGGAAAAGCTCGGTGTAGCCCCCTCGACATTGAGCCGTGTCTTGAAGGGCACTAGCCGCGTTTCGCCTGAAATGGCATTGCGGTTGTCTGTAGCGCTTGGCCGCTCGCCGGAGAGTTGGCTGGCCATGCAGGATGCTTACGATCTATGGGTGGCCCGTCAGCATGTTGATTTGTTGCAGGTAAGAAAGCTCGCTTTCGCCTGAATCATCCCTCCAATGTTGGCGGACGCGGGGATCAGAGACAGACCAATCGAGATCGGCCTGTCTTTTTAATCGTGGTCTGGTCCGGTTTTCGTCTGGACAACAGGCGACCCTGAGTTGCCCATCCTTTCATTACTCCGCTATTTACGCCGGTAGGCACAGAAGGCGACTGCTGCGCAGTCGAGCGGGAGCAAGCTCCCTCGCCACGGAGGCGGCGCTCGAGATTGGCATCAGCCATGGCAGCAGCCGTGGGGCTTGGCCTCTTCGTATTTATCGTGGTGCCGTACCCAATCCATGATTTCGTCTTCGTTGCGGCCCTTGGGCGTCAGGTCGAGGTAGTTGTAGGTACCGACCAATATATCCAGGCCGCGGGCGTAGGTGGAGTAGGTGTGGAAGATGTCGCCGGCTGCGTTGCGATAGAAGACGCTCAGGCCGGGGAGTTCGCCTTCGGCGCTGTCGGTTTTTTCGTAGTTGTAGGTGGCTTTTTCGTTGGCGGTGTCTTCGGCTTTGAAGCTGACGCCGAAGTCGTAGTTGAAGTCGCAGCCTTCCGATGAGATCCAGTCGAAGGCCCAGCCCATGCGGCGTTTGAAGGCTTGGAATTCGGCGAACGGGGCGCGGGAGACGGCGACCACGGCTACGTCGTGGTGGGCCAGGTGTTGGTTGGCGCCGTCGATGTGGTCGGACAGGAAGGAGCAGCCTTGGCAGCCTTCTGTCCAGCCGGGGCCGAACATGAAGTGGTAGATGATCAGTTGGCTGCGGCCGCCGAACAGGTCGGCCAGGCTCAGTTCGCCGTGGGGGCCTTGGAAGCGGTAGGGTTTGTCGATTTTTACCCAGGGCAGGGCGCGGCGTTCGGCGCTGAGTTTGTCTCGTTCGCGGGTGAAGGCTTTTTCGTGGGCCAGGTGCTGGCGTCGGGCTGTGAGCCATTCTTCCCGCGAGACGACTGGATGATTTTCTACGTTCATGGTGATTTCTCCTGTGGCTGAGCTGTGAAATCGGCTTTCAACAGGTGGTCGTTTGGCCTTGGCGGAATTCGACAGGCCGTTGGTCGGTTCAAGGTAAAGACCGCCCGGAAACCCGGCTGAACGGTGGCGCAGCACCTCGGTCACAACCTAGGTAGGCATCTCACTCTTTGGAGGATGGACCAGGATGACGACTTATAACTGGGACTTGATCGAACGGTTGTTGCACGAAGTGCAAAATGGCGCCGGTCATAGCTTTGCTCCTCGGGCTTATGCGGAGGAGTACGCGGCGGCGAAAGCGGCTGCAGGCGAGGCGATCGAGAATCTCGATCATCTGAAAGCGGTCGCCGGGGAGTATGAAAAGTTGCTGCTGGAGCGTGGCTATATCGAGCCGCGGCCGGAGGAAGAGGGCGGTAATGGCGAGAATTTTGTGCTGACGCCGCGTGGCTCGCGGTTGTTGAGCCTGATCGATAGCAGCATTCCGGGCAATGATCATCCGCGTCAGGTGTTGGATGAGCAGGAAGATGCGCTGGATGAGTTTACGTTTGATGACTTGGCTTCGAAGGCGCAGATTGCCTGACAGGCCTGCACTGAATCCCGTGGGAGCTGAGCTTGTGTGGGAGCAAGGCTTGCCCGCGATGCAGGCAACACGGTCTATCAGATGGACCGAGGTGATGCTATCGCGGGCAAGCCTTGCTCCCACAGAAGCTCGCTCTCACATGGGATCTCAGTGGTTTTATGAGCGTGCTGCCTTCAGACACTTCAAGTCAGTGAAATCCTTCTTCACCCCGTCGATTTTCTTCAGCAGCCGTTCGCGCTGGGGCGGGGTGCTTTCGGCCATCAGGTCCACCAGCAGGCTGCGGGCCTGGGCTTCGGTTTTGCTGAATGCCTCGCGGTAGGCAGGGGTCCAGAGGCTTTCGCGATTGACCAGCAGTTGCTCGATGCGTTTGGGAAAGTCGGGGCTGTGGCGTTGGGCCACGGCTTCGCTGAACTGGTTCTGCCAGTGCGCGCGGTTGGCGATCCATTGCTGGTTCTGGTCGCCGAGGGCGGTGGACCAGGCTGTCACCCGTTGGCGCTGGGCGTCATTGAGTGGACCGAGCCAGTCGTCCAGGCGTTTGACCATGCGTTCGCTGCGTTCCTGGATCTGCTCCTGCAGCGTCGGCTTGAGGTATTGCTGCTGGCGTTTGCGCTGGTCCTTGACGAAGGCGGCGTCCATGTCGGCGACTTGGTCGTCGCTCAGGCCTTGCAGCAATTCGATGGCCGAGGGGGTGATTGCCCGGGCGGTTTCGGCGATGGCGGCCTTGGCTTCCCGGGTGCGCTGTTGTAGGGCTTGGTCGGTCACCTGGTTGGTCTGCACCATGGTTTCCAAACGGTCCAGCCAATCGAGGTAGCCGGGCAACTGGGTGGTGCAGTGCCAGGTCAAGTGGTCCTTGAGGCGTTCGTTGAACCAGTCTTTTTGCTCGCCTTTGATGTCCAGGTAATCGTTGAGGGTCCAGGGGATGATCAGGTCGAGGTTGCGGTACGCCAAGCCGACTCGGCTACAGGCAGTGAGCGTCAGCAACAGGGCGATGACCATGGCGATGCGTGTGAACCAGCGCGACATGAGCGAGTCCTTGCAAAAACGTAAGTGTCTTGTTTGAGCATGGCAGGCGCACGGCAGTTCAGCCGATTAATGCGTAACGCTTAGTAAAAAGGATGGGCCATCTTGAGGGTCAGCAGGCTGTCGCATTCGCTGTTGTGGCCGGAATACGCCGAGCAGCTGCTGCCGCTGAGGCTTGAGTCGCTGTAGATCAGGTCCAGGTCGATGCCTTTCCAGGGACGGGAAATTTTCAATGACCAGTCGCTGAAACTGCCTACATAACCGTTCTCCACCGAAACCGGTGTATTGAGCTGGTGGGTGGTGTATTTGGCGCTGATGCCAATGCCGAACGGCACGTTGCCGCCCAAGTCGGCAAACAGTGTGCTGTTCTGTTTGTCTGGATCGTTGCTCAAGGCCGCGCCGAAACGGCTGCCGAGCACGGTCAGGCCGCCATAGAACTCCTGGCTGTCGAGGGTATCGAGGGTGGGGTAGCTGTAGTGGATCAGGCCGACTTCGTAGCCCAGGGTCTGGTCGAAGGGTTGTTTAAAGCCCATGTAGGAATCGACTTCAAGGTCGGCGGATACGCCCGCGCTGGGCGACCACTGGCCGACGTACCAGCCGCTGTCGTGGCTCAGGTCCAGGCCACCATGGAACGAACCGGTGCTCGACGGCGTGACCAAGCCCTGGGCCATGCTGCGGCTGGGGGTGGTGCCAAGCTTGAGGTCGAAGTCGCCGAGTTCGCGCTGGAATACCTGCCCATGGACGAGGGAGCACGAGAGCAGGCTGAATGTCAGCGGAACAATGGGGATGCGCATGCTGCATTCCATCAATAGCGAGGAAGCCGGAACGATAACTAAGCTGAAACGCTTGAGTTAGAGAGGTGAAAGCATACCGGCGAATGCTCGGCAGTGAGGGCCGTTCGTCGATTCATGGGAAATGGGTAGAGCGGGGAGGGGTTCCAGTCCAAGCGCTTCGAAGCTCAAAGCGCTTTGGGACCAGGTGACGCGCAGGTTACTTCTTGCCCAGGCTGATCTGCTTGGACGGGCCGAATGTCTGGCCGCTGACGCCTTTGGCAATTTGCTGGATCTCGCCGCCGGACTTGAGGAACGCAGCGATCTGGTCGTTGATCGACTCGCTGGTTTCAACGGCTGGAGCTGGCTTTGCTTTGCTGTTGGATGCTTTTACGCGCATGACGGCCATTAACCTGTAGATAATTAATTGGGCCAGGCATCGTACAGGAAATACTTGACAATTGCTTGGCAAATATCCTTCTGAATTATCGTTGTCGTGATGGGAATAATGCGCGGTTATCCGGCAATTATTGCCCTAAGCCACTGTTTTAAATAACAACCGTGTGAAAAATAGTGTGCCGATGGCAAGCGGTACGCACCGTCGCTCGCCTGACGAATGGCCCTGTCCGGAGTGAAAACCCAGGAAAATCAACGGTTGTGCCAGGCCTTGCCGGCAAACCTTGCCGGCGGCCACGAATCGCGCCGCAAAACCGGGTAGAATGCCGCCCACGCAATGAGGGTATTGGAAATGGCTTTAGTCGGGCGCTACAACAGTTTGCAAGTGGTTAAACACACTAACTTCGGTTTATATCTGGACGGCGGTGCGGACGGCGAAATCCTGCTGCCCAATCGATATATTCCCAAGGATATTCCCAGTGAAGATGAAGATTGGCTCAATGTTTTCATTTATCTGGACAGCGACGACAAATTGATCGCCACCACGGAAAAACCCAAGGTTCAGGTCGGTGAATTCGCCAGCCTGAAAGTGGTTGAGGTCAACAGCATCGGCGTGTTCCTGGACTGGGGCCTGCCCAAGGACCTGTTGCTGCCGTATTCCGAAGAAAAACGCCAGATGACCGCCGGCGAATACTGCGTGGTGCACGTCTACCTCGACAAGCACACCCGTCGCATCACCGCCACGGCGCGCCTGGATCGTTATCTGGACAAGACCCCGGCCAACTACACGCCGGGCCAGGAAGTGGATTTGCTGGTCGCCGAAGCCACCGACATGGGGTTCAAGGCGATCATCAATAACAAGCACTGGGGCTTGATTCACAAGAATGAAATCTTCAAGTTCATGCGCGCCGGTAAACAGGAAAAAGGCTTCATCAAGGAAATCCGCCCGGACGGCAAGATCAGCCTGAGCCTGCAGCCTGTGGGCCAGGAAGCCGCCACCAGCCTGAACGCGAAGATCCTCGCCAAGTTGCGGGAGAACGATGGCACCCTGGCAGTCAGCGACAAGAGCGACCCGGCGCTGATCAGCAGCCTGTTTGGCGTGAGCAAGGGCAACTTCAAGAAGGCCATTGGTGCGCTGTACAAGAATGGGCAGATTGTCATTCATGCGGATCGCATTGAATTGAGCTGATCTTCAGTCGAGCCACTGCATCTGTGGCAAGTAAGGGTTTATGTGGCCAGGGAGGCGAGCTGTGGGAGCAAGGCTTGCCCGCGATGAAGGCGATGCAGTCTTTCTGAAACCGAGGCGCCTGTTTCGCGAGCAAGCTTTGCTCCCACATAATAGCGACGCGCCGCGACTTTCCTCTGTATACAAACTCCTGCACCTTTAGCATGCACCCACGCCCTGTTCGTGGGCGTATGCCTGCTCCTGCTCAACTTTAACCCCCACTGCACACCCCGGTTTGTCTCACATCCAGCGCCTATGGCACGCATTCTGCGTAGTAACGCGTATACAAACCATGCCGGCTCCCGTGCGCAGTATGGTGAGCAGGTCGATACGGGGGCACGGCGGTACACAAAGGAGCCCCGCAATGTCCGAGCAATTGCCCAACGGCTACAGCCCCCGCCTCTATAACCAGGACCTGGGCCCGCTGCCGCAGAAATGGAATTGGTACAACATCTTCGCGTTCTGGATGAGTGATGTGCACAGCGTGGGCGGCTATGTGTTTGCCGCCAGCCTGTTCGCCTTGGGCCTGGCGAGTTGGCAGGTGCTGATTGCCTTGCTCGGAGGGATTTGCATCGTGCAGTTGATCGCCAATCTGGTCGCCAAGCCGAGCCAGCAGGCGGCGGTACCTTATCCGGTCATTTGCAGGCTGGCGTTCGGCGTGTTCGGGGCGAATATTCCTGCGGTCATCCGCGGTTTGATCGCCGTGGCTTGGTACGGCATTCAGACGTACCTGGCTTCCAGCGCGCTGATCATCGTGGTGCTGCGGTTTTTTCCTGCAATGGAAATCTATGCGACGCCGCATTTTGCCGGTTTGTCCTACTTGGGTTGGTTCGGTTTCCTCAGCCTGTGGTTCGTCCAGGCGCTGGTGTTCTGGACCGGCATGGAGTCTATCCGTCGTTTCATCGACTGGGCCGGCCCGGTGGTGTATGCCGTGATGTTTCTGTTGGCCGGCTGGATCGTGTGGAAGGCCGGTTGGAGCAATATCAACTTCACCCTGTCGGAAAAGTCCTTGTCCGGCTGGCAGGCTTTCGGCCAGGTGATCGTGGCGACGGCTCTGGTGGTGTCGTACTTTTCCGGCCCGACCCTGAATTTCGGCGATTTCAGTCGTTACTGCCGAAGCATGTCTGACGTGCGCCGGGGCAATTTCTGGGGGATGCCGGTGAATTTCCTGGCGTTCTCCTTGGTCACCGTGGTGATTGTTTCAGGGACCTTGCCGGTGTTCGGCGAAATGCTCCATGACCCGATCGCCACCGTGGCGCGCATCGACAACGACGTGGCCGTCTTGCTGGGCGCCTTTGCCTTCGTGACCGCCACCATCGGCATCAACATTGTCGCCAACTTCGTCTCGCCGGCGTTCGACTTCGCCAACGTCGCCCCCAGCAAGATCAGTTGGCGTGCCGGCGGCATGATTGCGGCGGTGGCGTCGATTTTCATCACGCCGTGGAACCTGTTCAACAACCCCGAAGTGATCCACTACACCCTGGACGTGCTGGCCGCATTCATCGGCCCGCTGTTCGGGATCCTGCTGGTGGATTACTACCTGATCAAAAAACAGCAGATCGACGTCGACGCGCTGTTCAATGACGGGCCTAGCGGGCGCTATTACTACAGCGGCGGCATCAACTGGACCGCGGTCAAGGCGCTGATTCCGGCGACGCTGATGGGCGTGGCGATCACTTTCACGCCGCTGCTGCAACCGATGGCCAACTTTGCCTGGTTTACCGGTTGCTTCCTCGGCGGGGTGTTGTATTTCGCCTTGGCGCGACGGGAGCCGGCCGCGCAGTTGAGCAAAGCGTTGAGCCCGGCCGGTCAGGCCTGATCAACGCAGGGCGGTTTGGGCGCAAGGGCTCGTCGCGCCCCGGCTGGCGGGCCGCAGCAACAGGCCACCGGCCAGCACCAGGCCGCTACCAGCAATGATCAACGCCGGTTGCAGGCCGCCGCTGAAATGGCTGCTCAGCGCCGCCAGCAGGGGCCCGCTGAGCTGGCCCACGGCAAAGCAGGCGGTCAACAGGCCAGCGTTGCGCTGGGTGGCGTGAGGCGCCAGTTCCCGGGAGCGCAGCATCACCAGCTGCATGCAGGCCAGGAACGGTGCACCGCACAGGATCACCCCCAGCGCCAGCCCTGGCCCACTGCCCAGCAGACAGGCAAACACCCCGGCGGCTTGCAGCCAGAGCGTACCGATCAGCCAGCGGCCGGTGCTGTTCGGGTTGGGGCGACGCAGGCTGACCAGCAAAACTCCGGTGGCCGCAGCCAGGCCAAAGCAGGGCCAGAACAGGTCGGCCAGCCATTGTCCGTGGAACTGCGCCGAGGCCATTTGCGACAGGAACGTGGCCGGAATGATGTAGCCCACGCCGTACAGGGCGTACACCACTCCGAGCCGAGCGATGCCACGGTTCGGTGACGCACTGACCGGCATTGCTACGGGCGCGGCTGCGGCCGGTCGAGGCAGGATCGGCAAGATCACCAGCAACATCGCCAAGGCTACGCCGGCATACACCAACCACAGGGTCGCGGAGGTCTGCCCCAGCAGGTTCGAGCCCAACGCCAACAAACCTGTCAGGAAAATCCCCAAGCCCGGTCCGGCAAACACCAGTGCGCCGAGCCGTGGCCGTCCCGCCGCTGCGGCCAAGGGTTGGCTCAGGGCGGTGATCATCACCATCACCCAGGCGCTCGCCACGCCGGTGCCGAAGCGCAACGCCAGGTGCGGCCAGAAGCCCCAGGCCCAGAACGACGCCAGGGTCAGCAGCACGCACAGCCACAGGCCGCCGAGCAACCGTCGCCGCACCTGTTCCGGACGACGGGCGAACATGGCGTCCAGCGCGCCGAGGAAATAACCCAGGTAGTTGGCGGCGGCAATCAGACCGGCGGCGGTCAAGTCGACCTGACCTTCGCCGATCAAATGAGGTAACTGCGGTGTGAGGGCGAAGCGGCCAATGCCCATGGCCATCATCAGCGCGATGAAACTGCCGAGCAGGCGAATAAAAGGTGACATGGTCGTTCTCCGGGTGTCGGGGCGAATGACCGTCAGGCTAGGACTGATTGACTTTCATTAAAAATGAATAATAGTGAGTAACTTGTTCTTTTTTGGAGAAGGTTATGGAGTTCAGCCAACTGCGGATTTTTCAAGCCGTGGCCGAGGAGGGTTCCATCACCCGGGCGGCCGAGCGCTTGCACCGGGTGCCGTCGAACCTGTCGACCCGGCTCAAGCAGCTGGAAGAGCAGCTGGGCGTGGACCTTTTCCTGCGCGAGCGTCAGCGTTTGCAGTTGTCGCCGGCAGGAAAAGTCCTGCTGGACTATGCGGCCAAGCTGTTCGCCTTGCACGACGAGGCCCATGCCGCCGTGCAGGGCGGGCAGCCAGCCGGGGATTTCCTGCTGGGCACGATGTACAGCACGGCGGCGACGCATTTGCCGGACCTGCTGGCGGCGTATCACCGGGCGTATCCGGCGGTGAACCTGCAAGTGCAGTCCGGGCCGAGTGGCGAGTTGTTTGAAGGGTTGCTCACAAATCGGCTCGATGCGGCGCTGGTGGATGGTCCGCTGGAGTTGGCGGGGCTGGATGGCGTGCCGTTGTGCGACGAGCGGTTGGTGCTGATCACCGAGGCCGATCACCCGCCGGTGCGCAGTGCGCTGGATGTGCAGGGTCGCGCGGTGTTCACGTTCCGGCGTGGTTGCTCGTACCGGATGCGCTTGGAAGCCTGGTTTGCCCATGACCATGCAACCATGGGTCGGGCGATGGAAATCGAGTCTTACCAAGGGATGCTGGCGTGTGTGATCGCCGGGTCCGGGGTGGCGTTGATGTCTGAGTCGATGCTGGCCAGCCTGCCGGGCCGCGAGCGGGTGACGGTGCATCCGCTGGCAGAGCCGTTTGCCAGCGCCACCACCTGGCTGATGTGGCGCAAAGGCATGGTCGGGGCCAACCTGAACGCCTGGATCGAATTGCAACAACAGGCCTGGCCGCGAGCGCCAATGATCACGGCGCAATCGGCTTGAACTCCGGGAGGTGGATTTGGATCAATTCAGTAACAGATCATTGCAAACTGAGACGAGCATTGCGTAGAACATCGGACTATTATCAGTGCGAAGGGGCCACAGAAATCTGCCGCTCGCACCACCCTGAGGGGGCACCACGATGAAAGAGAAAATCCAGAACTGGCTTCACGACTTGGGTGTCGCGCTTGGCCTGATCGAGCCGCCGATGCAACCGGTACCGATCCGCACCGATGACGAGCAACGCCGCCGCCAACCGCGCCGCCGGTAAACACACCGCAGAATTTGGAGAGATCGCAGCTCCGGACCATTTCAATTGAGATGGGCCGGAACTGCGATCTTTTTATTTCTGAAGACAGAATCTGTGGGAGCGAGCTTGCTCGCGATGACGGGGGAACATTCAACAGGTGTGTTGCCTGTACAGCCGCTATCGCGAGCAAGCTCGCTCCCACAGGGGGTTTCATTGCCAAGGGTTGTCGGTCAAACCGCCTTGGTTACCACACCCGGCCGTGGCGCCAACACACTCACCAGCACAAAACTCACCAGCGCCACGCTTAGGCTGTAGTAGATCGGCGTGTTCGCGTCCAGGCCGTCCTTGAGCATGAAGAACAGTGCGGTCAAGAAGCCCAGCGACATGCTGGTGATCGCGCCGGCGGTGGTGGCGCGTTTCCAGTAGATGGCGCCGATCAGTGGGATCAGCATGCCGCCCACCAACAGGTTGTAGGCCAGGGTCAGGGCGCTGATGACGTCGCTGACCACCAGGGCGATCACCAGGACCACCGCCCCCATCAGCAGGGTCGCGATGCGGTTCTCGTGGACATCGCCACTGCCGCTCTCACGGCCCTGGCGCAGACGGGGCAGCAAGTCCTGGACGACCGTGGTGGACGCCGCGAGCAAGCCCGCTGCGGCGGTGGACATCAAGGCCGCCAGGGCCGCGGCGATCACCAGCCCGCGAATACCGTTGGGCAGGCTGGTCTGCACCACGCTGGCGAAAGCGTTGTTGACGTTCGCAAGGTCCGGCAGCAAAACCTTGGCCGCCATGCCGATCAACGCCCCGGCCAGGCCGTACAGCACGCAGTACAGGCCGGCTGCGGTGCCGGCCACTTTGGCCACGCCTTCGCTGCGAGCAGTGAACACCCGCTGCCAGATGTCCTGGCCGATGAAGATGCCGAAGAAGTAGATCAGGAAGTAGGTGAGGATGGTGTCCCAGCCAATGGCGGTGAAGTCGAAGTAGCTGGCCGGCAGCTTGGCCACCATCGTGTCCCAGCCGCCGGCGTCGACGATGGACATCGGCATCAGCAAGAACACCAGACCCACGGTCATGATCAAGAATTGCACGATGTCGGTGAGGGTCAGCGACCACATGCCACCGATGGTGGAATACAGCACCACCACGCCACCGCCCACCAGGATCGACACCCAGAACGGCAGGCCGAACAGCACCTGCATCACGGTGCCGATGGCGATGGTCGAGGTGGCACCGATCATCAGCGCATACACCAGCATGATCAGCGCACTGGCCTGGCGCGCGGCCGGGTTGTAGCGGCGCTCCAGCACTTGGGTCACGGTGTAGATCTTGAGCTTGAGCAACGGCTTGGCGAGGAACAGGCTGAGGCCGACGATGCCCAGGCCGATGGCGCCGCACAGCCAGAACCCGGAAATGCCATAGACGTAGCCCAGGCGCACGGTGCCGATGGTGGACGCACCGCCCAGGACGGTGGCGGCCATGGTGCCCAGGTAAAAGCCCGGGCCGAGGTTGCGCCCGGCGACCAGGTAGTCGTCACGGGTCTTGGCGCGGCGCATGCCGTACCAGCCGAGGGCGATCATGCCGGTGGCGTAGATGAGAACGACGATTAAGTCCAAAGCCATGGTGGCGTGTCTCCGATTGTCTTTTTTATATGGGACGAGGCGGTGCTGTCCCTGGCACTGCAGCCTCAGTGCGAACGAGCTGTTGTGGCGAGGGGGCTTGCTCCCGCTCGGTTGCGCAGCAACCGCTAAAAGCTTGGAGCTGCTGCGCAGCCCAGCGGGAGCAAGCTCCCTCGCCACAGGTATTTCGTTGATCTCGGGTCAGGCGGTCTGTCTGAGGGAGGGTTTATCGATTGGCTCCGAAGCATCCTGGCTTCGCGGATCCCCCGGCCCATACACCGCCGCCGGCTCTGGAAACAGCCCCAGCAACGCCAGGTACACCACCGAGGCCAGGCCCAGGGTCACCGGCAGGCTGATGTCGATCCCGCCGGCCAGTTCCCCCAGCGGCCCGACGAACTGCCCCGGCAGGTTGACGAAGCACAACCCCACCAACGCGCTGGGAATCCACGCCCCCAGGCCGCGCCAGTTCCAGCCGTGGCTGAACCAGTAGCGCCCGCCGGTTTCGCCGCGGGTGAATACTTGCAGGTCATCCGGGCAGTAGAAGCCGCGGCGCACCAGCAGGCCGATGATCATGATCACCATCCACGGCGTGGTGCAGGTGATGATCAGCACCGCGAAGGTCGACACGCTCTGCACCAGGTTCGCCGCGAAGCGCCCGATGAAGATGAACGCAATCGACATCACGCCGATCAGCAGCGTCGCCTTGACCCGCGACAGCACCCGTGGGAACACGCTGGACATGTCCAGCCCGGTGCCATACAGCGACGTGGTGCCGGTGGACATGCCGCCAATCACCGCGATCAGGCACACCGGCAGGAAGAACCACCCCGGCGACACCGCCAGCAACCCGCCGACGTAGTTGTTGGCCGCGATGTAGTCCGGCGCCTTGATCGCCACGATGGTGGCGGTGGCGAGGCCGAACAGGAACGGGATCAGCGTCGCCAGTTGCGCGGCGATCACGGCCAGCATGATGCGGCGTTTGGGGGTATTGCGCGGGATGTAGCGCGACCAGTCGCCCAGGAACGCACCGAAGGAAATCGGGTTGCTCATGGCCACCAGCGCCGCGCCGATGAAGGCGGCGTAGAAGCCCGGCTGGCCGAGGCTGACCGTGCCGGCGAACTGGCTGTCGAAGGTCGGTGCGAAGGCGAAAATGCCCAGCAGGAACAGCAGGCTGGCGGCCCACACGGCGATGCGGTTGACCCACAGCATGAAGCGGAAGCCGTAGATGCACACCGTCAACACCAGCAGGGCGAACAGGCCGTAGGCCAGGCCCAGGCTCAGGTCGGTTTCCGGTACGCCGACCAGCCGCTTGGCGCCGCCGATCAACGCATCGCCCGAGCTCCACACCGACAGCGAGAAAAACGCGATGGCGGTCAGCAACGAGAGGAACGAGCCGACGATGCGCCCGTGCACGCCGAAGTGCGCACCGGAAGACACCGCGTTGTTGGTGCCGTTGAGCGGGCCGAACAGGCCCATCGGCGCGAGAATGATCGATCCCACCAACACCCCCAGCACAATCGCCCAGACCCCAGCCTGGAACGACAGGCCGAACAGCACGGGGAAACTGCCGAGCACGGCGGTGGCAAAGGTATTGGCGCCGCCGAAGATCAGGCGAAACAGGTCGCCCGGGCCGGCGGTGCGTTCGTGGTCCGGGATCTGTTCGACCCCGTTGGTTTCAATGTGCGTAAGGCTTTTATCGTTATTGTTATTCATGATCTGCTCCGATCATCGAGGCGCACTCATCGTGTGTGAGCGTCGCCTGTTTGGCTAAGGGGGTGGCAGCCCTTCCGGCATTGCGGACAAATGTTCATGACAGGCCAGCCATAGGCCTTGTTGTTCTTGGCGAAACACAATGGTTTCGCGCTCCTGGCTAAGGTGAAGCTCCCCTTGCATGCGCAGCTCGGTGGCCACGTCATGGATGAAAATCGCCACGTCCCCTTGCAGGCTGACGAAGGCGTTGCTCGAGGTACAAGCGAGCACCTCGAAGCCATCCTCGGACCGCCAGCGATCCCACAACGCCTGGTAGGCATCGCGTGACAGCAGGGGCTGTCCGAGGGTGTAGAACACAAAACTCGCATCGGCCGTGAACGCACCGAAGTAGGCGTCGCGGTCATTGCGGGCGAAGGCCGCCACCAGTTTTGCGGCGGCCTCAAGTACCTGATCGTGATCGTTCATGGCGGCGCCTCAGCGATGAACCACGCCGGGCAGCACGCAGAGCATCTCGTACAGCAGGTTGGCGCCCAGCAGCGAGGTGTTGCCGGTGGTGTCGTACGGCGGCGAGACTTCTACCAGATCGCAACCGACCAGGTCGAGGCCCTGGCAGCCACGCACGATTTCGATCGCCTGGATGGTGGTCAGGCCGCCGATTTCCGGGGTGCCGGTGCCGGGTGCCCAGGCCGGGTCGATGCCGTCGATGTCGAAGCTCAGGTACACCGGGCCGCCGCCGACTTTCTCACGCACTTCGGCCATCAGCGGTGCCAGGGACTTGTGCCAGCACTCTTCGGCCTGGACCACGCGGAAACCCTGGTTGCGGCTCCAGTTGAAATCGTCGGCGGTGTAGCCCTGGGCCCGCAGGCCGATCTGCACCACGCGGTCGCAGTCGAGCAGGCCTTCTTCCACGGCGCGTCGGAAGGTGGTGCCATGGGCGATTTTCTCGCCGAACATGTGGTCGTTCACATCGGCATGGGCGTCGATGTGCACCAGGCCGACCTTGCCGTGTTTCTTGTGGATCGCCCGCAGGATCGGCAGGGTGATGGTGTGGTCGCCGCCCAGGGTCAGGGGGATGACGTTGTGTTCGAGGATCTTGTGGTACGACTCTTCGATGATCCGCACCGCGTCCATCAGGTTGAAGGTGTTGATCGCCACATCACCGATGTCCGCCACTGACAGTGAGTCGAACGGCGCGGCGCCGGTGGCCATGTTGTAGGGGCGGATCATCACGGATTCGGCGCGGATTTCGCGGGGGCCGAAGCGGGTGCCAGCGCGCAGGGAGGTGCCGATGTCCAGCGGCACGCCGACGAAGGCAGCGTCGAGGCCGGCAGCGGTTTGCAAATGAGGAAGTCGCATCATGGTGGCGATGCCGCCGAAGCGCGGCATTTCGTTGCCGCCCAGTGGTTGGTGAAGAATCTTGTCCACGGGTAGGGCCTCATCGTTGTTTTATTTATCAGGGGCCGATTCTGCGAAAAGCTTTTGCCGTGAAGAATCGCTGGCGGCAAATACTTAGTTCAGATTTTTCTAAACTAATGTTGGAGGGGGCGATAGACTTCGCAGCAGTGCAGTCCTGGAGGACAGGATGCCCCTGTGGCGAGGGAGCTTGCTCCCGCTGGGCAGCGAAGCGGCCCCAAAACCATTCACCTCGGTGAGTCAGACAGACCGCGTTGCCAGGTTTTACGACGGCTGCGCCGCCGAGCGGGAGCAAGCTCCCTCGCCACAACAGCGCGACAAGTTCTATCCATGTGTGATCGGGAGACACCCAATGGCCAACGCTCTACCCGACCTGAAACTGCTGCGCATTTTCGTCAGCGTGGTCCGGCACCAGGGGTTCGCCAATGCCCAGCACGAGCTCAACCTGTCCACGTCGGCCATCAGCACCTACATGAGCCAGTTGGAATCGGCCTTGGGCCTGGTGCTGTGTCATCGCGGCCGGGGCGGGTTCAGCCTGACCAGCAAGGGCGAGTTGTTCCACCAGGAAACCCTGCGCCTGTTGGGCGAGCTCGAAGGGTTCGAGCAATACGCCGCCGCGCTCAAGGGGGAACTGCGCGGCACGTTGAACCTGGGGGTGATCGACTCGACGGTCAGCGACAAGGCCTTGCCGTTCGCCGAAGCCATCGGTGCCTACAGCCAGGAGCATCCGGCGGTGCATTTGCATCTATCCGTCATGAGCCCTTACGAGCTGCAACTCGGCGTGCAGGACAACCGCCTGGACCTGGCCATCGGTGCGTTTTCCACGCGCATGAGCGGGCTGGTCTACATGCCGCTGTACCGCGAGCAGCACTGGTTGTATTGCAGCAACCGCCACCCGTTGTTCAACGAGCGGCGCATTCCTGAACAAGTCATCACCCAGCAGCGCATGGTCGGGCGCGGTTACTGGAGCCAGGCTGAACTGGCCCGCCACGGCTTCAAGCACAGCGCGGCGACGGTGGAGAGCATGGAGGCGCAGTTGATCCTGGTGCTGTCCGGTGCCTATGTCGGTTACTTGCCTGAGCACTACGCCCAGGCTTGGGTCGACAAGGGCGACTTGCGCGTGCTGCTGCCGGCGACCTTCGGCTATCAGGCGCCGTTTTCGATGATCGTGCGCCGTGGTCGCAGCCGCGAGCCGTTGATCCAGACCTTCCGTGACTTGCTCAAAGCTCAACTGAATCAGGCCTGACCATGTCCAGAATCCAATGCCCGCGTTGCCAACGACCGCAGAGCCATTGCCTGTGCCCGTTGATTCCCAGCCTCGACAGCCGCACCCGCGTCTTGCTGCTGCAGCATCCCAGCGAAGTGGACCATGCCTTGAACACCGCCCGGCTGGCGGCGTTGGGGCTGCGCAATGCCGAGCTGATCGTGGGCGAGGTGTTCGAGGATTTGCCCCGGTTGCTCAATCAGCCGGGTTATCAGGCGCGGTTGTTGTTTCCCGCTGATGATGCGCAGCCGCTGCACGCCTACGAGCCGTCCGATGAGCCGCTGCTGTTGGTCGTTCCCGACGGCACCTGGCGCAAGGCGCGCAAGCTGCTGCACCTCAACCCGCTGCTGGCGGCACTGCCGAGGGTGACGTTGGCGGAGGGCGGTGTGTCCCGCTACCGCTTGCGCAAGGCGCCCGGGCCGGGGGCGTTGTCGACGGTGGAGGCGATTGTCCAGGCGTTGCAAGTCCTGGAAGCGCCAGAGAGCTTCGAACCTTTGTTGAGGCCGTTCGAGGCGTTGATCGAGGGGCAGATTGCGGCGATGGGGGCGGAAACGTTTCGGCGTAATCATGCTGAAAAATAGGGTGTGGTTGCCGGCCTCATCGCGAGCAAGCTCGCTCCCACAGTTGATCTTCTGTGCCCACAAAATGTGTGATCAGCACAGACCACTGTGGGAGCGAGCTTGCTCGCGATAGCGGTAGAACAATCAATGAAAGTCTCAGCTCAAGGCTTACCGCTCACGCATCGCCTCGGTCCGCGCCTTCAACACTGGCTTGAGCAAGTAATCCAGGACACTTTTCTCCCCGGTGATGATGTCCACTGTCGCGACCATTCCCGGAATGATCAGCAACGGCTTGGCATCCCCGCCCAAGTGGTTTTTGTCGGTGCGCACCTGGATCAGGTAGAAGCTGTTGCCCTTGTCATCGGTAATGGTGTCGGCGCCGATCAGTTCGAGCTTGGCACTGAGCCCGCCATAGATCGTGTAGTCGTAGGCGCTGAACTTGACCATGGCTTTCTGGCCAGGGTGCAGGAACGCCACGTCTTGGGGGCGGACCTTGGCTTCGATCAGCAGGTTGTCTTCCAGGGGCACGATTTCCACCATGTCATTGCCCGGCTGCACCACGCCGCCGATGGTGTTGACCTTCAGTTGCTTGATCACCCCATGCACTGGCGAGACCACGGTTGTGCGGGTCACGCGGTCGTCGATGGCGATGCTCGATGCGGTGATCTTCGACAGTTCGGTGCGTTTCTCGTTGAGGTCCTTGGCCGCCTCGGAGCGGAAGGTCTGTTCCGATTCGTCGATCTTGCTCTTGATCTCGTTGATCGCCGATTCGGCCCGGGGAATCGCCAGGGTGGTGGCGTTGAGCGAACCGCGGATCTCCACCGCGCTGCGCTTGAGCCGCAGGATCTCCACCGGCGATACCGCTCCGGTGCGCACCAAGGGGGCGGACATGTTCATTTCTTCCTGCAGCAAGGCCAGGGCGGAGCTGAACTGACCTTGCTTGGAGCGAAACTCTGCCAGTTCCTGGGTCTTCTGCCGCAGTTGTTCGGTCAGGGTGCGTTGTTCGCTGGCCAGGCGCCGCTGGCGTTGTTCATACAGCGAGCGCTCGTCCTCGGCCACTTGCGGGGCCTTGGCGGTGACCTCTGCCGAAAGCGCGAACGGCCGCCCCTCGGCCTCGGCCGACAGGCGCTCGACCTGGGCTGTCAGCGCATAGCGGTCAGCCTCGCTCTCGCCCTTGTTCGACAGGAACCGTGTATCGTCCAGACGCAGCAGGGTGTCGCCCTTGTTCACCATTTGGCCTTCGCGCACGAATATCTCGGTGACGATGCCGCCCTCCAGGTTCTGGATCACCTGGATCTTGCTTGACGGAATCGCCTTGCCTTCGCCGGTGGTGACTTCCTGCAAGACCGCAAACTTTGCCCAGACCAGCCCGCTGACGATCAACCCGGCCGCCAGCCACACGGTAACCCGCGAGCGCCGGGGCGAATCCTGCAGCGTGGCGCCGGCAGTTTCCGGCATGAACTCGCTTTCGGCGCTTTTGCTGAAACTGCCGAAGTAGCTTCGGGCGGCTGAATCCGGGGTTTGAGCAGACATGGGGCGGTACCCGTTGGTTAAGTGAAATAAAGCCGAACACACATCTGTAGCTTGAAAGAGGTATCTGTGGGAGCAAGGCTTGCCCGCGATACAGGCGCCTCGGTTCCAGTGAGACCGCATCAGCTTCATCGCGGGCAAGCCTTGCTCCCACACAAACCTGTTCCCACACAAACCTGTTCCCACACAAACCTGTTCCCACACAAACCTGTTCCCACACAAACCTTGCTCCCACAGGTTGCGGTGTTGTTTCTATACCGCTGCGGAGCCTACCCGTCCCTTGCGCAGCGCATCGATCACCGCGTCCTTCGGCCCATCCGCCACGATCCGGCCGTTATCCAGCACCACCAGGCGGTCCACCAGGCTCAGCATCGAGGTGCGGTGGGTGACCAGCAGCACGGTCTTGCCCTGCACGTGGGTGTGAAGCTTCTGCCGCAAAACGTCTTCACTGCTGTTGTCCATGGCGCTGGTGGGTTCGTCCAGCAGCAGGATCGGTGGGTCGAGCAGCAAGGCCCGGGCCAGCAGCACGGCTTGGCGTTGGCCGCCGGACAGCAGCTGCCCGCGCTCGCCCACCGGCCGGTCAAAACCTTGGGGGTGCTGGCGCGCCAGTTCGGTGACACCGGTCAGCTCCGCCACTTCCAGCATGCGCGCATCACTGATGTAGCGGGCGCCCAGGGTGAGATTATCCCGCAGGCTGCCGGCCAGCAGCGGCAGGTCATGGGCGACGTAGCCGATCTGTTGGCGCAGGTCGGCGACGTCCAGTTGCCGCAGGTCCAGCCCGTCCAGCAGCAACTGGCCTTCCTCTGGTGCATAGAAACCCATCACCAGGCGCGCCAGGGTGCTCTTGCCCGAGCCGCTGCGGCCGATGATCCCGACCCGTTCGCCGGGCTTGAGGCTGAAGCTGACGCTCGCCAGCGCTGGGGCGCTCTGGCCGTTGTAGTGGAAGGTCACGCCGCTGACGTCCAGTGCGCCCTGCAACTGGGTGCGATCCAGCGGCCGCTGCTTGGCGTCACGCTCCTGGGGCAACGCCATCAGGGCGTCGGTGCTGCGCATGGTGAGCTGGGCTTGCTGGTAGCGGGTGATCAGCCCGGCGATCTGCCCGAGGGGGGCGAGGACCCGGCTGCCGAGCATGTAGGTCGCCACCAGCGCGCCGACGCTGAGGTTGCCGGCGATGATGCTGTAGACCCCGGCGACGATGGTCGCCATGCCCGCCAGTTGTTGCAGGAACAAGGTGCCGTTGGTCGCCAGCGCCGAGAGGTTGCGCGCATGGCTGTCCAGGCGGGTGAGGGCGCCGTGGGTGCTTTCCCATTGATGCTGGCGCTCGCTTTCGGCGCTGCAGGCCTTGAGGGTTTCCAGGCCGCCGAGGGTTTCGATCAGCAGGGCCTGGCGCTGGGCGCCGAGGGCCAGGCTTTTTTCCACGGTGTCGCGCAGGCGCGCCTGGATGATCATCGCGAAAACAATGGTGATGGGAAACGCCACCACGGGAATCACCACCAGCCAGCCGCCCAGCAGGCCGATCACGACTAGCATCAGCAGGGCGAAGGGCAGGTCGATCAGGCTGGTGAGGGTCACCGCCGTGAGGAATTCGCGCAGGCCCTGAAAGTCGTGGATGCTCTGGGCGAAGCCGCCGATGGTCACTGGCTTGGCCTTCATCGCCATGCCGGTGATGCGTTCGAACAGCGTCGCGGAAAGAATCACGTCGGTTTTCTTGCCGGCGGTGTCCAGCAGATGGGCGCGTACCACCCGCAGCACCAGTTCGAAACCGGTGCCGATCAACAGCCCCACGGCCAGCACCCACAAGGTCGACGTGGCCTGGTTCGGCACCACGCGGTCGTAGGTCTGCATGACGAACAGCGGCACCATCAGCCCCAGCAGGTTGATCAGGAAACTCGCCAGGATCGCGTCGCTGTACAGCCAGCGCGACAGTTTCAGGGTGTCGCGAAACCACGCCTCGACCCGTGGCACCAGCGGGGCGCGCAGGTCTTCGAGTTCATGACGCGGCCGGGCGAATAGCGCCTGGCCGCTGTAATCGGTGGTCAGTTCCTCGCGGCTGACCCACTGTTCGCCACCCTCGGCTTCGCTGGGCAGGATCAGTGCCTTGCCATCTTCGCCCCAGCGCCGCAATACCGCGCAGCGCCCACCCGCCAGGATCAGCATCACCGGCAGGTTCAGGGGTGAGATGTCCGCCAGCTCACGACGCAGCAGCCGCGCCTGCAAGCTCGCCCGGGCCGCTGCGCGGGGCAGCAGGTCCAGGCTCAAGCGTTGGTGCGCCATAGGGAGCCCGGCGCTGAGGCTGGCGCGACTGACCGTCGCGCCATGGAGTTTGCAGAGGATCAGCAGGCCGTCCAGCAAGGGATCATCGAAGTTCAGGCGCGGATCGGCGCCGGGGATTGTGGGTTCCATGCTGGTCACGTCGGTCGCTCCCATTTGTGTGGAGGGGGGCTACTTCAGTTCCGGCAGCCGTGCCTGGTTCTTGACTTCGGTTTGCGCGACCGTATCGGCAGGCAGCACGATCCGTTGTTTGTGCAACAGCAGGCCCATGTTCGCCAGCACCCGGTACATCGAGTACTCCTCGGTGTAACGCACTTCGGTGTAGCGACGGTTGGCGTTGTACAGCTCGTTTTCGCTGTCGAGCACGTCGAGCAAGGTCCGTTGGCCGAGACCGAACTGATCCTGGTACGCGGCACGCACGCGGGAAGTGGTTTCGGCGTATTCGCGGGCGGTGGGGGTCTGTTTGCGGGCGTTGAGCATCGCGTTCCAGGCCAGGCGCGTGTCTTCGTTGAGCTGGCGCAGGGCATTGTTGCGGATGTCCATGGCCTGGTTGATCTGGTGGGCGTTGGATGCCAGCCGTGCCTTGTCGCTGCCACCGCGGAACAGGTTGTAGTTCATCACCACGCCGACCCGCCAGTTGTTGTCGTGGCCTTCTTCGCCGCCGAGGTTGTTGTTGGCGCCCACCGCCGCTTCGGCATCGAAGCGCGGGTAGAACGGCGACTTCGCCACTTCATATTGGCTCTCGGCGGACTGTATGTCGGCCTGGGCCGATTTCAGGTAGGGGTTGTTATCCACCATGCTTTGCTGGGCTTCGCGCAGGTCGGCGGGGATTTCGCCTTTGGTCGAGGGCGGCGTTTCCAGCTCATCGGGCATGCGCCCGACCACGCTGTAGAAGTTCGCCTCGGCGTCGGCCAGGTCCACCTGGGCGGTGTCGTAGTTGTTTTCCGCCAAGGCGCGACGGGCATTGGACTGGTCGGAGTCGGCCGTACTGCCCACCCCGCGCTCGGTGCGCAAGCCGATCTGGTCGTTGACCCGCAGGTGCGCCTGCAGGTTGTTCTTGGCCAGGGTCACCAGCTCGCGACGCTTGAGCACTTCCAGGTAGACCTCGATGGTGCGCAGTGCCAGATCCTGGGCAGTGCCCTGGGCGTAATAGGCCCGGGAGTTGACCACGCCTTGGGTGCGCTGCACTTCATTGGCGGTGTTGAAGCCGTCGAAGATCATCTGCCGCAAGCGCAGCTCCGATTGGGTGTAGGTCAGGATATTGGTGTGGTGGTTGCCTAGCGCCCGGGTGTTGGTGTTGTCGCTGTAGCCACGGCCATAACCGGCATTGAGATCCACCGACGGGAAAAAGCCCCCTCTGGCGACCTTGACGTCTTCATTGGCCGACAGACGGCTGTCCACCCGTTGCGCCAGTTCCGGGTGAGTCGCGATGGTGCTCTGGATCGCTTCGGTCAATGACATGGCCTGCGCCTGAGAAGAGCAGGCCATGGCCAGCAAAACCGCGCTGCAGAGGGGGGTTAGAACGCGCATGGGGTGCATCTCCTGAGGTCTGTAGTGCTTCGCTTGTCGCCAAAATATTGACGTGTTTAAGATCAAAACCGTTTCAACCTTGTAACAACACAGCTAAGAACATCCTGAGCAAAACCTAAGAAGAATTTCTCATAAGACTTATTCCGAAAAAAACTTATGTACTTAAAAAAAACCGGCACATTGTTCAAAGCGAAAGCCTTTGAATCTGCGGGTTCTGACGGATTTTAGGCGTCAATAAAAGTTCCATTCAGATTTTTAAGCGACGTGAAGAAGTGCCGAAAGGGCGATGTGAGAAGCGGGTTTTTGTGACGGTTTTTTGTCGTTTAGGCGAAATGCCAGCACCTTCTGCTATCCCGAAAGCTGGCAGATTTTCCAGCTTTTTTGGTCGCCAAACCTAAGGACGAATTCTTCACCCAGACAGGTGCCGATTGCGGTCGGCAACGGAGGAAATGCACATGGCAGCGCTCATCGGTATCGTCAGCAAAGTAGTCGGGCAAGTTTTCGCAGAAGCGGCCGGTGGCCTGCGGCGGCCTTTGGTCGAAGGCGATCGGCTCTATGCCGGCGAACACTTGGTCACCGGTGCCGAAGGGGCCGTGGCGGTTCATCTGCAGAACGGCCAGTCATTGACCCTGGGCCGCGGAAGCGACCTGACTCTGACCCCGCAGCTGCTGGCCAACCATGCGCCTCATGTCGATACGCCCGACACGACGACGCCGAGTGACGCGCAACTGACCGATGTGCAAAAGCTGCAGCAAGCCATCGCCGCCGGAGCCGACCCGACCCAGACCGGTGAAGCCACCGCTGCTGGCCCCGAAGGTGGTAACCCGGGGGGCGTGGGTGGTGGGCACAGTTTTGTGCTGCTGGAAGAAGTTGGCGGGGAGGTCGATCCGCTGATCGGTTTCCCGACGGCCGGGTTCAACGGGATTCCCGAGTTTCCGCAGCTACGCTTGGCCGGTGACCCGGATAACACTGGCGACGATGCAACCGTGCCGCCAGTGACCCCTGAGACGCCGGACAACCCCGTGACCCTCGACGGGGTCAACGTCGAGGGCGGCGAGCTGACCACCAACGAGGCCAATCTGGCCGATGGTTCGGCCAGCAATCCGGGGGCGCTGGTGCAAAATGGCACCTTCACGGTGTCCGCGCCTGACGGGCTGAGCAGCCTGAGCATCGGCGGCATCAACGTGATCAGTGGCGGTGTGCCCGCCGGCTTTCCTCAAACCATCACCTCGGCGCTGGGCAACACGTTGACCATCACCGGTTATGACCCGGCTACGGGAGTGGTCAGCTACACCTACACCCTGACGGACAATGAAACCCATCCTGCCGGTGGCGGTGCCAATAACATTACCGAGCAGTTCCCAGTGGTGGCCGTCGACACCGACGGTGATACGGCCACCGGCACCCTGGACGTCAACATCACCGATGACGTGCCCCAGGCGATTGACGACAGCCACGCCAGCACGGCGTCGGAAACCCTGGTCACTCTTACCGGCAACGTATTGCCCAACGACCACCAGGGCGCCGACCGGATCCCCACCGGCCCCGACAGCGGGCCGATCATTGGCGGGACGTTCACCGGCACCTACGGCACGCTGGTGCTCAACCCCAACGGCACGTACACCTACACCCTGAACACCAGCGACCCGCAATTCGTCGCGTTGCATGGCGGGGGCAGCGGCACCGAAACCTTCACCTACACCCTGACCGACGCCGACGGCGACACCAGCACCGCGAACCTGGTATTGCAGGTGCACAACAATGACGATCCGGTGGTGTTGGTGGGCTTGGATGCTGAAGGTGGCGAGCTGTCGTTGCAGGAGAAAAACCTCAGTGATGGCAGCAGCCCGGACGCGTCGGCCCTGACCCAAAGCGGCACCTTTACCGTGACCGCGTTGGACGGTGTGCAGACCCTGAGCGTGGGGGGGATCAATGTGGTTGTAGGTGGTGTGGCAGCGGGTTTCCCTCAGTCCATCACCACCGCACTGGGCAACACCCTGACCATCACTGGCTACGACGCCGCTACCGGTGTAGTGAGTTACAGCTACACCTTGCTGGACAACGAAGCTCATCCAAATGCCAATGGCGCCAACAGCGTTAGCGAGCAATTCGCCGTAGTTGCCACTGACGACAACGGCACCACCGCCAACGGCAATTTGGACGTGAACATCGTCGACGACCTGCCCAAGGCCGTAGATGACAGCAACGCCAGCACGGCTTCGGAAACCCACCTGACCCTGACCGGCAGTGTGCTGACGAATGACACCCAAGGCGCGGACCCTGTAGCGTCCGGCCCAATCACCCCCGGCACCTTCACTGGCACTTACGGCACCCTGGTGCTCAACGCCGACGGTTCCTACACCTACACCCTCAACACCGCTGATGCCGACTTCAAAGGTTTGCATGGCGGCGGCAACGGCAGCGAAACCTTCACCTACACCCTGACCGACGCTGATGGCGACACCAGCACCGCGAACCTGGTGCTGCAAGTGCACAACAACGACGACCCAGTGATTATCACTGGCCTCGACACCGAGGGTGGTGAGCTGTCGTTGCAGGAGAAAAATCTCAGCGATGGCAGCAGCCCGGATGCATCGGCCCTGACTCAAAGCGGGACGTTCACGGTGACCGCGCTGGATGGTGTGCAGACCCTGAGTGTGGGTGGCATCAATGTGGTGACGGGCGGCGTAGCAGCCGGTTTCCCACAATCGATCACCACTGCTCTGGGCAACACGCTGACCATCACCGGCTACAACGCCGCTACCGGTGTAGTGAGTTACAGCTACACCTTGCTGGACAACGAAGCTCATCCAAATGCCAATGGCGCCAACAGCGTTAGCGAGCAATTCGCCGTAGTTGCCACTGACGACAACGGCACCACCGCCAACGGCAATTTGGACGTGAACATCGTCGACGACCTGCCCAAGGCCGTAGATGACAGCAACGCCAGCACGGCTTCGGAAACCCACCTGACCCTGACCGGCAGTGTGCTGACGAATGACACCCAAGGCGCGGACCCTGTAGCGTCCGGCCCAATCACCCCCGGCACCTTCACTGGCACTTACGGCACCCTGGTGCTCAACGCCGACGGTTCCTACACCTACACCCTCAACACTGCCGATGCCGACTTCAAAGGTTTACATGGCGGCGGCAATGGCAGCGAAACCTTCACCTACACCCTGACCGACGCCGACGGCGACACCAGCACCGCGAACCTGGTGCTGCAAGTGCACAACAACGACGATCCGGTGATCATCACCGGCCTCGACACCGAGGGCGGTGAGCTGTTGTTGCAGGAGAAAAACCTCAGCGACGGCAGCAGTCCGGACGCATCGGCTCTGACTCAAAGCGGCACGTTCACGGTGACGGCGCTGGACGGTGTGCAGACGTTGAGCGTGGGCGGCATCAATGTGGTTATAGGTGGTGTGGCAGCGGGTTTCCCTCAGTCCATCACCACTGCGTTGGGCAACACCCTGACCATCACCGGCTTCAACGCCAGCACGGGCGTGGTCAGCTACAGCTACACCTTGCTGGACAACGAAGCCCATCCAAACGCCAACGGCGCCAACAGTGTTAGCGAGCAATTTGCCGTAGTTGTCACCGATGACAACGGCACCACCGCCAACGGCAATCTGGACGTGAACATCGTCGATGACTTGCCTACCGCTCATGCTGACTCCGCCTCGGTGGATGAAGGCGGGACGGTCAGTGGCAACGTCCTGAACAACGATGAAGGCGGTGCCGACGGGCCGGCTGCGAGCGGTGCGGTGATCGGCGTGCGTGCTGGCAACGACACCTCGACCCCGGCGATTGGCGGCCTGAATACCCAGATCAACGGCACCTACGGCTACCTGACCCTGGACGCCAACGGCAACGCCGTCTACCACAGCAACCCGAACACCGTCAGTGCCCCAGGTGCAACCGATGTTTTCACCTACACCGTGCGCGACGCCGATGGCGATGAAAGCACCACCACCATCACCATCGATGTTCATGACGTCTGCCTAGTCGCCACGCCCGACCAAGAAATCAGCGTCTACGAAAAAGCCCTCGACCTGAACCAGGACGGCCAGGACCTGGCTCCCGGCACCGTCACCGGCAGCGCTCCGAGCGCCACCAGCGAGACCGCCAGCGGCAGCCTCGTCGGTTCGATCAGCGGTGCCGTGGGCGCAGTAACCTTCGCGCTGGTGGGCAACGCTACGGGTGCTTACGGTCAACTGTCGCTTCAGCCGGACGGTTCGTATACCTACACCCTGACCTCGCCAGCCACCACTACGCCTCACGCCAACGATGGCCCGAATGTCCTGAGCGAAAGCTTCACCTATCAGGCCACGGATTCCTTGGGCAACACCGTCACCAGCACCATTGTCATCGACATCGTCGACGACGTGCCCAACGCCCATGCCGATTTTGCCTCGGTACTGGAGGGTGGCACGGTCAGCGGCAATGTGCTGGACAACGACGTGCTTGGCGCGGACGGTGGCATGGTGATTGGCGTGCGCGCCGGTAATGACACCTCGAACCCTGCTGTCGGTGGCCTCAACAGCCAGATCAACGGCACTTACGGCTACTTGACCCTGGACGCCAACGGCAACGCCGTCTACCACAGTAATCCGAACACCGTCAGCGCCCCGGGCGCGACCGATGTCTTCACCTACACCGTGCGTGACGCCGACGGCGACGAAAGCACCACCACCATCACCATCGATGTCCATGAAAGCTGCCTCGTTGCCACATCGGACCAGGAAATCAGCGTCTACGAAAAAGCCCTCGACCTGAACCAGGACGGCCAGGACCTGGCCCCCGGCACCGTCACCGGCAGCGCTCCGAGCGCCACCAGCGAGACCGCCAGCGGCAGCCTCGTCGGTTCGATCAGCGGTGCCGTGGGCGCAGTAACCTTCGCGCTGGTGGGCAACGCTACCGGTGCTTACGGTCAACTGGCGCTTCAGCCTGACGGTTCGTATACCTACACCCTGACCTCGCCAGCCACCACTACGCCTCACGCCAACGATGGCCCGAATGTCCTGAGCGAAAGCTTCACCTACCAGGCCACGGACTCCTTGGGCAACACGGTCACCAGTACTATCGTTATCGACATCGTCGACGATGTGCCCAAGGCCCACTGCGATTTCGCCTCGGTGGTAGAGGGCGGGACAGTCAATGGCAACGTGCTGGACAACGATGTACTCGGTGCCGACGGCGGTGCAGTCATCGGTGTGCGTGCCGGTAACGACACCTCGACCCCGGCCATCGGCGGCCTGAACAGCCAGATCAACGGCACCTACGGCTACCTGACCCTGGATGCCAACGGCAACGCGGTCTACCACAGCAACCCCGACGCTGTTGGCGCCCCCGGCGCGACCGATGTCTTCACCTACACCGTGCGTGATGCCGATGGTGATGAGAGCACCACGACCGTCACCATTGACGTGCACAACAGCTGCCTCGTCGCGGAAACCGACCACGACATTACCGTCTACGAAAAAGCCCTCGACCTGAACCAGGACGGCCAGGACCTGGCCCCCGGCACCGTCACCGGCAGTGACCCGAGCGCCACCGGTGAAACCGCCAGCGGTAGCTTGGTCGGGTCGGTCAGCGGGGCCACGGGCGCCGTCACCTTCACCCTGGTGGGCAACGCCACGGGTGCCTACGGCCAGTTGTTGCTCCATCCTGATGGTTCGTACACCTACACCCTGACCTCGCCAGCTACGACGACGCCCCACGCCAATGATGGCCCGAATGCTCTGAGCGAAAGCTTCACCTACCAGGCCACGGACTCCCTGGGCAACAGCACCACCGGCAGCCTCGTGGTGAGCATTGTCGATGACGTGCCAAAGGCCGTTGCGTCCGAGCGTTCGGTCACGGCGGTGGAGGTCGATTCGAACCTGCTGATCGTGCTCGACGTCTCCGGCAGCATGAAAGACGCCTCCGGCGTGCCGGGGCTCTCGCGGATGGAACTGGCCAAACAGGCGATCAGCGCCTTGCTCGACAAATACGACGACATGGGCGATGTGAAAGTCCAGCTCGTGACCTTCAGCGGCAGCGCCACCGACCAGAGCACCATGTGGGTGGATGTGGCAACTGCCAAGACGCTGATCTCCGCGCTGAACGCGCACGGCGACACCAACTATGATGCTGCCGTAGCGATGGCCAAGACTGCGTTCGCAAATTCCGGCCAACTGACCGGCGCACAGAACGTCGGCTATTTCTTCTCCGACGGCAAGCCGACCTTGGGCGAAATCGGCACGGCAGACGAAACCGCTTGGAAAGCCTTCCTCGACGCCAACGGCATAAAGAACTACGCCATTGGCCTGGGCAGCGGCGTCAGCAATGCTCACCTCGACCCGCTGGCCTACGACGGCAGCGCCCACACCAACACCAACGCGGTAGTGGTCACCGACCTGAACCAGCTCAACTCGGTGCTCTCCGGCACCGTGCAAGGCGCGCCGGTTACCGGCAACCTGTTGGATGAGGGGGGCTCGTTCGGCGCCGATGGCGGGTTTATCAAAAGCCTGGTGGTCGATGGCACCACGTACAGCTACGACCCGACGGCCAACGGTGGTCACGGAGCACTGACCGCCAGCGGCGGGCTCAACCATGGCTCCTTCAATACCGCCACCAATACATTGAGCATCGCCACCGACCACCACGGTACTTTGGTGGTCAACCTGGATACCGGTGCGTTCAGCTACACCTCCCAGACGGCCACCAGCACTTTGATCACCGAGCACATCGGCTACACCGTCAGCGACCATGACGGTGACCTGGCGAGCTCTAACCTGGTGATCAACGTCGTGCCCAACAGCCCGCCGATCGCTGTTGACGACAACATCATCACCAATGTGCTGTCGGGCAACATCGTGATCCCGGGCGAATTGCTGCTGGGTAACGACAGCGACGCCAACGGCGATCCACTCACCGCATCACCCACCAGTTTCAATACCGGATGGGTCGCCAAAGGCGCGGACTTCACCGGCAGCACCGGCACGGCCAGCTTCACCGGCAACAACGTGCAGTCGATCAACCTCAGCCGCAGTGCCTTCGTCGCCAATACCGCGAGCATGACGGCGATGCTGGTGGTCAGCGGTGCACTGGGGATGGTCTCCAACAACAACGCCAACGATGAAGACCGCCTCAACATCAGCCTCAAACAGGGCGAAACCCTCACCCTGGACCACAACCTGTCGGCCGGTCGCATTGCGATGGAGTATTCACTCAATGGCGGGCCCTTCATCGCGATCAACGACGGGGCTTCGTTCACCGCGGCAGCGGATGGCAATTACCAGATCCACGTCACCAACATTGCCAATCCCGGCGGCGGTAATGCCAACGCTGCGGAAAACTATCAACTGACCCTGACGGTCGACTATGCCGGGGCGCAGGACAAAACAGCGGATTACCACGGCAGCTACACCGCCAGCGACAACCACGGCGGCAGTGACAGCGCATCGGTAGGCATCAGTTATCAGGCGGGCCATACCCTGACGGGCACCAGTGGCGACGATGTGCTGTTGGCCGGCAACGGCGACGACACCCTCAACGCCGGCGACGGCAACGACATCCTCAGTGCCGGTTCGGGCAATAACACCTTGCATGGCGGGGCAGGGGATGACGTGCTCTACAGCGGCACGGGCAATGACCTGCTCGATGGCGGCAGCGGTAACGACACCGCCAGCTACGCCCATGCCACATCAGCGGTCACGGTGAACCTGGGACTGTTGGCGGCGCAGAACACCCTGGGCGCCGGCACCGACACCCTGGCCGGCATCGAAAACCTCGTCGGCTCGAACTTCAATGACACCCTCACGGGCGATGGCGCCAGCAACCGCATCAACGGCGGACTTGGCAACGACGTGCTCAATGGCGCTGGTGGCGACGACGTGCTGATCGGCGGCTTGGGCAACAACACCCTCACCGGCGGCAGCGGCGCCGACACCTTTCAATGGCAGGCGGGCAACAGCGGCCACGACGTGATCACCGACTTCGCGCTCGGCGTCGACAAACTCGACCTGTCCCAACTGTTGCAAGGAGAGAACGGCAGCGCGGCGTCACTGGATGACTACCTGCATTTCAGCGTGAGCGGCAGCGGTGGGTCGGTCGTCACCAGCATCGACGTCAGCTCCATTGCCGGTGCCACGCCGAACCAGACCATCGACCTGGCCGGCGTCAACCTGGCCAGCCACTACGGCGTCACGCCGGGCGCGGGGGGAATCATCGGTGGAGCGGACACGGCGACCATCATCAACGGCATGTTGAATGATCATTCGTTGAAGGTGGACACGGTGTGAGGGCTGCTGTGGCGAGGGGATTTATCCCCGTTCGGCTGCGCAGCAGTCGCAAACCGGTCGGTAGGGGTCATCTGTTGCTGCGCGGCGTCTGGTTTTGGGGTTGCTTCGCAACCCAGCGGGGATAAATCCCCTCGCCACAGGGGAATGCGCCGCACTCATACTCAAGGTTTTCGCAGTGTCTTCTGCCTGAGGATATACACCGTCACCAGCACCGCACTGGTGAGCATGAACCCCCGCGCCCATGGCAGCGGCACCAGGTAGCAGGACAGCAGGATGCTCGCCCACATCAGCCCGATGGCATAGACCTTGCCCTTGAGCGGGATGCCGTTGCCGCTGAGGTAGTCGCTGATCCACGGGCCCAGGCGGGGATGTTCCACCAGCCACTGGTAGAAGCGCGGCGAACTGCGGGCGAAGCAGGCCGCGGCCAGCAGCAGGAAGGGGGTGGTAGGCAGGACGGGAATGAAAATGCCGATGACCCCCAGCACCACGCTCAGCCAGCCGATGGCCAGTAGAGCGTAACGCAGGATCAGCGGGCGGTTGCCGACTGGCGAGGGCACCCGGTCACTCAGTGGTGGCGCGGCTTGAGGATCGCCGGTTTCTCGTCCGGGGCGTTGCACAGCAGGTACAGGGCGGTGAGGGCTTCGGGGATCTGGACGATCATGTCGTCCATCAGGTTCGCGTCGGCGGCGATGTCGGAAAACTCCGGTTGCTCGTCGAACAGGCCGGAACCGACCATGATCGGCAGCAGCATTTCGCTGACTTCCTCTTCGGCGGTTTCGAACCAGGCGGCTTCGCGCAGGAACACGCCTTCCATGAAGCCGATGCACCAGCCACGCAGTTCCGAATCGTCCGGGTCATCGCCCAGGTCCAGTTCGCACGGCAGCTCGAATTCTTCGTCGGACGCCAGTTGACGGGCGATGTGGGCCTTGAGGCCGACCAGGGTGGCTTCGATTTCGGCGCGCTGGGCTTCGTCGCTGTAATGCGGCTCTTCGGCGAACAGGGCATCGATCCACTCACGGTCCGGCACCGTTTCGGCGCAGATCGACAGGGCGGTCAGATAGCCGTGAGCGGCCACGTAGTCCAGCGCTTCCTCGTGCAGCTCATCGGCGTCGAGGAAGACTTGCAGGCGGGTCAGTTGCTCAGCGAAGGACATTACGGGCTACCTTGGGGAATAAACAATGCGGGAATTCTAGGCCTTCTTGAGCGCCCAGGCCAGCCGCGTGGTGTATTTGCCTCTCGACGGTCCGAGGGTCGACACAAATGGGGGGGGCACCGCAGATCAAATGTGGGAGCGAGCTTGCTCGCGATGAGGGTATGGCATTCAACACTGCCGAAGCTGATCCACCGCTATCGCGAGCAAGCTCGCTCCCACAGGGACTGGGGCAACCGGAAGATCGCCAGCACCTCTTGTCAGCAGCGCCCTTTGCGGCGAAGGCCTCGGGTATACTGCCGCGTTTTGTGATGCCCTGCGGCGTCCCGCCGGTTCGAAACGCGCACTTACGATTTGCCGGTGCAGCGTGTGCGATTCTGAACCAGCCTTGCAGGGATGTTTCGGTGATTTTTGGAGTTTCTATGCTCGAACAGGCTCAACGCGTCCTCAAGGACATCTTCGGCTACGACAGTTTCCGTGGCCGCCAGGGTGCCATTATTGAGCGTGTGGCCAGCGGTGGCGATGCCTTGGTGCTCATGCCCACCGGCGGCGGCAAATCCTTGTGCTTCCAGGTGCCGGCGCTGCTGCGCAACGGCCTGGCGGTGGTGGTTTCGCCGCTGATCGCGCTGATGGACGACCAGGTCGCGACCCTCGAGGAACTGGGGGTCGCCGCCGCTTCGCTGAACTCCACCCTCAGCGCCGAGCAACAACGGGACCTGGCGACGCGGATCAAGCGCGGTGAAGTCAAGATGTTGTACCTGGCCCCGGAACGCCTGGTACAGCCGCGCATGCTGGCGTTCCTGCAGAGCCTGGAAATCGCCCTGTTCGCCATTGACGAAGCCCACTGCGTATCGCAATGGGGCCATGATTTTCGGCGTGAATACCTGCAGCTGGGGCAATTGGCGGAACTGTTCCCCGACGTGCCGCGCATCGCCCTGACCGCTACCGCCGACAAGCGTACCCGCGAGGAAATCGTCGAGCGCCTGCACTTGCAGGATGCCGAGCGGTTCCTGTCGAGCTTCGACCGTCCCAATATTTTCTACCGCATCGTGCCCAAGGAGCAGCCGCGCAAGCAATTGCTGGCGTTCCTCGCCGAGCGCCGCAGCGATGCCGGCATTGTCTATTGCCTGTCGCGCAAAAAGGTCGATGAAGTGGCGGCGTTCCTGTGTGAGCAAGGGTTCCCGGCGTTGCCGTATCACGCCGGCCTGCCCAACGACCTGCGGGCCTATCACCAGAAGCGCTTCCTCAACGAGGAAGGCCTGATCATGGTGGCCACCATTGCGTTCGGCATGGGCATCGACAAGCCCAACGTGCGTTTTGTCGCGCACCTGGACCTGCCCAAGTCCCTCGAGGCGTACTACCAGGAAACCGGGCGTGCCGGCCGTGATGGCTTGCCGGCCGATGCCTGGATGGCCTACGGCCTGCAAGACGTGGTGATGCTCAAGCAGATGCTGCAGAACTCCGAAGGCGATGAGCGCCACAAGCGCCTGGAGCAGCACAAGCTCGACGCCATGCTCTCGCTGTGCGAAGAAACTCGCTGCCGTCGCCAGACCTTGCTGGCCTATTTTGACGAAGACATGCCCCAGCCTTGCGGGCATTGCGACAACTGCGTCGATGGCGTGGAGACCTGGGACGCCACCGAACCGGCCCGCCAGGCCCTGTCGGCGATTTTCCGCACCGGCCAGCGCTATGGCGTCGGGCACCTGGTGGACGTATTGCTGGGCAAGGACAACGAGAAGGTCCGCAACTTCGGTCACCAGCACCTCTCGGTGTTTGGCGTGGGCAAGGCGCGCACCGAGAGTGAGTGGCGCTCATTGTTCCGGCAACTGGTGGCTCGCGGCCTGGCGGACATCGACCTGGAAGGCTACGGCGGCCTGCGCCTGAGTGCGACTTGCCGGCCGTTGCTCAAAGGCGAGGTCACCCTCGAACTGCGCCGCGACCTCAAGCCGGCAACGGCGGTCAAGAGCAGCAAGAGCCAGGCCAGCCAATTGGTACGCGGCGAAGAGCGCGACCAATGGGAAGCCTTGCGCGCCTTGCGTCGCAAGCTGGCCGAGGAACACGGCGTACCGCCGTACGTCATCTTCCCCGATTCGACGCTGCTGGAAATGCTCCGCAGCCAGCCCACCTCCCTGGCGGAAATGGCCCGGGTCAGCGGCGTGGGGGCGCGCAAGCTGGAGCGTTATGGCGAAGCCTTCCTCCAGGTCCTGGGGGGCGAAGCCGAAGCGCCGAAAGCGGTGGCCGATGTGCGCCACGAGCTCATCACACTGGCCCGGGCTGGCATGACACCGGTGCAGATCGCTGGGCAATTGCAGTGCTCGGAGAAAAACGTCTACACGATGCTGGCCGAGGCCATCGGCAAACAGCAGTTATCCCTGGATCAGGCGCTGGATCTGCCCGAGGAACTGATGGGCGAAGTACAGGACGCGTTCCTGGATGGCGAAGGCGAATTACCGCCAGTATCCGAAGTCGCCGCGCTGTTTGTCGGACGGGTGCCCGAAGGTGTGCTGTACTGCGTCAGGGCTGCGTTGCAGTCGGAATTTGAAGTCTGATCAGTGAGTTGCGCTCCTTTAACGATTCAGTACAAGGCGAGCCTTGCTTGAATCCAAAGCTCATGCTTAGCTGACTAATAATTAGTTTTTCTCTATTTCAGATCTGATGAGTTTTTTATGCCGTTAACCGATCAACACCGTTTTGGCATGCAGTTGGCGCAAATGTCCCGAGGCTGGCGGGCCGAACTGGACCGCCGCTTGGCCGGGCTGGGCCTGTCCCAGGCGCGCTGGCTGGTGCTGCTGCACCTGGCCCGTTTCGAACAGGCGCCGACCCAGCGTGAACTGGCCCAGAGTGTCGCCGTCGAAGGCCCGACTCTGGCCCGGTTGCTCGACAGCCTGGAAACCCAGGGGTTGGTGCAGCGCCAAGCCGTGGCCGAGGACCGTCGGGCCAAGAAAATCGTGCTCTGCGCGCCGGCCTTACCGTTGATCGAACAAATCGAAACCATTGCCACACAGTTGCGACGGGAGCTGTTCGAAGGGGTCGACGAGGCGGACATGCGCGTCTGCATGCGGGTTCACGGCACGATCCTGGCCAACCTGGAAAAATCCTGAGGCAGATCCCTGGCGTCAGACTTTTGAGATTCGTCGGTTAGCGAACTATAACCAGTAGTAAGCGCTCCTATTGGGAGCGTTTACGCCGAGGTTGGTTTTGGTAATCGAAAGGGATACCCATGCTTGAAAGTTTGCAGTCCACGTTGCGCAGTTGGATCAACGTGTCGATCGTCGTGGGTGCCTTGGGGTTTCCGGCCTTGGCGTCAGCGCTGGGGCTTGGCGAGATCACGCTCCATTCCGCCTTGAACCAGCCGTTGCGTGCCGATATCGCCCTGGTCGATGTGGCCGGGATCGGCGAAGGTGAACTGTCGGCCAGCCTGGCGAGTCCGGACGATTTCAATCGTGCGGGTGTGGAGCGGGTGTTCTTTCTCAATAATCTTCGCTTTACGCCGGTATTGCGCGGTGAGCGCAGCTTCATTCGGGTGACCTCCAGCAAACCGGTGGAGGAACCCTTCCTTAATTTCCTGGTGCAGCTCAATCAGCCCAACGGGCGCTTGCTGCGCGAATACACTGTGCTGATCGACCCACCGGGCTCACCGGGTATCGTGCCGGCCCGTGACGAACCGTCCACGGCCCCGCAGCCTGGGACGCCGAGCCAGGCCACACCGGCCATCAAGCCGCCCCCGGCGGTACAGGGCAAGCGCTATACGGTCGTGCAGGGAGACAGTCCCTGGGTGATTGCCCAGCGCCTGCATGACGCCGGGAGCAACGCGTCGGTCAATGAGTTGATGCAAGGGATCCAGGCCTTGAACCCCGGAAGCGACCGGCTCTCCATCGGCCAGCGTCTGTTATTGCCCGACTCGGCCGTGCTGCCGACATCGGTTGCAAGCACCGCCGGCCAGGCCTCCGCCGCGTCCGATGAGCAGTTGGCCGCCAGCGTGCTGCAGAACCAGCAACAACAGAAGACCATTGAGGAACTGCAGGCGCGGCTCCAGGCCCAGGATGAGGAAATCGCCGGCCAGCGCCAGCAGATCAGCGAATTGCAGACCCGGCTGGCCGAGACGGCTCCGGCCCCCGTTGCGTCGGCGCAACCGCAACCAGCGCAGCCTGCGTCGGAGCCGGCTCCAGATGTATCCCCCGTTACCGAACCGGCCGCTGAGCCTGAGGGCATCAATTGGACATGGGTGGCGGGGTTGGTGGCCTTGTTGGGATTGCTCGCCTTGTTATTGTTCATTCGACGTCGCCAACAGCAGGCCGAGTTGGAACCGATGACCGAGCGCCCCGAGCCGATGCTGGAGGCGGGCGACGACACCTTTGCATCAATCCCCGACCCGGAGCCATCCGAGGCCGCGACCTCGTTCAACAACGGTGATGCGCCCCTGGGTGATGTGCTGGAAGGCGTCGGGATCTACCTGACCTACGGCCGTTTCACCGAGGCCGCCGGGCTGTTGCGCGCGGCATTGCTGGCCGAACCGGAACGCACCGACCTGGGCCTCAAGTTGCTGGAAGTATTGGGCAAGCAGGGCGATGTCATCGGTTTCCAGGCCCAGGAACATCATCTGTTGGCACAAGGCGTCGATGCCGGGACGCTGGAGGATATCCGCGGGCGCTATCCCAAGGTGGCCCTGATCAGCGCACCGACAGTGGAACAGGCGCAACCCTTGGTACCGGCTCCTGCGCCTGAACCTGAACAGGCGCCCAGTGACGAGTTCGAGCTGGACCTGGAAGCACTGTCCATGGAAACCAGTTGGGACCTGGCGGATGACCAGGGCACGCCGGCTGAAGAAAATCTTGCTGCACCACTGGCTGTCGACAGTACCGAGGGCTTGTCGCTTTCAGGTTTCGACGAACCGGAGTTGCAGTGGGAGGCTCCCCTGGAAACCGAGTCGCTGGACGATGCCTTTCTCGATGGCTTTGCCGATGAGGAGCAGGCGCTGGAATTTGAGCCGCTGGCCCTTGAACCTGTCGCCCTGGACACCCTGTCCCTCGAACCCCAGGCCCCGGAGCATTCGGTCAAACTGGAGCAGGCACAGAACTGCATCGACGATGGCGACCTGAAGACCGCCGTCACCCTGCTTGAAGAGCTGCTCGAAGAGGGTGACGAACCCCTCAAGCAGACCGCCCGGGTGCTGCTGGCGGGGATTCGCTAAGTACCATCGAAGTTGTAGTGGCTGGCCTCATCGCGAGCAAGCTCGCTCCCACAGGGATTTGCGTAAGCATCGAGCTCGCGACCGCCAGGGAACCCTTGTGGGAGCGAGCTTGCTCGCGATAGCAATGGGTCAGGCCATCACTCCAGCCCAGGCAAACACCCAACCCCTCAAAACGTCTGCCCCAGGTTCAGGTACACCGCCTGTTCATCGTCGTCGTTAAAGCCATAGCTGAAGTTCAAGGGCCCTAGCGGTGTATCGAAACCTAGGAAAATACTGGCGGCGTTGATGTAACCACTGTCGAACTCGTTGTCGTTGTTCCAGGCCCGGCCGCGCTCCAAGGAGCCACCGATGTACAGCGGGAAGTCCAATGGCAGGTAGGCCCGCGGTGTGAGGCGTCGGTAATACACGGCACGCATCAGGCTCATGTTCTGCCCGGATACCCCATCTTCGCGAAAGCCCGACAGTTGCCGCGCGCCACCGAGCACAAAGCTGGAGGTCACCACCTCCGCAGTATCCAGGGTACGGCCATAGCGCCCGCCCAGGATGAAGGTGTCCGGGCCGCTGCTCAGGGCCTTGTCCAGTTTGAATTCCCACTGGCGGTAACGCTGGTCGGAGCCCAGCCCCGGTTCGTATTGGCGCCAGCTCAGGCCGATGTCTTCCCCTTCATGGGGAAAGTACACGCTGTCGAGGGAGTCGAACGAATACTTCAGTTCGTAGAACCCCTCGTTGAAATTCTCGCTGGGTTGGTCGTGGTCGCCGATGCGCACATCGGCCTTGCCCCAGGCCTGGCCGACACCGAAGCGGATTTCGCCGCTGTTGCCGATCTGGCGGCCCACATTGAGCCCGAAGCCATAGCGTTCGACGCGATACTGGGCCACTGGATCGTTGTCCAGGATCGACTCCACGTTGCGGGATTCGAATTGCCCATAGGGGGCTATGAAGTAGCGCGAGCCAACATCCAATGGCTGATAGAACTCGCTGTACAACTCCTGCTTGTCGCCGATCTGCGCCCGGGTCAGCCACTCGGCGCCCAGGCGATTGATGCCGTTGACCCGATAGCTGGCCCCCAGGTTGAAAGCGCTGTCGCCGCGCATGTCGTCCGACAGGCTCAGCCCCAACCGCAGGTAATCGGTGCCGGTGCGTCGGCCCCGGGCGCTGATCACCAAGGTGTGGTCCGGGCCCTTGTGGACCACGCGGTATTGCACCTGTTCGAAGTAGTCCAGGCCGTACAACGTGCCCATGTCGGTTTGCAGGCGCCCCAGGTCCAGCGGCTCGCCGATTTGTTGGCGAATGTAGTAGCGAATCACGTCATCGCCGACTTTCGAATCGTTCTCCACACGAATGGCGGTGATGACCGGCGTGCGTTCGCTGGGCGTGCGTGCGGCCATGAGTTCGGCGTCGGGCGCCTCGGACGGGCGCAGAGGGGCCAGGCGTGCCTCGAGTATCCGGGTGGCGCGGTAGCCGGCGTCGATCATGTCCCGGGCCCGGCCGAAGTCGGTGGAGCCGAAGCTCGCCAAGGCCGGCTGGATCAATACGTCGCTTTTTTTCAGGGTGGCCAGTTGTTCTTCAGAGTTGCGCCGGGTCATCAGGGTGGTCGACTGGTTCAGCACGTCGACCACCGTGACCAGTTGCTTGCGGGTGCGCAGCGGCGTGCCGATATCGACCACGATGGCCACGTCTACGCCCATGTCCCGGGCCACATCCAGCGGGATGTTGTCGGCCATGCCGCCGTCCACCAGCAACCGGCCGTCCAGCTCCACCGGGGCGAACACCGCCGGGATCGACATGCTGGCGCGAATGACCTTGGGCAGGTGGCCTTTGCGGAACACGACTTTTTCGCCGGTGGCGATGTCGGTGGCCACGGCGCGAAATGGGATCGGCAGTTTGTCGAAGTCCCGCGTGTCGCTGGCGTGGGCCAGCAGGCTTTCGAGCAGCAGGGCCAGGTTCTGGCCCTGGATGACCCCCAAGGGCAGGCCGAGGCTGCCGTCGTCACGAAAGCTCAGTTTCTGTTTCACCAGGAAATCGCGGTCATCCTGCTTGCGCCGGAACGGCACGTCCTTGCGTGGCGGCGCATCGGACAAGGCCTGTTGCCAGTCGATGCCCAGGGCGAGTTTTTCCAGTTCGTCGATCTTGTAGCCCGAGGCATACAGCCCGCCGATCACCGCGCCCATGCTGGTGCCGGCAATGGCGTCGATCTTGATGCCTTGCTCCTCCAGGGCCTTGAGCACGCCGATGTGGGCCAGTCCCCGCGCCGCGCCGCCGGACAGCACCAAGCCGATTTTCGGGCGTGGCGCTTCGACGGCCTGGACGAAAAAGGGCAACAGCAGCAGAAGCAGGAGGGGAAGCAGGCGGCGCATCGTCTATCTCGGGGCGGGCGATCAAAGGCAGGTATTATAACGACGCCTTCGAATCCAGGAGTTCACCCGCAATGACCGAACACAAGCCGGAAGTCGTCATCACGTATTGCACCCAGTGCCAATGGCTGCTGCGCGCCGCCTGGCTGGCCCAGGAACTGCTCAGCACCTTCGGCGACGACCTGGGCAAGGTGTCCCTGGTGCCGGGTACCGGCGGTGTGTTCCACATCAGTTGCGACGGTGCGCAAATCTGGGAGCGCAAGGCCGATGGCGGTTTTCCCGAGGCCAAGGTCCTCAAGCAGCGGGTCCGCGACCGGATCGACCCGGAGCGGGACCTGGGCCACAACGATCGGGTTCAATGAGACGCGGCCTGGGCTCCCACCCCCGGTTTCTTCGAGCTGCCCAGTTGGCTTGAGATCACGATGGCCGCGATGATCACCACGCCGCCCAGCAGCATGCGCAGTGTCGGGCGTTCGTCGAACAGCCACCAGGCCATGGCGATGCCGTAGACCGGTTCCATGGCGAAGATCACCGCCGCCGTGCGGGCCTTGACAACCGCCAGGCTGGCGACGAACAGGCTGTGGGCCAGGCCGGTGCAGAACACGCCGAGCAGGCCGATCCACAACCAGTCGATGGGGCGAACGTCGCTCAGTTGTGGCGCGGCCATCGGTAGTAGGCACAACCCGACCACCACGTTCTGGCACAGCGCGGCCTGCACCGGCGGCACATGCGCGGCGCCGGCACGGTTGGTCAATGACAACAGGGAAAACAGCAGCCCCGAAGCCATGGCCCACAGCAGGCCGGTGGTGGCACCGCTGGCCAGGTCGAAGTTCGGCGTGACCAACACCAGGCCGACGCTCACCAACACCACCAGCCAGATTTCATTGGCGCGAATCCGCTCGCGGAAGATCAGCCCCTCGAGCAATACCGTGAAGGCTGGGAAACTGGCGAACCCCAACGTGGCGATTGCCACGCCGGCCACCTTCACGGCGATGAAGAAGCTCACCCAGTGCGCGGCCAGCAACAGGCCCCCGAGCAGCAATCGCCGGCCATCCTGTGCCCGCAGTTTCTGCCAGCGGCTGCTGCTGGCGAACCGGGCGAACATCGCCAGGGCCAGCACGGCGAAGACGGCGCGACCGAACACGATGACCGCTGGCGAAGCCGCGGCGAGTTTGCCGAAGACACCGGTCAGGCCAAACATGAGTGCGCCAATGTGCAGGGCGCCGAGGGCGGTACGAGGTGTCATTTCAATCCTTTCAACCGATAAGCCATAGCGGGACGGTGAGCGTCTTCTGAGGGAGCGAGCTTGCTCGCGATAGCGGTGGTTCAGGCAATGCAGAAATTGACTGACAGATAGCAATCGCGAGCAAGCTCGCTCCCACACTGGATTTTCAGCAGGCACAAAATTCATGCGCACCCAGTTCCCCTGTGGGAGCGAGCTTGCTCGCGATGAGGCCAGCAAACCCAACATCCATGCAACTGAACCACCGCCTTCGCGAGCAGGTTCGCTCCCACAGGACTGTTCCCCCTCACAGATTGCAGTATTTAAGCGCGGGTGGGGCGGCAGGGTCTGTCGCGATCCTAGCGATTTTTAACGCGCATCTAGCGTTGGCGCCGCAGCTTGCCCGGCGAGGCACCGAACTCTCGCAGCACCGCCGCGGCGAAAGCACTCTGAGAGCTGTAGCCGACCCGGTGGGCGATCTCGCCGATGGGCAGGTCCGACTCGCGCAACAACGCCACGGCCTGATGCAAGCGGCGGCTGCGGATGTACTCCATTGGGGTTTGTCCGCACTCGGCGATGAAGCGCGCATGCAGGCGTGCGCTGGAAAGGCCGGCGACCCGCGCCAGGTCCGCCACTTGCAGCGGGTAGGCGGCGTTCTGGTCGATGTGGGCGTTGAGCGCGGCGTAGGGCAGGCGCCGGCCACCGAGGGTGTGCTGGCGAACGCCATTGAGACTCGCCAGCAGCAGCACCGCGCCTTGCTGGGCAATCACCGGGTCGTCCACCGGGCTGCCCGCCAGCCAACTGACCAACTGGCTTTGCCCCGCGTCCAAGGGCAGGCGAGCGCTGTCGTCGAGCAAGCGGCGACTGGCGTCGGCATGATCCCCCAGGCATTGCCCGACCCAATCGTCACTGGGCACATCCAACACCAGGCAGCGACTGCCCTGGGGACTGCCACAGGCATGATGGGCTCCGGCGGGTACCACCACGAAACTCTGTTGCACCACCTGGCTGCCACGCCCTTCGACCTCGAAGTCCAGCGCGCCGGACAACCCGAACACCAGTTGCGCGTGGTCGTGGCTGTGGACAATCAAATCGTGGCTGTAGTGGCGTAGCGTGAGGATCGGTCGCATCGCGGTCTCCCGGGTCAGGCCGCCAGCATACACCGAGGGCACACCGCCTCGCGCTGTCATGGAATGGACTTGTGTTTGTCATGGGTCATTAACCGCTGGCGTGCACAGTGGCGAAAACGATCAGAGGGTTGCCCAATGACCAGCGCCGAGCTCGCCAAACCCAGCCGCAAGCAGCGTGTTCGCACCCTGTGGATTTCCGATGTGCACTTGGGCACCCGGGATTGCCAGGCCGAGCACTTGTCGCAGTTTCTCAAGGGCTACCACGCCGACAAGATCTACCTGGTGGGTGACATCATCGATGGTTGGAAATTGCGCGGTGGCATGTATTGGCCCCAGGCCCACACCAACGTCATTCGCCGCTTGCTGACCATGAGCAAGCGCGGCACCGAAGTGATCTACGTCACCGGCAACCATGACGAATTCCTGCGGCGCTATTCGAAGTTGATCCTGGGCAATATCCAGTTGGTGGACGAAGCGGTGCACGTCACTGCCGATGGCCGGCACCTGTTGGTGATCCATGGCGACCAGTTCGACGTCATCACCCGTTACCACCGTTGGTTGGCGTTCCTCGGTGATTCGGCCTACGAGTTCACCCTCACGCTGAACCGCTGGCTCAATCATTGGCGGGCCCGTTATGGCTACGGCTACTGGTCGCTGTCGGCGTACCTCAAGCACAAGGTCAAGACCGCTGTCAGCTTCATCAGCGATTTTGAAGAAGCCATCGCCCACGAGTGTGTGAAGCGCGAGCTGCATGGCGTGGTCTGCGGGCACATCCACCATGCCGAGATGCGTATGGTGGGTGAGGTGGAATACCTCAATTGTGGCGATTGGGTCGAATCCTGCACCGCGCTGATCGAGCATTGGGATGGGTCGATCGAGTTGTATCGGTTGGCTGAGGCCCAGGCGCGGGAGGCGTTGGTCAAAGCTGAGTTGAAAGTGACCGAGCCGGTGTAGGCCTTCATGACGCCATCGCGGGCAAGCCTTGCTCCCACATGTACTCACTGTCTATGAGAGCAGGCAACACCTGTGGGAGCAAGGCTTGCCCGCGATGGACCGCGCAGCGGCCCCCAGAAATCTGTCAGCCAGAAGGCTGCTCCGTCATCGCCGCCTTGTAGATCGACTGCTTCGGCGCGGCAAACACCCTTTCCAGCATCGGCTCGAAGAAACTCAACGGCAGTGTGTCGTACTCGGGATCGAACGCCGCTGCGTCATATTTCGCACAAAAGTCGACCGTCGCCTGGTACTGCGGATGTTCGAAAAACTGCTCGCGCAGGTACCGGTCCATGCCCAGGTGATGGAAGAAGTAATAACCCTGGAAAATCCCGTGCTTCTCCACCATCCACAGGTTCTCGGCGCTGACGAAGGGCTTGAGGATCGCCGCGGCGATGTCCGGGTGGTTATACGAACCGAGGGTGTCGCCGATGTCGTGGAGCAGGGCGCAGACCACGTATTCCTCGTCCCGCCCGTCCCGGTAGGCGCGGGTGGCGGTTTGCAGGGAATGGGTCAGGCGATCCACCGGGAACCCGCCGAAATCGCCGTCCAGCAGTTTCAAGTGGGCCAGGATCCGCCCCGGCAATTGCCGTGCGTAGGCGCTGAAGTCGGCCGCGATGATCGCCCAGTCTTGTTGAGTCCCTTCCTGCATGTGGGTAAAGCGCGCATGGTTGCTCATGGGTAGTCCTTATCAGAACGCGACCTTGCCCCGCAGCATGTCGCGGTACATGACGAAATCGCCGAGCAGGCTGTAGAGCGGATGCTGGAAAGTGGCGGGACGGTTCTTTTCGAAGAAGAAGTGCCCGACCCAGGCGAAGCCGTAGCCGGCGACGGGCAGGGCGAGCCACAGCCACCCGCTACCCACGACGAGGGCGAGGACGAACACCAGGATGACCAGGGAGGTGCCGATGAAATGCAGTCGTCGGCAGGTGCTGTTGCTGTGTTCGCTGAGGTAATACGGGTAAAACTCGGCGAAGGTATTGAATCGTTTAGCGTTTTCCACGACGGCTGACTCTGTGGTTATTGTTCTGGCGACCGATGCATCCAGCGGCTTACTTTGAGTCTAGAGCCATGATGTGCAACAGCCAGTGACAATCAGCGCCACTTTAGTATCCTTCGCAAATCCAGCCGTACCCTGCGGCTCGTCATGCAAGTAAAACGTCATGAGCGAACGAACCACTTCTTCAAGCTGGGCTATGGGGATTGTCAAGGCGTTGGAAATGGACGGCCTGGATTGTCGGGTGCTGTTCAAGCAACTGGGGCTGGACTTTGATGCACTGGACGATCCGGATGCGCGTTTCCCCCAGGATTCGATGACGCGGCTCTGGCAACGGGCGGTGGAATTGTCGGGTAACCCGGCCATTGGCTTGAACATGGGTAAGGTGGTGCGCCCAGCCTCGTTCCACGTGGCGGGTTACGCCTTGATGTCCAGTCGCACCCTGGTGGAGGGTTTCCAACGGCTGGTGCGTTACCAGCGGATCATTGCCGAAAGCGCCGACTTGAGTTTTCGCCAGTTGGAAGAGGGCTACGGGTTGATCCTGACGGTGCATGGCGACCATCTGCCGCCGACCCGTCAAAGCGCCGAAGCGTCCCTGGCGTGTGCGCTGGCCCTGTGCAGTTGGTTGACCGGGCGCACCCTGCGCCCGGTGAAGGTGTTGTTCCAAGGCGCGGAGCCCTCGGACCCGGCGCCTTATCAGCGAGCCTTCCCCGCGCCGCTGGTGTTCGGTGCGCCTTATGACGCGCTGATCTTTGAACGGGCCGACATGGAGGCGCCGCTGCCGACGGCCAACGAAGCCATGGCCCAGCTTCACGACCGGTTTGCCGGGGAGTACCTCGCGCGTTTTTCGGAAAGCCGCGTGACCCACAAGGCGCGACAAGTATTGTGTCGGCTGCTGCCCCAGGGCGAACCCAAGCGAGACGTGGTGGCGCAGACGCTGCACCTGTCGCAGCGCACCTTGCAACGGCGCTTGCAGGAAGAAGGCACCAGTTTCCAGAGCCTGCTCGAAGACACCCGTCGCGAACTGGCCGAGCAGTACCTGGCGCAGTCGGGCATGACGTTGCTGGAGATCGCCTATCTGCTGGGGTTCGCCGACCCGAGCAATTTTTTCCGGGCGTTTCGCCGCTGGTTCGACACCACACCCGGCGAATACCGGGCGCGATTGGCTAGCCAGCCGGAACCGGTCAGTGGCGCCAGAACGCCGGGATACACAGCACGAACACCGTGATGATCTCCAATCGGCCCAGCAGCATGCCCGCCGACAGAATCCATTTGGCCGCGTCCGGCAACGGTGCGAAGTTGCCGGCCGGTCCGATGGTTTCCCCCAGCCCCGGGCCGACGCCCGACACGGTACTGGCCGCGCCGGTCAGGGCCGTCATCCATTCCACCCCCAGCAGTGACAGCAGCAGGGCGATCACGCAAATGGTGATGGCAAAGAAGAACGAGAACGTGAGGATCGAACGGACGATCTCTTCGTCGAGGCGATGACCGTTGTATTTCTGCTTGATCACCGCGCGGGGGTGGATCAGTTGATTAAGGTTGGCCCGAAGCAGGATGTAGGCGACCTGGAAGCGGAAAATCTTGATCCCGCCGGCCGTCGACCCCGAACAACCGCCAACGAACCCCAGGTAGAAGAACAGCATCAGCGAGAAATTGCCCCACAGGCTGTAGTCCCCCAGGGCGAAGCCGGTGGTGGTGACGATGGACGTCACGTTCAGCGCCACGTGCCGCAGCGCGTCCAGCCAATGCAGGTCGGTGGTGGCCCAATACCAGGTGCCGAGCACCAGCCAGGTCACCAGCAGCACGCCGATAAGCCCCTGGACCTGCTGGTCCTTGATCAGCGCCCGGCGATTGCCTCGCAGCGTCGAGACATACAGGGCAAACGGCAGGCTGCCGAGGATCATGATGACGATGGCGACCCAGTGCACCGCCGGTTGGGTCCATTTGGCCAAGGACAGGTCCGAGGTGGAGAAACCGCCGGTGGAGATCGCCGACATCGAATGGTTGATAGCATCGAACAGGCTCATCCCGGCCCACCAGAGCGCCAGGGTGCCGAAAATGGTGATGCCCACGTAGGACGCCACGATCAGCCGCGCCACCATGTGGGACCGGGGCATGACTTTTTCCGAGCGGTCCGACGACTCGGTCTGGAACAGCCGCATGCCACCAATGCGCAGCAAGGGCAGGATCGCTACCGCCATGCCGATGAAGCCGATACCGCCGAGCCAGTGCAGCAACGAGCGCCACATCAGGATGCCCGGAGACATGGTGTCCAGGCCGCTCAGCACGGTAGCGCCGGTGGCGGTGATGCCCGACATGCTTTCGAAGAACGAGTCCGTATAGCTGATGTGCTGGGTCAGCAGGAACGGCAGCGCAGCGAAGATGCACACCACCAGCCAGCTGCTGACGGTCAGCAGGTACATGTCCCGCGGTCGCAGGTGGATGTGTTCCGGGCGCCCGGGAAGCACCAGTGCCAGGCCGGCGACGAAGGTGATCATGCTCGACCAGAGGAACGACGGCAGGTCGCGGGTGCGCTCGAAGACCATCAGCGTGATCATGGGCACAACCATGAAGATCGCCAGGGTGATCAGGAAGATGCCGATGATGAAACCAATGATCCGCAGGGTCGGCAACGCCATGAAGTCCGCTCAGGCTGAAAGGGAAGGGCGCCATTCTACCTGCGACAAGCGGCATGTAAACCAGCAGCCGGCGGGGCCTGGGCGCCTGGCCGCGGAATTTGCGCTAACGGACTCGCCGCACAGCAACTAGAATAGCCAAACATTTTTTCAGGAGGTGGCCGATGCAGGCTCTCGACGCTTTGCTCAACCGTGTTTCCGTCCCGCGCCTGGTGGAGCCGGCCCCCACGCCGGAACAGCGCGAACTCATGTTCGCCGCGGCCATGCGCGCGCCGGATCACGGCCAGTTGCGGCCATGGCGCTTTCTGACGATCGAGGGGCAGGCGCGGCATCGCATGGGCGAACTGCTGGCCGAAGCGGCGAAGTTCAATGACCCGCTGGTACCCGAAGCCGTCGTGGAAAAAGCCCTCAACGGCCCTTTGCGCGCGCCCCTGGTCGTGGTGGTGATCGCCCGCCTGCAGGACCATTTCAAAATCCCGAAATCCGAGCAACTGCTGGCGGCCGGCTGCGCGGCCCATGGCATCTTGTTGGCTGCGTACGCCCAAGGTGTCGGTGGGGTGTGGCGTACCGGTGAGCTGGCGTATTCGCCGCATGTGGCCAGGGGACTGGGTCTTGAAGATGGGGAAGAGGTGATCGGATTCCTCTATCTGGGCACGCCGCAGAAAGAAGCGCGTACGGCACCGCAGGAAGATGTTGGGCAGTTTGTCCGCGAGTGGACTGGCCCGCAGGTCTGACGTCTGGCGCAGCTTCTGTGATGAAGAGGACTTATCTGTGGCGAGGGGATTTATCCCCGTTGGGCTGCGCAGCAGCCCCCAAGAATGCCTGGATAGAGGCAGCCTGACACTCCGAGGTGTCGGGTTTAGGTGCTGCTTCGCAGCCCAGCGGGGATAAATCCCCTCGCCACAAATAAATCCCCCACCACAAAGGGACGTGTTCAGCTATTTAAGGGCTGGTTATCTGCAAACGTCCGCAATCGCCTCTGCCAACAGATCCAAACGCGTGGCGTCGATGCCGGCCACATTGGCCCGGCCGGTGCCGACCATGTAGACGCTGTGGCGCTCGCGCAGATGCTTGACCTGTTCCGGCGTCAGGCCAGTGTAGGAAAACATCCCACGTTGCACGCCGATATGGGCGAAGCGCTCGCGCAAACCATGGAGTTCGAGGGCTTCCAGCAAGCCGCTGCGCAATTGCGCGATGCGCAGGCGCATGGTCTGGACTTCATCGGCCCACAGGCTTTTGAGTTCCGGGTTGCCGAGGATGGTCGCCACCACGGCCGCGCCATGGTCCGGCGGCGTCGACCACAGGTTGCGGGCGATATTGGCCAGTTGGCTGCGGATATCCAGCAGCTTCTCGCCATCCCGGGCGCAGACGATCAGCGCACCGGTACGGTCGCGGTACAGACCGAAATTCTTCGAACAGGAACTGGTGACCAGCACTTCCGGCAGGGCCTGGGCAAACAGCCGGACCGCCCAGGCGTCCTGCTCCAAGCCATCGCCGAAGCCTTGGTAGGCAAAGTCGATCAGCGGTAGCAGGTCGCGGCTGCGCACCACCTCCAGCACCTGACGCCATTGCTCATGGGACAGGTCGAACCCGGTGGGGTTGTGGCAGCAGGCGTGCAGTAGCACCACATCGCCTTTGGGTGCCTGGCTCAGGGTCGCCAGCATCGCCTCGAAATCCAGGCGGTTATCGGCGCCCACATACGGGTAGTGACTGACCTTGACCCCGGCCGCGGCGAAGATGGTTTCGTGGATCGGCCAGGTCGGGTTGCTCAGCCATACGCCACGGCCCGGCAGGCACTGGGCGATGAAGTCGGCGCTCAGGCGCAGGGCGCCGGTGCCGCCCGGTGTCTGGGTGGCGCCGGCGCGTTTTTCGCTGATCAACGGCGAGTCGGCCCCCAGCACCAGCGCATTGATCAACTGGCCGAACGCGGCGTCGCCATGGCCGCCGATGTAGGTCTTGGTGGTCTGGCGATCCACCAGCCGCTGCTCGGCCTGCTTCACTGACTGAAGAATCGGCGTCAGGCCCTGGGCGTCCTTGTAGACCCCCACGCCCAGGTCGAACTTGCTCGGGTTGCTGTCCGCCCCGTAGGCCTCCATCAGGCCGAGGATCGGGTCGCCGGGTACCCGGCCGATGGCATCGAAATGCATTACTTGCGGCCCTCGGCGGTCTTGGCCACGTCATCGGTGCGGGCGGCCATGATGAAGTCATTGCGGTGCAGGCCCTTGATGGAGTGGCTCCACCAGGTCACGGTGACTTTGCCCCATTCGGTGAGCAGGCCTGGGTGGTGGCCTTCGGCCTCGGAGATCTCGCCGACGGCATTGGTGAACGCCAGGGCGTGCTTGAAATTCTTGAACAGGAAAACTTTCTCCAGTTGCATCACGCCGTCGCGCACTTCGATGTTCCAGTCGGGGATCTGCTTGATCAGCACCGGCAGTTCTTCGTCGCTGACTTGCGGGGCATCGGCGCGGCAGGCTTCGCAATGGGCTTGGTTCAGAGTGTTCATGGTGTGTTCCTGGATCGAATATTTGGAAAACGTCGATGCACCCACGCTAAAGCAAAGCCGCGTTGTGCAACAGACTCAATTGGGCTTAAAAGATGCGGTTCACGCTGCTTTTGGTGGGAATTTCGGGGCATGCAAGCCCAGCTCCCGACCGCGCTTGACCATGCCCATGATGTCTTCGTGGGCCAGGTCGAACAGCCGCTTGAGCTCGGGCAGCACGAAATACACCGGTTGCAGGATGTCGATGCGATACGGCGTGCGCATGGCTTCCAACGGATCGAACGCTTGATGCTCCGGCTCGTCCGACAGGCAGTACACAGTTTCCTTGGGCGAAGACAGGATGCCGCCGCCGTAGATGCGCCGGCCCTGCGGGGTCTGCACCAGGCCGAACTCGATGGTCATCCAATACAGGCGCGCCAGGTAAACCCGTTCTTCCTTGGACGCCTGTAGGCCGAGCTTGCCGTAGGTGTGGGTAAATTCCGCAAACCAGGGGTTGGTCAGCAGCGGACAGTGGCCGAAGATCTCGTGGAAAATGTCCGGCTCTTGCAGGTAATCCAGCTCTTCCCGCGTACGAATAAAGGTCGCCACCGGAAACTGCTTGCTGGCGAGCAATTCGAAGAAGGTCTGGAAGGGGATCAGCGCCGGTACCCGGGCGACTTGCCAGCCGGTGGTCGCGCCTAGCACCTTGTTGATTTCGTCCAGTTGCGGGATGCGGTCGTGGGGCAAGCCCAGCTTGTCGATGCCGTCCAGGTATTCCTGGCACGCACGGCCTTCGATGACTTTCAGCTGGCGGGTGATCAGCGTGTTCCACACTGCGTGTTCTTCGGCGGTGTAGTGGATAAAACCTTGCGCATCGGGCTCGCGGGCCACGTACTGCGTCTGCTTCATGCTGTTCTCCTGCTGATTTCCCTCAGGGGGAAGGCTGTTTGTTTTTATGTCCAGCGATGCATTAGAGATAACGCGAAGCAGGGATGTGTGCAGCCGGCAGACGAGAGTTCGTATGGCGATAACGAGGCAATTTCGTAAAGTTTTCGTTACGTATTGAGCGGTGCGTCGATGTTGTCGGGATTTTTGACTGGGAAATGGCCTACAGCTGTCACATAATCTTGACGTTTATTTGCGCTGCCATGCAGAAAACCTTGTGGTGAGGGAGCTTGATGGCGCGCCTTTCTATATCAATACGCACCCGGGCCTTTTCATGCGCATCAAAGTCCATTGCCAGAACCGCATCGGTATCCTGCGAGACATCCTCAACCTGTTGGTGGAGTACGGCATCAACGTCGCCCGGGGGGAGGTCGGTGGTGAGCATGGCAATGCGATCTACTTGCACTGCCCGAACCTGATCAACATCCAGTTCCAGGCGTTGCGTCCGAAATTCGAAGGCATCGCCGGGGTATTTGGCGTCAAGCGCGTAGGCCTGATGCCCAGCGAGCGTCGGCACATGGAACTCAACGCCTTGCTCGGCGCTCTGGAGTTCCCAGTGCTGTCCATCGACATGGGTGGCTCCATCGTCGCGGCCAACCGGGCGGCGGCGCAGTTGCTCGGGGTGCGTGTCGATGAGGTGCCGGGGATTCCCCTGTCCCGCTACGCCGAGGATTTCGACTTGCCGGAACTGGTGCGCGCCAACCAGTCGCGCATCAACGGCCTGCGGGTCAAGGTCAAGGGCGATGTGTTCCTGGCCGACATCGCGCCACTGCAATCGGAACACGACGACAGCGAAGCCATGGCCGGGGCGGTGCTGACCCTGCACCGGGCCGACCGGGTCGGCGAGCGGATCTACAACGTGCGCAAGCAGGAGCTGCGCGGCTTCGACAGTATTTTCCAGAGCTCGAAGGTGATGGCGGCGGTGGTGCGTGAGGCCCGGCGCATGGCACCGCTGGACGCGCCGCTATTGATAGAAGGCGAAACCGGCACCGGCAAGGAACTGCTGGCGCGTGCCTGTCACCTGGCCAGTCCGCGCGGGCAATCGCCGTTGATGGCCCTCAACTGTGCCGGGCTGCCGGAGTCCATGGCCGAGACCGAATTGTTCGGCTACGGCCCCGGTGCCTTTGAAGGCGCACGGGCCGAAGGCAAGCTCGGCCTGCTGGAGTTGACCGCCGGCGGCACGCTGTTCCTCGACGGGGTAGGAGAAATGAGCCCGCGCCTGCAAGTGAAATTGCTGCGCTTCCTGCAGGACGGTTGCTTCCGGCGCGTTGGCAGCGATGAAGAGGTGTACCTGGATGTCCGGGTGATCTGCGCCACCCAGGTCGATTTGTCCGAACTCTGCGCCCGGGGCGAATTCCGTCAGGATTTGTACCATCGCTTGAACGTGCTTTCGTTGCACATCCCACCCCTGCGCGAATGCCTCGATGGCCTGGCGCCGCTGGTGGAGCACTTCCTCGACCAGGCCAGCCGCCAGATCGGCTGTGCGCTGCCCAAGCTGGCCCCGGCGGCGATGGAGCGTCTGAGTCACTACCACTGGCCAGGCAATGTCCGGCAGTTGGAAAACGTGCTGTTCCAGGCCGTTTCCCTGTGCGATGGCGGCACGGTGAAGGCCGAGCATATTCGTTTGCCGGACTACGGTGTGCGCCAACCCCTTGGCGATTTCTCCCTCGAGGGCGGGTTGGACGAGATCGTCGGACGCTTCGAGAAAGCCGTGCTGGAGCGCCTGTACGCCGATCATCCCAGCAGCCGGCAACTGGGCAAGCGGCTGGGGGTTTCCCATACGACCATCGCCAACAAGTTGCGTGAATATGAGGTGGGCAAGGACTGAGCCTTGGCGGGGGCGTTTTTTCCCTGGTATGGGATTTGCTAGATCGTGGCTGTCCCCCGCTTATTCAGAGTAGGTGGCGATTTTTTGACAGGGCTGAGGCCCGGTTTCGGCTGCGTACGTGAGGCTCAGGATGCAAAAAAAAATAGCTGTGGTGCAGTCGAACTACATCCCTTGGAAGGGGTATTTCGATCTGATCCGCAGCGTCGATGCGTTCATCCTGTACGACGATGTCCAGTACACCCGGAGTGACTGGCGCAACCGCAACAAGATCAAGACTGCCCAGGGTGAGCATTGGCTCAGTATTCCGGTCAAGAAGAAGGGCCGTCTCGGACAGTTGATCAATGAAGTCCAGATCACCAGTGCGGATTGGGCCGCCGCGCACTGGAAGACGATTGAGCAGAGCTACCGGCGCGCACCGTGCTTCGCCCAGATGGAGGCGCCGATTCGCGCGCTCTACGAGCAGGCAGCCGACCTCACCCACCTGACTCGCATCAACCACCTGTTCATCGCCGGCTTGTGCCCCCTGCTGGGCATCCATACACCGCTTCACCGTTCCGAGGACCTGGGTGGCGTAGAGGGCAAGAACGAACGCCTGATCCATCTCTGCCAGGCTCTCGGGGCCAACGAATACCTCTCTGGACCCGCCGCCAGTCACTATCTCGACGAAGCGGCGTTCGCCGCCAACGGGATCGCCGTGTCGTACATGAGCTATGCCGGTTATCCCGAGTACCCGCAGGTGTATGGCGAGTTCCAGCACGCGGTCAGCGTCATCGACCTGTTGTTCAACACCGGCGCGGATGCATCGGCTTTTCTGGAGAAAAGGGCTGCCTGAGCGGGCCTTGCCAGTGACACCCTTTTTGATTTGATTCTGGAGATTGCACCCGATGTCGAACCTTGCGCAGCTGGACGCTCATTCGCTTGAACAGGCGCTGGCGCGTCTGCGGCTGATGTATGCCAAACCCGAGCATCCGTACTACTTCCTGGCGCCGGCCTACCGTGAGTCGTCGTCGGGCGTCGTCTCGCTGCACTACCTCTGCCACATGCTCAATCTCAGTGGTCGTGAGGCCTACATCTGCGGTACCGAAGTGGTCAATCCAGACCTCAAGACACCCGTGATCGATTCCGCAATCAAACAGCGCCATGCGGCGGCGGGCAAGGTGCCGATCGCGGTTTATCCCGAGGTGTTCCCAGGCAATCCGCTCAACTGTTCGGTCGTGGCGCGTTTTCTCCTGAATTTCGAGGGGTTCCTCACGGGAAATGGCATGAACGCCGCGCCCACCGACCTGTTTTTCTATTACGCCGCCCGGCTCGCCGAGCATCGTGGTGACCTTGACGGTGACCTGTTGTGCCTGCCGGCGATCGATATCGAAATGTTCTCGACGGTGGGCGCCGCAGCTGTGCGTAAAGGGAGCTATCTCTACCAGAACCGCCACCCGTTGGACCAGATCGACTATGCGCTACTGCCAGCGGATGTCCGCCTGCTGAGCATGGCCAATCCCTTGTCCTTGCCTGAGCTGGCCGAGCTGCTGCGCAGTGCGGAAGTGATGTACAGCTACGAGTGGTCAATGACCTGCGTCATGGCAGTGCTGTGTGGCTGCCCGGTGATCTTCATTCCGGGGCATGGCGTCGACCAGCCACTGCTCGACAATAGTTTCTTCGGCAGCGTCGGCTTTGCCATGCTCGATCAGCCCAACCCGTTGGAACAGGCGCGGGCAAGCCTCGGTGATGCCTTGCATCGTTACGTCGAACGCACCGCGTCTTTCTGGCAGCAGCTGGACGTGTTCATTGCAAAAACCCAGGCGTCTGCCGCTCGAGAGGCGGTTGGAAATCGTCTGGGGGCGCTCGACTGGTTACGCCAACGTTACCCGACGGCGCAGCAATTGCGTCAGATCAACGAGCAGTTGGCGAGCTCGGCTGCACCCAGTTTCACTGTCCTGGTCCGCGATGACGGCAATCAGTTGGCGCTGGCTCATACCCTGGACAGCCTGGATCGACAGTTATACCAGCGCATCCATGTGTGTGTGATGGGGGCCACTGACCCGGGGCGTGCCAACGTTCATTGGCTGGCGTGCGATCCCAAGCAACCGGCAACCGCGATCAATGGCTTGCTCGAGGGCGTCCAGAGCGATTGGTTCATGCTGGTGGAGGCGGGGGAGGAGTTCATCGCCGCAGGGTTGCTGGTGACGGCTCTGAATCTGCTTGATGCGCCTGACGGGTGCCTGGCGGTGTACGCCGACGAGGCGCAGCGTACGGGCGGTGTGATCGACCTCTCGTTGCGACCCGATCTGAACCTGGATTTGTTGTTGGCGTTTCCGGCCAGCCATTCCCGTCACTGGCTGTACCGTCGTGAGGCGCTGGTGCGCTTGAGCGGTTTTGATAATGCCTGCGGTGAGGCTTTTGAATTGGCCTACCAACTGCGCTTGATCAGCGAGCAGGGCGCGGCGAGCGTCGGTCATGTCAACGAACCCCTGTTGATCGCCAATGAGGTGCGGCAGTCGGAGTGCGCGGACGAGCGTGCGGTCATCGATGCGCATCTGCAAGCGCGTGGTTACGCTCAGGCGCGAGCGATTGCGTTGGAGCCGGGCCGCTATCGTATCGACTACGGCCACGAGCGGCAGGCCTCGGTCAGTATTCTGATTTACCTGGAAGGACAGTTGGCGAATTTCCAGCGTTGCCTGGAAAGCCTGCTGACGCAGACCCGCGCGGTGGACTTCGAGGTCTTGCTGGTTGAGCCGGGCAACGACGAGCCTGCATTGCTGGAGTGGCTGGGGCTGGTCGAGGAAATGGGCGAAGGCCGGTTCCAGGTGCTGCGGTTCATGCCCGGGCAGTCGCGTGCGGCCATGTGCAATGCGGCGGCTCAAGAGGCGCGCGGCGAGTATCTGCTCTGGCTCGATGCGCAAAGCGTTGTGCTTGAGCCTGGGTGGCTGCAAGCGTTGCTCAATCACGCTCAGCGTCCGGAAGTGGGCGCCGTGGGAGGCAAATTGCAGGATAGCCAAGGCCGCATACGACAAGCGGGCCTGGTGTTGGGACAGGGCGGCGTTGTCGGTCGGGCGTTTGAGGGCCTGCCATCCCAGGCCGCAGGTTACATGGGGCGGCTTGGGCTTGAGCAGAACTGCTCCGCAGTGGGCGGTGAATGCCTGATGCTGCGGCGGGACCTGTTTCTCGAGGCCGATGGTTTCGACACCGATCCGCTGCTGGCGCCCTGGACCGATCTCGACCTGTGCCTGAAGCTGCAGCAGGCCGGTTACCTGAACGTCTGGACGCCTCACGCGCGGCTGTTGGTCAACCCGGCGGCAGATGCCCGTGCAAGTAGCGAGCAGGAGGATGTCTTGTTCGCGCGCTGGTTGCCGCAGTTGGCCCGCGACCCGGCCTACAATGCCAACCTTTCGCTGCGCGCCGGCGAAGGTTTTGTCCGGGAAAACAAGGACCTGTGCTGGTATCCCCTGCAAGGCAGCGTGCCAAGGGTGCTGGTTTTTGTCACCGAGCAGCGGGCGGGTGCTTATTCGCGACTGGTCCAGCCGTTCAGCACGTTGCTTGACGCGGGGCAAATCGAAGGCGCGGCGGTTTCGAGCCTGCTGTCGCCGGTGGAGATCGAGCGCCTGGCGCCGACGACCGTCGTGTTGCAGCGCCCCCTGGATGACGCCGGGCTGCTCGCCCTGAGCCGCCTGAGGGCGTTTTCCAAGGCCTTCACCGTCTACGAACTGGACGGCTACTTGCCGCAGATGGAATTGAAGGGCGATTACGCTGCCGATGAACTGTTGGAACGGCTGCGGTTCGGCATGCTGCAAGCCGATCGGGTGCTGGTCCCCACGCCAGCGCTGGCCGAACTGTTGCAGGGCCAGCATGACGACATCCGCGTGCTGGAAACCCTGCTGCCGGCCGCCTGGGGGCGTGTACAAAGCAAGCGAGGCATGGGGCCCAAGCCGCGCCTGGGTTGGCTGGGCGGCAAGGATACTCAACTGCTGGCGGACGTGCTGCCCGCGTTCGCTGGCGAAGTGGACTGGGTGGTGCTGGGCGACTGCCCCGCGTCACTGCAGCCTTTCCTGAAGGAACTCCATCCAGCTGTCGCGCAGCAGCAGTTGGCTGGGGCCATGGCAGCCTTGAATCTGGATCTTGCATTGGTACCCATGGCTGAAACCCTGGGTAATGCCTGCTCGGGTGACCTGCGTGTCCTGCAGCATGCCGCGTGCGGCCATCCGGTCATTTGCAGCCGGGTGCCGGGTTTTGTCGGCGGCGAGGTATTGCCGTTGTCCCGGGTCAGTAACGAGGCGCGAGACTGGATCCGGGCGATTCGCTTGCACCTGGAAGACCGTGAGGCTTCCGCGACGCTGGGGGACGCCTTGCAGTCGACGGTGCGGGCGCAATGGCTGCTCGAAGGCGAGCGCCTGGACGCCTGGCGACGAGCCTGGTTGGCCGATTGATCCCTACTAATATGACCTTGGTCGCTCAGCGGAGAACCTGTGACATGAGCAACGATCTCGATACCTTCATCGCAGCCTACAGCGACAGCTTTGGCTACGCGTTTGACAACAACATCATTCTCAATTGGTATCCCCAACGCATCATGGCGCTGTGCACCAAGGAGCAGAGCCTGCTGGAGCTTGGTGTTGGCCATGGCTTCAGCACCCACCGCTTCTCGCAGTTCTTCAGCGAGCACACAGTCATCGACGGCTCCGCATCGGTGATCGCCCAGTTCAAGTCCCAATACCCGGACAATACGGCCGAGATCGTCGAAAGTTATTTCGAGACATTCGACACCGACAAGCGTTTCGATCTCATCGTGATGGGTTTTATCCTTGAACATGTCGATGATCCACAGACCGTACTGCAAAGGTTCAAGCGCTTCCTTGCTCCGGGCGGTCGTTGCTTCGTGCTGGTTCCCAATGGCGAATCCCTGCATCGGCGGTTCGGTCATGCGGCCGGACTGCTTGGCGACATGACGGCGCTGGGCAGTGGCGATCTGGAGTTGGGCCATATGCGCAGCTACTCGCTACAGACCCTGACCGCTGAAATTGAAGCCGCGGGCCTCCAGGTAGTGCGCAAGGAAGGCGTGTTCCTCAAACCCTTCACCACCGGGCAATTGAAAGACTTGAACTTGAGTCCGGACATCATTCAAGCCATGTGCACCGTAGGTGTCGATTATCCAGAGCTGTGTTGTGCAATGATGCTGGAAGCGACAGTCACCTCGTCATGAAAAGCCTGGTCATAGGAAGTACTTCAGTCATTGGCAAGGCCGTCGCCCGGGAGTTGTCGCGCTATGGCCAAGTCAAATTGGCGGGGCGCCGGGACGCTGATATTGCCTTTGACTTGAATAGCCAGCTGCCCGGCGCCTGCGACGAGCGCTTCGACGTGGTCGTGTTGGCAGCGGCCGATTTTGGCGGCGGCCAGCCAGATGATCTGATTCGCGCCGAACGGGTCAACAGTGTCGGTACATTGGCGGCCTGCCGCCTGGCCGAACATTGCGGGGCGCGTCATTTCATTCTGCTGTCGTCGCGTTGGGCCAGTCACCAGGCGACGGATCCTTACTTTGGCATCTACTCGCTGTCCAAGCGCCATGGCGAGGAAGTGGCGAGCCTGTATTGCCAGGAGCGCGGCATGGCGTTGACGGTCCTGCGCATCAGTCAGGTCTACGATGACGGCGAGCAGTGCCGGCCTCACCAACCGTTGCTGTATGCCATTGCCGACAAGGCGCAGGTGGGGCGCACCGTCGAGCTGTATGGCAGCAACGACGCCAGGCGCAACTACTTGCATTTGAGTGACCTTGCCGAGGTCTGCGCGCGGCTGGCAGAGCAGGGTGTTACGGGCTTGTACAACTGCGGCCACCCTGACAGCCCCCGTCTTTCCGAGATTGCCCGGGCCGCGTTCGAGGCGTTTGGCAAGCCGTCGGACGTCCGCTTCCTGCCGGAAAAGAACGATATCCCAGATTTGCCTCCCTTTGACTGTGGGCATGATTTGTACGAGCAAATAGGTTTCGTCCCGCGAATCGATGTTCGCCAGGGTTTTGAGCGGATGAGAGCGCACCGGGAGAGCCTGTCATGAAGACTGTCATGGTGACAGGCGTCGGCGCCATCATGGGTTACGGCCTGCTCAAGTCGCTGCGTGCGGCGGACCCTTCTGTTCGGCTGGTCGGCACCGATATCTACGACGACGCCGTCGGTCGCGGCTGGTGCGATGTATTCGTGCAGGCTCCTTTGACCGCTGACGCGGGGTACGCCCAGTGGCTGGGCGATACGCTGGCCAGGCACGAGGTCGACCTGCTGATTCCTGGGATCGAGCAGGATGTCCATTGGCTGTCGGATAGCCGAGCGTTGTTGGCGACGTTCGATTGTCAGGTTGTGCTCAACAACCAGCGCTTGATTGATCTTTCCAAAGACAAGTGGGCCATGGACCAGGCGCTGGTGGCGCTGGGAGATGCCAGCCGTATTCCCAGTCTGCTGTCGGGGGATTTTCACGCGCTCAAGGCGGCCTTGGGCCTGCCGTTCCTGCTCAAGCCGCGCCGAAGCTACGCCTCCAAAGGGCTGGTCTGGGTTCGCGAGGAGCGCGACTTCACGCCTCACGCGGCCCTGCTCGGTGACTACCTCATGGCGCAACCCATCATTGGCAGCGCGGCCGACGAATTCACCGTGGCGGCGTTTGGCGATGGCCGGGGAGACACCGGTCCGATCATCAGCTTCCAGCGCAAGTTGGCGTCGGACGGGTCAACCGCCAAGGCCTGGGTATATCAGGACGATTCGCTGGATAAAACAGTCGCCAGGTTGTGCCGCGCCTTCAAACCGGTGGGCCCGACCAACTTGCAATTCCGTCGTGGCAGCGATGCCTCCTGGAGCCTGCTGGAGATCAATCCGCGAATATCTTCTACCAGTTCGATACGACGCGCATTCGGCTACAACGAGGCGGCCATGTGCCTGGATTTTTACCTCGATGGCAAGACATCGGGCCAGCCGATCATCCGCAGTGGTTTCGCCGTTCGTTATATAGAGGATTTCATTGTCTATGATCGGGATCATTTCTGACGTACATGGCAATTACAGCGCCTTGCGGACAGTGCTTGCCAAGCTGGATGAGCTGGGTGTCTCGCGGATTATCTGCCTGGGTGACACGGCGGGTTATTACAGCCAGGTCAATGAGTGTTGCGAGGCCCTGCGCGAACGAAACATTTTCTCCGTGATGGGCAATCATGATTGGTACCTGGCGAAGAATGAGCGCTGCCCTCGTTCCAATAGCGCCAATGCCTGCCTGGATTATCAACAGGGCGTCATCACTTCGCAGAATCTGGCCTGGCTGGGATCGCTCCCGGAGCGCTCGACCCTGCATGAATTAAGCATCGTCCATGGCGGCTGGAACGATCCGCTGGACGAATACGTACGACCCTCGCAAGCGTATTTCGCGCCGTTGCCTGGCCGCTATTTCGCCTCAGGCCATACCCACGTCCAGTACTTGTGGAGCGGGGAGGACAAGGTCTATTGCAACCCCGGTTCCGTCGGCCAGCCACGTGATGGCGATCCCCGGGCAGGCTTTGCGACCTGGGACGGTGAAACCTTCAATCTGCACCGGGTTGCATACGCGATTGGTGAAACCCAACAGGCCATGAAGAACGCCGGGTTTACCCCGTACTTTTATGAAAATCTTGATATCGGCAGTCAGATAGGCGGGCGGATCAGTGCGGTTTGAAGTTTTGTGCTGTGCGCCACCCATGACCATGCCTCCCCTGGGAAGTTTGCAATGAGCAAAGAAACGATACTCTTCAATCGCCCGTATATGACTGGCAAGGAACTGGATTACATTGCCCAGGCCAAGTTCGGCAACATGCTCGCCGGTGATGGCCCGTTCACCAAGCAGTGCCACCGCTGGCTGGAGTCCCACACGGGGTGCAACAAGGCATTGCTCACTCACTCCTGTACCGCTGCGCTGGAAATGGCCGCTCTGCTGCTGGACATCCAGCCTGGCGACGAAATCATCCTGCCTTCCTATACCTTCGTTTCCACGGCCAACGCCTTTGTGTTGCGCGGCGCGGTGCCGGTTTTCGTCGATGTACGTCCTGATACCCTGAACCTGGACGAGCGCCTGATCGAGGCGGCGATCACGTCACGGACCAAGGCGATCGTGCCCGTCCATTACGCCGGCGTGGCCTGCGAAATGGACACTATCCTGGCTATTGCGCGCAAGCATGGGCTGGCGGTGGTCGAGGACGCCGCGCAAGGGGTGATGTCAACCTACAAGGGCCGAGCCTTGGGCAGTATTGGCGACCTTGGCGCATTCAGTTTTCACGAAACCAAGAACGTGATCTCGGGGGAGGGCGGGGCGTTGCTGGCCAATGAGCCTGCCATGGCACTGCGCGCCGAGATCATTCGGGAAAAAGGCACCGATCGCAGTCGATTCTTCAGGGGCGAGGTGGACAAATACACTTGGCAAGAGGTGGGATCCTCCTTTCTGCCCGGAGAAATGACGGCAGCCTTCCTTTGGGCCCAGTTGGAAGAGGCGCAAGCCATCACCAGCCGCCGCCTGGCGGTCTGGGACCACTACCATGCCGCTTTGGCGGGGCTTGAGCAGCAAGGGTTGCTGCGTCGTCCGATCGTTCCTGAACATTGCCAGCACAATGCGCACATGTATTACGTACTCCTCGCCCCTGGCGTGGAGCGCCAGGTTGTCCTCGAGACGCTCAAGAGCCACGCGATCTATGCGGTGTTCCATTACGTGCCGCTGCATTCATCCCCCGGCGGCGCGCGCTATGGGCGTGTTCATGGCTCAATGGAAATTACCGACGGTTATTCCGAGCGGCTGCTGCGTTTGCCGATGTGGCTCGGTCTATCCAAGGATCAACAAGACCGCGTGGTCGATGTGCTCGGCAGTGCTTTGGCAGCCCTTGCCACTTAGCGGCATGACACCGCCGGTTTTTCGTCTTCGATACAACTCGGCACTGCCCTCCTAATCCCCAGAGCCCTTTGTTTCAAGGGCCTGGGCCCGCCAGAAAAAAGTTGGTCTGCAAATTGCTTAAGGCTGTGCAACACAGCAGTGGGCGGCAAACGTCCGGCATGCAGAGGAACGACAGTGGACAAGTACCTTTATGTGGCAATGACCGGCGCCAGCCAGAACGCACTGGCGCAGCGGGCCCATGCCAACAACCTGGCGAACATTTCCACCAATGGCTTTCAGAAAGACCTGGAGCAGGCGCGCTCGATGCCGGTGTTCGGCGACAGCTTTCCGGCGCGGGCGTTTGCCTTGTCCGAACGGCCTGCCACTGATTTCACCCCGGGTGCGCTGGTTCAAACCGGTCGCGACCTCGACGTGGCGGTGAGCGGGCCGGGCTGGATGGCGGTGCAGAATCCTGACGGCGGTGAAAGCTACGTGCGCACCGGCAGTCTCAATGTTGACGCCCTGGGCGTGCTGCGGGCCGGCAACGGCATGCCGGTGATGGGCAACGGCGGTCCGATCGCTGTGCCGCCGGAGCAGAAAATCGAAATCGGCCAGGACGGCACCATCAGCATTCGCGCCATGGGTGAAGGCCCGCGGGTGATGGCTGAAGTCGACCGCATCAAGCTGGTCAACCCGGACCTCAAGAACATGACCAAGACCCTGGACGGCACGATCCGTACCAAGGACGGCCAGCCGGCGCCCATCGATGCCAACGTGCAGTTGGTATCGGGTTTCCAGGAGGCGAGCAACGTCAACGCCGTGGATGAAATGACTTCGGTGCTGGCCCTGGCCAAGCAGTTCGAGCTCCACGTCAAGATGATGAACACCGCCAAAGAAGGCGATGAAGCCATGGCTCGGGTCTTGCAGATCTAACTATTAATTACAGCGCTGCGCCGAAAAACAGGCGTACGAGGAGAATCGAATGCTTCCGGCTCTATGGGTTGCCAAAACAGGTCTGTCCGCCCAGGACACCAACCTGACGACCATTTCCAACAACTTGGCGAACGTTTCGACCACGGGTTTCAAACGTGATCGCGCCGAGTTCCAGGACCTGCTGTATCAGGTAAAACGCCAACCTGGCGCCCAGTCGACCCAGGACAGCGAACTGCCGTCGGGCCTGCAAGTGGGTACCGGTGTACGCATTGTCGGCACCCAGAAAAACTTCAACGCCGGCAGCCTGCAGACCACCGAGCAACCGCTGGACATGGCCATCGACGGTCGCGGTTTCTTCCAGATCCTGCAGCCGGACGGCACCACGTCCTACACTCGCGACGGTACATTCCACCTCGACTCCAACGGCCAGATCGTCAACGCCAGCGGTTTCGCCCTGGAGCCGGCGATCATCATTCCGAACGATGCCCAGACCTTTACCGTGGGCCGCGACGGCACCGTGTCCATCACCATTGCGGGCAACCCGGCCGCACAGGTGATCGGCAACCTGCAGACCGCCGACTTCATCAACCCGGCCGGCCTGCAAGCGGTGGGCAACAACCTGTTCCTGGAAACCGCCGCCAGTGGCGCGCCGCAAGTCGGCACCCCGGGCCTGAACGGTTTCGGCACCACGCTGCAGAACACCCTGGAAACCTCCAACGTGAGCACCGTTGAGGAGATGGTCAACATGATCACCACCCAGCGCGCCTACGAGATGAACTCCAAGGTGATCTCCACCGCCGACCAGATGCTCTCGTTCGTTACGCAGAATCTGTAATCACGTCGCAACGTCCGTCATCACGTAGACAGGGCGGCCCCAGGGTCGCCTGCAACACCAAGAGGTAGGGTCATGAAACGCTTCGTATCTGTTCTGGCACTGAGTGGGATCACCGCACTCGCGGGCTGTGTCGCCCCGACACCCAGGCCCAATGACCCGTATTACGCTCCGGTGTTGCCGCGCACGCCGTTGCCGGCTGCCGCCAACAATGGCTCGATCTACCAGGCCGGCTTCGAGCAGAACCTGTACAGCGACCGCAAGGCTTTCCGGGTCGGTGACATCATCACCATCACCCTGAACGAGCGGACCCAGGCCAGCAAGAACGCCAATTCGCAAATGGACAAGACCAGCCAGACCAGCGTCGGCCTGACGTCGTTGTTCGGCTCCAGCCTGACCACCAACAACCCGATCGGTGGCGGTGACCTGAGCCTCAACGCCGGCTATGGCTCCGACCGGGCCACCAAGGGCGACAGCAAGTCCGGCCAGAGCAACAGCCTGACCGGTTCGATTACCGTGACCGTCGCCGATGTGCTGCCCAACGGCATCATCGTCGTGCGCGGCGAGAAGTGGCTGACCCTCAACACCGGTGACGAACTGGTGCGCATCGCCGGCATGGTTCGCGCTGACGACATCGCCACCGACAACACCGTTTCGTCCACCCGTGTGGCCGATGCGCGCATCACCTATTCGGGCACCGGTGCCTTTGCCGATGCGAGTCAGCCAGGCTGGTTCGACCGTTTCTTCCTCAGCCCGAAGTTCCCTTTCTAGGTGGCCCAGTTGAATCTTAAGCAGCTGTTGATCGGTGCCCTGATGATGTCCGCAGCCTTTGCCGCTCAGGCCGAGCGCCTGAAGGACATCGCCAGCATTTCCGGCGTGCGCTCCAACCAGTTGATCGGCTACGGCCTGGTCGTGGGCCTCAACGGCACCGGTGACCAGACCACCCAGACCCCGTTCACCCTGCAGACCTTCAACAACATGTTGTCGCAGTTCGGCATCAAGGTGCCGGCCGGTTCCGGCAACGTGCAGTTGAAGAACGTCGCAGCGGTGTCGATCAGTGCCGACCTGCCGGCGTTCGCCAAGCCTGGCCAGCAGGTGGATATCACTGTCTCGTCCATCGGTAACTCCAAGAGCCTGCGCGGCGGCACCTTGCTGCTGACACCGCTCAAGGGTATCGACGGCAACGTCTATGCCATCGCCCAGGGCAACCTGGTGGTGGGCGGTTTCGATGCCGAGGGGCGCGATGGTTCGAAGATCACCGTCAACGTTCCGTCGGCCGGTCGCATCCCGGGTGGTGCGTCGGTGGAACGTGCGGTGCCGAGTGGTTTCAATCAAGGCAACAGCCTGACGCTGAACCTCAACCGTTCCGACTTCACCACAGCCAAGCGCATCGTCGACAAGATCAACGACATGCTCGGCCCAGGCGTGGCCCAGGCCATCGACGGTGGCTCGATCCGCGTCACCGCACCCCTGGATCCGAGCCAGCGGGTCGACTACCTGTCGATCCTGGAAAACCTCGAAGTCGATCCGGGCCAGGCGGTGGCGAAAGTCATCATCAATTCGCGCACCGGCACCATCGTGATCGGCCAGAACGTCAAGGTTTCCCCGGCCGCGGTGACCCACGGCAGCCTGACCGTGACCATCACCGAAGACCCGATCGTAAGTCAGCCGGGGCCATTGTCCAACGGTCAGACCGCCGTGGTCCCGCGTTCGCGAGTCAATGCCGAACAGGAAGCCAAGCCGATGTTCAAGTTCGGCCCGGGCACGACTCTGGATGAAATCGTCCGGGCGGTGAACCAGGTCGGCGCGGCGCCGGGCGACTTGATGGCCATTCTCGAAGCCTTGAAGCAGGCCGGCGCGTTGCAAGCCGACCTGATCGTGATTTGAGGGCCGAGTCATGGATATGCGCAAGGGCGCTTTGATCAGCGGAGATTCGGGTTCCTACTCGGACTTGAATCGCCTGAACCAGCTCAAGGTCGGCGACAAGAACAGCGACGGCAACCTGCGTAAAGTGGCGCAGGAATTCGAGTCGCTGTTCCTTGGCGAAATGCTCAAGTCCATGCGTTCGGCCACCGAGGCCTTGGGCAAGGACAACCCGATGAACACGCCTGAAGCCAAGCAATACCAGGAAATGTACGACCAGCAGTTGGCCGTGTCCATGTCCCGCGAAGGCGGTGGTATCGGCTTGGCGGATGTGCTGCTGCGCCAGATGTCGAAGAACAAGCCACTGGCGCCCGGTGAGGCGGCGACGTTGTCGGCGGCCAAGCAACAAGAGGCCTTGGATAAGGTTGCCAAGGCGCCGGTACCGACGCCGGTGGCGGCCGGGACCCTGCCTACCGACGGACCGTTGTCACGCACCAATGGCCAGCGTCCGCTCTGGGCCTCGCGGGCCGTGAGCGCGCCGCAAGGCGAGGGCGTCCACCGCAACGACATGGAACTGCTCAACCAGCGTCGCCTGGCCCTGCCGCCGAAACTGGCTGACCGCCTGCTCGCTGGGCTGGTGCCTTCGACCTCGACCAATGTCGATGTGCCTGCGCAGAACCTGCTGCCGGATCGCGCCATCGCCGCCGTCAAGCCGACCACCGGCGAACTGGCCAATGGTGACTGGCTGGCCGCACTCAAGGCTTCCGAGCCGAAAGGGGACATGCAGGTCTATGGTCGCGCCGTGGCCCAGCCACCGCTAGCCCCGGCGCGCAAAGCCTTCCGCGATGCCGATGAGTTCGTCAACGCCATGCTGCCAATGGCCAAGGAAGCCGCCGACCGCATCGGTGTCGATCCACGCTACCTGGTGGCCCAGGCCGCCTTGGAAACCGGTTGGGGCAAATCAGTGATGCGCCAGCCCGATGGCAGCAGCAGCCACAACCTGTTTGGCATCAAGGCCAGTGCCAACTGGAAGGGCGATTCGGCGCGGGCGATCACCAGCGAATTCCGCAATGGCGCGATGGTCAAGGAGACGGCCGAGTTCCGTTCCTACGCCTCGTACCGCGACAGTTTTCATGACTTGGTCAACCTGCTGCAAAGCAACAGTCGCTATCAAGATGTGCTGAAGTCGGCCGATAAACCCGAACAGTTTGTACGCGAATTGCAGAAGGCCGGTTACGCCACCGACCCGAACTACGCCAGCAAGATTTCGAACATAGCCCGGCAGATGACGAGTTACCAAAACTACGCTTCGGCTGGCGCCACCACGACTTTATAAGGTCTGAACCATGAGTTTGCTCAATATCGGGATGTCGGGTCTGTCCGCAAGCCAGACCGCACTGGTGACCACGGGTAACAACATCGCCAACGTCGATACCGCAGGGTATTCGCGTCAGCAGACCGTGCAGACCACCAAGGCGTCGAACCAGTACGGCAACGTGTTCATTGGTTCCGGCACGACCCTGGCCGATGTGCGCCGGGTGTATAACGCCTTCCTTGAAGCACAACTGAAAACCACCACGTCGCTCAACAGCGATGCGGCTGCCTATCAAGGGCAGATCACTCCGCTTGACTCCCTGCTGTCGGACAGCGGCACCGGCCTCAACGGCGCACTGACCAAGTTTTTCGCCTCGGTGCAGAACGTCAACGCCAAGCCGGGTGACGATGCGTCCCGGCAGTTGCTGCTCAGCGATTCCCAGGCCCTGAGCAACCGTTTCAATTCGATTGCCAACCAGTTGACGGAGCAGAGCCAGAACATCAACGGCAACCTGTCGAACATGGTCGACCAGGTCAACAGCCTGGCGGTCACCGTTGCGCAGTTGAACAAGAAAATCGCCGAAGTCTCCAACGCCGGCGGCGCCCCCAACGACCTGCTCGATGCCCGCAGCGAAACCATTCGCCAGCTCTCGACCTTCACCGGCACGCAGGTTGTCGAGAACGGCAGCAGCCTGGACATCTACCTGGGCTCCGGCCAACCGTTGGTGATGGGCAACATCGTCAATACCCTGGAAGCGGTGCCGGACAAGAACGATCCGGGGCGCATAGGTATCCAGCTCAACAGTGGTTCCAGCTCAATGGACCTCACCCAGGTGCTCACCGGCGGCGAGATCGGTGGCCTGATGCGCTACCGCAGTACCGTGCTCGATCCGGCCATGAACGAGCTGGGCCGCGTAGCCCTGGTGGTCGCCGACCAGATGAACCGCGTCCAGGCCTCGGGCATCGACATGAACGGAGCCTTCGGTTCCAACCTGTTCGCTAACATCAACAGCGCCACGCAGATCAGCCAGCGCAGTGTTGCGTCGTTGAACAACAGCGCCGGCTCCGGCAATTTCAACATCGCCATCACAGACTCTGGCAAGCTGACCACCAACGACTACAAGGTGACGTTCACCAGCGGCACGGACTACACCGTCCAGCGCCTGCCCGACGGCACCTCGATGGGCGCGTTCAACACCGCGACCACGCCGCCGCCGGTGATCGACGGTTTCTCGATGACCTTCGCCAACGGCACCGCGGCCGCCGGCGACTCGTTCAAGCTCACGCCAACCCGCAACGCAGCGGCCAACATCAAGACCGAGATGACCGACTCCAAGCGGCTGGCGATTGCCGCGCCGTTGGGCGCCGCCATCGCGCCTGGGGGCAGCGGAACGCTGACCATCCCGGCCAGCGGCCAGCCGAGCATGACCACCAAGCTGGACATCTACGACGCCGCCACCACGACCATCATCCAGAACGGCATCAAGAACTCGATGCCGGTCAAGGTGGTGTTCGGCGCGACGTCCGCCGATGGCACCAGCCAGGCTTATCAGTTGCTCGATGCTCAAGGCGGCACGATCAGCAGCGGCACGATCAAGCCTGGCCAGAGCAACACCTTGAGCCTGAGCGTTCCGCTCAAGGACGCCAGCGGCAACCCGATCTTGGATTCGTCCGTACCGCCGGTGCAGCGTACCGTCGCGTTCGACATGTCCATCGCCGGCGCGCCGTCCCAGGGTGCAGGCATCAATATCAGCCTCAGCCAGCCGGGCAGCCTGGACAACCGTAACGGGACGGTCCTGGCCGGCTTGCAGACCGCCAAGACCGTGGACACCGGTTCCAGCAGCAAGGGTATTTCCCTGAACGATGCCTACGGCAAGCTGGTGGAAGGCGTCGGCGCCAAGGCCGCCCAGGGCAAGCTTGACAGCGCCGCCACTGGCGCGATCCTGAACAACGCCAAGACCGCCCGCGATTCGCTGTCGGGCGTGGACCTGGATGAAGAAACCGGCAACCTGGTCAAGTTCCAGCAGTACTACACCGCGTCTTCGCAGATCATCAAGGCTGCGCAACAAATCTTCAGCACATTGATCAACAGTCTTTAAGGAGCCGTAGCCCATGCGCATTTCCACTTCTCAGTTTTACGAAAGCACGGCTGCGAACTACCAGAAGAACTTCGCCAAGGTGGTCAAGACCAGCGAGGAAGCCAGCAGCCTGGTGCGGGTGAACACCGCCGCTGATGATCCGGTGGGGGCTTCGCGCCTGCTGCAACTGGGCAACCAGGCTTCGATGCTGTCCCAATATGAAGCCAACGTCACCACCATCAAGGCGACCCTGGGCACGACCGAAGCGGTCATGACCAGCATCGGCAACGTACTGCAGCGCGCCAAGGAATTGGCCGTCAGTGCCGGTAACGCCGCCTACACCGACGCGGACCGTCAAGCGGTTGCCTCGGAATTGGGATCGATCGAAGATCAATTGCTGAGCCTGATGAACACCAAGGATGAAAACGGCAAATACATTTTTGCCGGATCCAAAGGCGATGTCGTACCGTTCACTCGCAACGATGACGGCACCTACAGCTACAACGGCGACCAGGTCACCCTGGACCTGCCGATCGGCGACACCATGTCGATGGCCACCAACAGCACCGGCTGGGACGTGTTCCAGCAAGCCGTCAACACCAGTCGCACCCAGGCCACCATGACCGCGCCAGCGGTGGACGATGGGCGCGTCGTGTTGACCAACGGCCAAGTGTCCTCCAGCGTGACCTACAACAGCCAGTTCCGCAGTGGCGAGCCGTACACGGTGGAATTCGTCAGCGGCACCCAGTTGAAAATCACCGACTCGGGCGGTAACGATGTGACCGCCGAAGCCAGCAAGGGCGGTGTCATCGACCCTAACAAGCAGGCCGGGCAGACCGTGAGCTTTCGCGGCGTCGACTTGACCTTGAACGTCAACCTTCATGCGGGCGACGTTGCCGGCACGGTGTTGCCCGGCCACACGTTCACCCTGGCTGCCAAGCCCGACTCGTTCACGCCGGCCCGCAGCCCGGGCAACGCTACCGCGACCCAGATCACCGGCAGCGCAATCACCGATCCGACGGCCTACCACGCCAGCTTCCCGACGGGGACGGCGGTGCTGAAGTTTACCAGTGCCACGGACTTCGACCTGTACGCCGCGCCACTGACCGCTGACAGCAAACCGGTTTCCAGCGGCACCCTGGCGGGCAACGTCGCCACCGCATCCGGCGTGAGTTTCACGCTCAATGGTGCCCCGGTCGCCAACGATCAGTTCAGCATCGCGGTCAATACCCATGAGACGCAAAACGTCCTGGATACCGTAAATCAGTTGCGCACAGCTTTGAACACGCCGGCCGATGGCGACAACATCGCCATCCAGAAACTGAATGCGTCACTGGCTTCGGCTATCGGTAACCTGGCCAGTGGTACTGACCACTTGACCAGTGCATTGAGCTCGGTCGGTGGTCGCGGTCAGTCGCTCGATACCCAGAGCGATACCAATCAGAGCTTTGTCCTGGCCAACTCGCAGACCCAGTCGGCGATTCGCGATTCCGACCCGGCCGAAGTGATGACGCGCCTGACCTTGCAGCAGACTATGCTTCAAGCGTCGCAGTTGGCGTTCAGCAAGATCGCTCAATTGGGATTGTTCAACAAAATGTGATTCAGGGCAGGGATCGTGACGTTATAAGCGGTCCCTGACCCGTTCCTTTATACGATTCAGGACGTCCTGCTCTCGCCTGAGTTGGCGCCCACCGGTTGAGAGCCACGCGTGTGAAATCAGCTCCTCTTGTCAGCATTGCCATCCCCGCGTACCACCCACGCTTTTTCCGCCTCGCCTTGCAAAGCGCGCTCGAGCAGACCTACGAGAACCTTGAAATTGTCATCTGCGACGATTGCCGCACCGATGGCATCGAGCAGATTGTCCAGGAACTTGGCGAGAGCTCCAATATTGCTGTGCGTTACCTGCGCAACCCGACCCGGCTGGGGTTCCAGCAGAACCTGTTGCGCTGCCTCGAAGAATCCCGGGGCGAGTTCATCAAGTTCCTGTGCGACGACGACCAGTTGCTGGCATTCTGCGTCAGTCAACAGGCGGCGATCCTGCAGGAGCATGCGCAAGTATCGTTGGTGATTAACAAGCATCATTTAATCGATGCCGACAACTATGCCTTGCCGATCCGCGTTGAAAACACCGGCATCACGCAGTTCGATGCGTTGTTCAACGGCACTGACATGCTGGCGTATTTTGAGAAAACCACCCGTAATATTCTCGGCGGTTTGAGTGGCGCGTTGATGCGCCGCACCGATGTCGAGGCCTTGCTGCCAGCGCTGGCGCGGCCCGGTGAAGGTTTCGAGGCTGTCCTCGATTTTGCCTTGTTCATCTGCCTGTTGCGCCGGGGTAATCTGGTCCAGCTTTACGCCGAGGGAAGTGGCCAGCGGTTGCATCCGGAGCGCCTGGCGCGTCAGGCCAAGATGCTTGAAGCGGCCACGGTGGAGCTGACCTGGCTCAAGGAAATGCTCGCCCAGCGCAGTGGCGATCCGGCGCCTGCCAGTGGCTGGGTACGTTACCAGACACTGGGCCAGCCCAAGGAGCCAGGGGCGCCCGAGTGGGAAGAAATCAACGTCTACTCGATCATTGCGACTCGCCAGGGCGTCATTGGCTCGCAAGTCGGCACGGACATCGAAAGCTACGCAGACCTCTATGTGCAGTGGTTGGCGTGTCGGCATTTCAGTCCATTGCGCAAGCAAGTCTTGTCGCGGCAGATCGCTCGCTGGGCCTATCGTCCGAGGATCGTCCCCGTCGTCATTGACGAGCAGGACGATCCTTATGCGCTGAGTGTTACCTTGCAGAGTATCACTGCCCAAGCCTATGCCTGCGAATCGGTGCTGTTGCTGTCCAATGGTCGCCAGGCAGTGGACAACCATGTCCTGCGCCTTGGCCTGCAAGCGGACTGGGCGCAGCAGCTCAATGGGCTGCTGCCTCAACTGGACGGCGCCGACTGGTTCTACCTGCTGCGTGCCGGCGATCGCTTGACCGAGTCTGCGCTGCTGATCATGGCCGACCGGATTGTCAGTTCGCCGGGTGTCGCCTGTTTCTACAGCGATGAAGGCGCGCTGGTGGATGACAAGTCGGTGGAGCCAATCTTCAAGCCCGACTTCAACCTCGACCTGATGCGCGGTTATCCCTATGTGGGTCGGACACTGGCGTTCGAGCGTGCCCGATTTTTGGCCTCGGGTGGATTCGATTCGAGCCTGGGCGAATTGGCGCCCCAAGACTTGATCTGGCGACTGGTGGAAACGGATGGGCCGCAGGTCGTTGGTCACATTCCGGAAGTCCAGGTCGAGTCGACGTTTTCGTTTGCCCAATGGCTGTCCTTGCCTAAAGTCATCGAGCAAAACGCCGAACTGATCGGCGCTCATCTACAGCGTATTGGCGTGCCGCACCAGCTGCACCCAGGGACGCTGCTGGCGTTGATTCCGCGCATCGAATACCTGTTCGCCGAGCGACCCCTGGTGTCGATTGTCATCAGCGTCAAGGATGACCTGAGCGCGCTGGAACGTTGCGTCAACAGCCTGATCAGTACGACTGCGTATCCACACTACGAAATCATCATTGTCGATAACGCCAGTGAGAACGCCGAGCTACAACATTGGCTGCGGGCCATGGCGGAGCTGGGCAGTGAGAAGTTGCGAATATTTCTGCATCCGGGAAGCGCCAGCGAAGCGGTGATCCGCAATTTCGCCGCACAGCATGCCCGCGGCGAATACCTGTTGTTGCTCAATCCCAACTGCATTGTGCTGGAAACCGCCTGGCTGGAAGAATTGCTCAATCATGGGCAACGTCCCGAGGTCGGTATCGTGGGGCCTCGCACACTCAACCAGCAAGGCCGGGTCATTGACTCCGGCATGATCATGGGACTGGGTGGGTTGGCGGGCAGGGCCTTCGTCAACGAATCGGTCACGTCTGGCGGCTATATGCAACGCTTGCAGACGGTGCAGAACTGGAGCGCTGTCGGCGATCACTGCCTGTTGGTGCGCAAACAGGTTCTGGAGGAGGCCGGTGGGTTCGATGAATCGATCACAACACAGCGCATCAATTCCTTGGAGTTATGCCAGCAGGTCGGAAAAAACGGTTACCTGATTGTCACTACGCCTTACAGTGATGTCGTACTGGCGTCCGGCGTGGAAGCCAGTCGTGATCCGGCGTGGAAGCAGCGGTTGGAGCTCGAACAGGAGGCATTCTATCAGCGCTGGTTGCCCAGGATCGCCAACGATCCTGCCTACAACCGTAACCTGACGCTGACCGGGAAGAGCTTCAGTCTCGAGCCTGGACCACGCACTGGCTGGAATCCGTTGATTACCCGTAACGTCCCTTCGATTCTGGGGCTTGCGGTCAATACTTCGGCGGTGGGGCATTATCGGGTCAGCCAACCGCTATTTGAACTGGAAGCGGCGGGGCGCATCGTGGGACGTGTTGCCTACGACACGCCTTCGATTATCGACATCGAGCGCCAGTCGCCGGATGTGATCATCCTTCAGGGTCGCTATAACGTGGGTAAGTTCAAGGACATCACTCAAGTCAAGACTTACTCCAACGCCATGCGCATCTATGAATTGGATGACTACATCGCCAGGGTCCCGGAAAAAAACGAACACCGCCGCAATATGCCGGACAACCTTGAGGACCTGCTGCGTAAAGGAATCGGCCTGTGTGATCGGGTCGTGGTGTCCACCCATCCGCTGGCAGACGTGTTGTCCAGCATGCACCACGACATCCGCGTCGTGCCGAACATGCTGGCTGCCGGCCTGTGGAACCAGCTCAGAAGCCAGCGTGCCACTTCCAGCAAACCACGTATCGGTTGGGGCGGCGGCACCAGCCACCGTGGCGACCTGGAGCTCATCGCCGATGTCGTTCGGGAATTGGCTGACGAAGTCGAATGGGTTTTCTTTGGCATGTGTCCGGATTTGCTCAAGCCCTATATCCATGAATTTCATCCGGGCGTGAGCCTGGCGGCTTACCCGGCGAAGCTGGCCAGTCTGAATCTGGACCTGGCCTTGGCACCGTTGGAATTTCATATTTTCAACGACTGCAAAAGCAACCTTCGCCTCCTGGAGTACGGTGCGTGTGGCTATCCGGTGATTTGTTCGGATACCGAGGCTTACCGGGGACACCTGCCTTGTACCCGGGTCCTCACCAACAGCACCGAAGAATGGCTGCAAGCAATCCGTATGCACCTGGCGGATCCGATTGCCAGCTACCGGATGGGCGACGAATTACGTGAAGTGGTGCTGCGCGACTTTATCTTGCGCGGCGATAACCTGCAGTACTGGGCCAATGGTTGGCTACCGGATTGATGAGTTTCAACCTTGAAACTCCCGGTGTCGTTGATGCGGCTACCCACTTGTTAAGGAATGAATATGCAAAGCAATGTCCCAACAGGATCGACTGCGCCGTTGAGTGAACGGTTTACACTGGTGCTGCTCGCCCACGACCAGTCGACGGCCCTGCGGCGGGCGTTGCGCCACTACCGCGAAAATGCATTTGCCGTGCTGGTGATCGACTCATCGAGCCAGATCGACGCTGATATCTCGGCAGCGTTCCCGGGTGTGCAATACCTGCATGCGCCCACGGCTGTTGGTTTCGGCGACAAGGTTCGCCAAGCCGTTGAGCGAGTCGCCACGCCTTACCTGGCGGTTGCCGATGCCGAGAGTTTCCTGCTGCCCCAAGCGCTCGAACAAGCGTTGAGTTTCCTCGAAGCACACGCCGAATACGGTGCCTGCCAAGGCTACAACCTGGCGTTCGAGGCCCATGCCGACCGTGTCGACTATTACTTGTTCGACCGCAAGGGTTGTGAAGATTATTCCGGCTTATCGGCCGAAGCACGGCTGGCCGTGTTTGCCGAGGATTGCCCGTCATTGGTCAGTGCCCTCACGCGCACTGAAACCCTGCGGCGCAGTTACGCTTCGTTACCTGCCGGTTTTGAGTCGCGGTTGCAGGAGGCCGGCCATTGCTTTGGGTTGGTGACGGATGCAAAGGTCCGCTTGCTGGACATTCCTTATGGTGTACACGAGCGCAGCCGCGTGGCGAAGCCACGGAGCCCGGTTGGCATGGCGCCTGGTACCGAGGACTTGCGAGCAGTCGCTGAACAGGAGCGCATGGGCACGTTGTTGGCCGGCGCCTTTGGCACGGATGCTTCGTCACGGGAACATGCCCGGGCCATACTCAAGAAGCTGGTCGAACGTTCGGTGCCGCAGGCTGGAAAACTGTTCGAGTCGACCTGGGATTCGCGGCGTGGCGAACCGGTTCGACGTTTCGAGCCGACGCAATACGTTGAGTTGCCCTTTTACAACCAGGCTTTTTTCGACGTGCTCACTTCGCTGGAATTCCTGCTGCATGCGGCGCCAAGCGGGCAGGTGCAGTTGAAGGAGCTGGAAGCTGTCATGCTCAAGCAGAAGGAGCTATCTCGCTCCCAGCGCAACACCGACGCCGTGCCGCTCGATGAACAGCTGGCGAGGGCTTTCCTGAGCTATGCCTTCAACCAGGATCTGGTGAAGCAACTGCATGAGGTCATGCAGGCCAAGGGTGACACGCGCTACGTGCAAATGATCCAGGCCTGGGAACAACGGCTCAAGGCGGCGGCGTTTGAAAATACCGCGAGGTTGTTCGACGCCACGCCCTCCGGTCGATTGCTGCGCTGGCTCGAGGCGCGTGAACTGAGCGTCAGTGAAGTCCAGAAAGTGTCCAAATACCTGGCTGCTCGCAACGGAGGGCCGACGTTTGGCATTTTGATCCTGGATCTGGACGCCGATATCTTCAAGATGCAGGCAACCTTCGACAGCGTGATCAATGGCTATTGCCGGGCGTTCAAGATCGTTGTGTTCACCACCGGCGACCTGCCAGCCGAGACCACACCGCAGAGCGTCCTGCACTTCGTCAAAGTCAACGAAAGCAATTACGTCGACAAAATCAATCAGGTTGTCAGCCAGAGCGATTGCGATTGGATGGTCATGGCCGAGGCCGGTGATGAATTGACGCCAAGCGGTTTGTTCCGTGCGGGTGTGGAATTGCTGGCCGCGCCACAATGCCAGGCCGTGGCAATGGACGAGTTCCAGCGCCAGCCCGACGGGACGCTGGCCGATGTCTTCCGGCCAGGGTTCAACCTTGACTTGCTGCAAAGCGTCCCGGCCTTGATGGCCCGTCACTGGCTGATACGCCGCGAGACACTGGTGAAACTTGGCGGTTACTCGCGCGAGTTCAAGCATGCGATGGAGTTCGACCTGCTGTTGCGTCTGATCGAGCAGGACGGTCTGCAGGGGCTTGCCCACCTGGATGAGCCTCTGCTGACGTGCCAGGCGCCGCCGGTGCAAGACAATGCCGATGAGCGCAAGACCTTGCTGCGTCACCTGGCGGTTCGTGGTTATCAAGCTGACGTGAGCGCGCTCGTGCCAGGTACGCACAAAATCGACTACCGCTTTGCCGAGCGCCCCCTGGTGTCGATCATCGTCCATGGCATTGGCAACCTGACGACGCTACAACGTTGCCTGCTCAGCGTACTGCAGCGCACCCGATATCAGCGCTACGAAGTGCTGGTTTCCACCGAGGCTGCAAACCATTCCGTACTGCGCACCTGGCTCGACGGCCAGGGGCACCAGGCCAGTCGCGTTCGGTTGTTGGATATCGAGCCGGGCGTCGCGACGGGCTCCTGGATCAACGCTGCCAGCCAGGAGGCCAAGGGCGAGTATCTGGTTACCCTGGCGGGCGACAGTGAAGTGGTCAACGTCAACTGGATCGAGTCGTTGCTCAATCAAGCCTTGCGTCCGGAAGTCGGTGTGGTCGGCGCCAAGCTGGTCGAGCGCGATGGACGTATCACCCAGGCTGGTCTGATCCTGGGCTTGAATGATGAAGTCGGCTCGCCCTTCATCGGCGAGCCGAAGACCGCCAGGGGCTACATGAACCGGCTGGTCGTCGAGCAGAATTGCTCGGCGGTGTCTTTTGCCTGCTTGATGATTTCCAAGCAGTTGTTCAACGCTGCTGACGGCATAGACAGCGATTTGTTCGACGATGCCTTGGGTGACGTGGACCTTTGCCTCAGGGTCGGCCAGGCCGGGTACCTGACGGTATGGACGCCGCATGTGCAGGTGATTCAGTCCGGCGAGCTGGCCAGTACGCCAGAGGCGCTTACGGCGCTACGGGGGAAGTGGGCCGGGGCGTTCGCCCAGGATCGCTTCTACAACGGGAACCTGGCGTTGCAAGGCGCCGGTTTCACCCTCGGGCCGGTGCGCAACGTACCCTGGACCGAGTTGCTGAACGAACCTGCTGTATAACCCCGCAGATGAGACCGTGGCGAGGGAGCTTGCTCCCGTCGGGCTGCGCAGCAGCCCCTATTGTGAGCGCTTTGCATTAGAGCCAGTCCGGTCAAGCGGGAGCAAGCTCCCTCGCCACAATGAACCACGCTGGCCTTAAGTGAACGGCATTGCGCCTTCTGCGGCTTCCACCGGGTATGGCAGGTAAAACCTGCCGGTGCTCGTGCCGAATTGCACTGCCATCCTGAATATTCCTAGCCCGTCTCCAATGCCGTCTCGGGAAATGACACGGCTTCGTTTGTCATGAAAAAATGCCCCTCCAAGACAAAACGGCGTGACGCATAGGTCATAAAGTGCATCTTCACTGTATTGTATTCCCCGGAGTGGAGGCCCGTCCGTTCGCCTGACAAGGCGTCCGCCCTTGGAAATCAACCATTTTTGAAGCGCCCCTGAGCTTTTGGGGGTGAACCTAGTCGCAGTACATGATCGGGAAGCCATGATGATTGGCATAAAAAGCATAGCGAGTTATGTGCCGACCGCTGGTGTGGATAACTACGCTCAGGGTGCCAAATTCGAGAAGGATGAAGAATTCATCCTTGGCAAGATTGGTTCGGCGTTCCTGCCGCGCAAAGACGCTGACCAGGAAACTTCGGACCTGTGTGTCGAAGCAGTGAATGCATTGTTCGCCAACAACCCGCAGCTTTCGCGCGAATCCATCGACGCGCTGATCGTTGTCACCCAGAACGGTGATGAAGAAGGGCTGCCGCATACCGCCGCCATCGTGCAGGACAAACTCGGGTTGCCGACCCATGTGGCGGCGTTCGATATATCGCTGGGCTGCTCGGGCTACGTTTACGGCATTTATGCCCTTAAAGGCTTCATGGAGGCCGCAGGGTTGAAGAACGGGCTTCTGGTGACCGCCGACCCGTATTCGAAGATCGTCGACCCTGAAGACCGCAACACCACCATGTTGTTTGGCGATGCCGCCACCGCCACGTGGATGGCCGAGGGCGCCAGCTGGCAGTTGGGCAAGGCCAAGTTCGGCACCGATGGTTCCGGCGCGCCACATCTGAAGGTCAGCGACGGTGTGTTTTTCATGAACGGTCGCCAGGTGTTCAACTTTGCCTTGCTGAAAGTACCGGCTCATTTGCATGAACTGCTGAATGAATCCTCATTGCAAGCCAGTGACATCGACGCATTCTGCATCCACCAGGGCAGCGCGGCGATTGTCGATGCCGTGGCGCGGCGTTTCGAGGGTGAGCCTGAGAAATTCATCAAGGACATGGTCGAGACCGGCAATACCGTGTCGTCGAGCATTCCGCTGCTGCTGGAAAAGCACGTCCTGGATGCTGACTGGAAGCGCGTGGCGATCAGCGGTTTTGGTGTGGGTCTGTCGTGGGGCTCGGCGATTTTGTATCGCGACTGATCGAATCACGTTCTTCCCAATAGCGCTTCAGGCTGGCCTGTGGCGCTATTTTTTTGCCTGCGACGTTATCCTGCGGTTTCTTGACGCCATTTTTCGGGCTTTGGTTCGCGGCTAAACCCTTGTTTTGCAAGGGGTGGCAGTCTGCTAGCAAATAATTTGAAAAAAGCCCTCAAGCAAGTTCCTAATCCGACGATAACTATTACGAAGGTTCTCTAGGCCACACCCCGGCGGTTGCCAAGGGCCGGAAGCCGCAGTACCCAACCAACGAGGAATTCGTCATGGCTTTAACAGTAAACACCAACACCACTTCGCTGAACGTTCAGAAGAACCTCAACCGTGCTTCCGACGCTCTCTCTACTTCGATGACCCGCCTGTCTTCCGGCCTGAAAATCAACAGCGCCAAAGACGACGCCGCCGGCCTGCAGATCGCTACTCGTATGACCTCGCAAATCCGCGGTCAGACCATGGCGATCAAGAACGCCAACGACGGTATCTCCATGGCGCAGACCGCTGAAGGCGCGATGCAGGAGCAGACCAACATTCTGCAACGTATGCGTGAACTGGCCATCCAGGCCCGTAACGACAGCAACAGCGCAGATGACCGTGTCGCTCTGAACAAAGAGTTCTCGCAGATGAGCGACGAACTGACCCGTATCGCCAACAGCACCAACCTGAACGGCAAGAACCTGCTCGACGGTACCGCCAGCACCATGACCTTCCAGGTCGGTTCGAACACCGGTGCTGACAACCAGATCTCTCTGACTTTGAGCGCCAGCTTCGACGCTGCAAGCCTGGGTGTTGACTCGGCAATCACTATCGTTGGTTCCGACAGCGCTGTTGCTGAAACCAACTTCTCGGCCGCCATGGACGCAATCACCAGCGCGATCGACACCATCAACAGTGCCCGTGCCGACCTCGGTGCTGCACAAAACCGTTTCGCCAGCACCATCTCCAACCTGCAGAACATCAACGAAAACGCCAGTGCTGCACTGGGTCGCGTACAAGATACCGACTTCGCTGCTGAAACTGCACAACTGACCAAGCAGCAGACTCTGCAGCAAGCGTCTACTTCGGTTCTGGCCCAGGCCAACCAACTGCCATCTGCTGTACTGAAGCTGCTTCAGTAATAGCCGGATGAGTTTTAGCGGGGGAGTGCGCTTGCGTGCTCTCTCGCTTTTTCCGTTCAAGAGGTGATGGACATGGATATGAGCGTGAAGCTGAACTTGTCTTATCCAGCGGCGAAGCCGGCACCCACGGTGGTCGACAAGCCCGTGGAGAAGCCTCCAGCCGAAGCCACTACCGTGGCACCGGTTAAAGAAGTTCCTAAAGACGCAGCTGCCGAGCAGGACAAACTCAAGAAGGCCGTTCAGGAAATCGAGAAGTTCGTCCAGTCGGTCAAGCGCAACCTGGAGTTCTCTATTGATGAGCCTTCAGGCAAAGTAGTGGTCAAAGTGATTGCGAGCGGTTCCGGTGAAGTGATTCGCCAGATCCCGAACGAAGAAGTCCTGAAACTGGCCAACAGTTTGAATGATGCAAACAGCTTGTTGTTCAGCGCCGAAGCCTGACAACTGGCACGAATTTTGTTGTTATGTTCTTTTGGGCGTTGTAAAGGTCAAAAGGCCGGCGACACACTGAAGGGAGTCCCACATGGCAAGTCCAATTCTACCTGGCTTGGGTTTAGGCTCTGGCCTTAATACCGGCGAAATCGTCAAGGCCTTGGTCGATTCCGACAAGGCTGCCAAGCAAGGTCAGATCACCCGAGCGACGACGACGACTACCAACAGTATCTCCGGGGTGGGAACCCTGAAGTCGTTGTTGGCAGCTTTCAATACCGCCATGAAGGACTTGTCCAGCACAACGACCCCGCAATTCTCGGGTTTTGCTGCGACATCTTCAGCTCCCGGCGTTCTCACGGCTACCGCCAGCAATTCGGCGGTGAATGGCACTTACGCGATCAAAGTCACCAGCTTGGCCACTGCGTCCAAGGTCACTTCGGCGGCCTTCGCTGGTGGTACCACCAGCGCCATTCCATCGGGTACGATGACCATCTCGCAGAAGGGGGTCAACTACAACCTCAATGTGCCGGATGGTTCCACTCTGCAATCGGTTCGTGACGCGATCAACGCCGACTCTTCGCTCAAGGCGGCCGGTCTCAGTGCGAACATCATCACCGACTCTTTCGGTTCGCGCCTGGTGCTGGGTTCAACCACGACCGGTGCAGGTTCCGATATCTCGGTGAGCGGCATCGCGGGGCTGGAGATCGATGGCACGAACGTTGTGGGTGCCGACAATACCCCGCTGACGGCCACGTCGGCGGGCGCCATCAGTGCCTTGGCCAAGGATGCCAACTTCACCGTCGACGGCATGGTGCTGACCAGCAAGAGCAATACGGTGAGCACGGCAATTTCCGGGTTGACGTTGAATTTGCTCGGAGTAGCAGATGGCGGCACTTCAACCGTTACCGTGGCGCCGAACAACGATGGCCTGAAAGCCTCGATCCAGAAGTTCGTCGATGCCTATAACGCGATCGCCAATAGCATCACCGCACTGACCAAGCCATCGCTCGACAGTGATGGGAAGCTGACGGTGCCGGCAAAATTGACCGGTGACGCGTTGCCTCGCTCGCTGCTGGCGACGATTCGAACGCCCTTGTCTGAAACCGGCGCTGGCGACGCGCTGACGTCGCTGGCCCAGTTGGGTGTTACCACCGATCAAAAGACGGGTGCGTTGAACTTCGATGGCGTCAAATTCAGCGCAGCGATGAGCGATAAAAAGCTCAGCGGTGAAGTGCAGACGTTGTTCACGGGCACCAACGGCCTGCTGGAGCGCATGAGCAAGGCGATCGAACCCTTCAGCGAGAGGGGGGGGATCCTCGATCAGCGGACCACGACGCTGACCAGGACCCAGACCCGCCTGAAGAACGATCAGGAGGCTCTGGATCGTCGGGTCGTGACCCTGACCGCTGTGCTGACTAAAAAGTACAACGATATGGACACCTTGGTCGGCAAGTTGAAGGCCACTGCGAGCAACATTACCTCGATGTTCGAGGCAATGACCGCGCAACAGAGAAACCGCTGATTTTTCACCGATGCAAAAAAAGCCCGGCAACGTTTTGACAACGTTCCGGGCTTTCGGCTTTCCGACCTAAAGTTTTTTGACGCGGCGTCGATACGCTGTTTATACGAACCGAAGATTTTTTGATGAGGTAGAACATGAATCCGATGTTGGCCCTTCGCCAATACCAGAAGATTGGCGCCCAGGCGCAAACCTCCGAAGCCAGTCCCCATCGTCTTGTGCAGATGCTCATGGAAGGCGGGCTGGACCGTATCGCCCAGGCCAAGGGCGCGCTGGAGCGCAAGGATATTGCAAACAGAGGCATTCTGATCAGCAAGGCCATCGGCATCGTCGGTGGTTTGCGTGAAGGCCTGGACCTGGAAAACCAGGCCGAGTCGGTCGCTGAATTGGATGCTCTCTACGCTTACATGATGAAACGTCTGGCCGAAGCCAACGTCAAGGCCGATCCGAAGATCCTCGACGAAGTCGCCGATCTGCTTCGCACGGTCAAGGAAGGCTGGGATGCCATTGCCGTGCCTGGTCCGCAATTTTAAGGAGTGCTCTCATGAGTCTTGTCCTGCAGCGAATCGAACAAACCCGTGATGCCTTGGTTGATGCCCTGGCCGAGCGAAACTGGGAGGCGATCGGTCAGTTGGATCTGGCTTGCCGTTCCTGCATGGAAGACGTGCTGAGCGAGTCTCAGGTGGACGAGGCGGCGTTGCGGATTAATCTTGAGGAATTGCTGGGGGTGTATCGGCAATTGCTGGAGGCGGCGACAGGAGAGCGACAGGCGATCGTCGACGAGATGCAACAGATCCATCAAGCACAGAACGCTGCAAAGGTTTACCATCTGTTCGGTTAATGCTCAGTTAATCCGAGCCCGTTGCGCCATAAATTTGACTGTGCACGGTTTTTTGACTTAACTAGTAGCTGTTTACAGATTTAAGGCGTCTACAGGCATGACAAGTCTGCAAGCGTCTAGCTTGCCCCCTATTTCGGGCATTGGGTTGACTAGGGAAGTTGCTATTGCATGTGGCGTGAAACCAAAATTCTCCTGATCGATGACGATAGCGTCCGCCGCCGCGACCTGGCGGTGATCCTGAATTTTCTTGGCGAAGAAAATTTACCCTGCGGAAGCCATGATTGGCAGCAGGCTGTCGGCTCATTGTCGTCCAGTCGTGAAGTCATCTGTGTCCTTATCGGGACCGTAAATGCTCCCGCAACGCTTTTGGGCTTGCTAAAGACACTCTCAACCTGGGATGAGTTCCTTCCGGTTTTGTTAATGGGCGAAAATTCTTCCCTTGACTTGCCTGAAGACCAGCGCCGCCGAGTACTTTCCACGCTCGAAATGCCGCCCAGCTACAGCAAGCTGCTCGATTCGCTGCACCGCGCGCAGGTTTATCGCGAGATGTACGATCAGGCCCGCGAGCGCGGCAGGCACCGCGAGCCCAACCTGTTCCGCAGTCTCGTCGGCACCAGCCGGGCGATCCAGCACGTGCGCCAGATGATGCAGCAGGTCGCCGATACCGACGCCAGCGTGCTGATCCTGGGCGAGTCAGGCACCGGCAAGGAAGTGGTCGCGCGCAACCTGCATTACCACTCCAAGCGCCGCGAAGCGCCGTTCGTGCCGGTCAACTGCGGCGCGATCCCGGCCGAGTTGCTGGAAAGCGAACTGTTTGGCCATGAGAAGGGCGCCTTCACCGGCGCGATCACCAGCCGCGCCGGGCGTTTCGAGCTGGCCAACGGCGGTACGCTGTTTCTCGACGAGATCGGCGACATGCCGCTGCCGATGCAGGTCAAGCTGTTGCGGGTCCTGCAGGAGCGCACCTTCGAGCGCGTGGGCAGCAACAAGACCCAAAGCGTCGATGTGCGCATCATTGCCGCCACGCACAAGAATCTCGAGAGCATGATCGAGGTCGGCAGTTTCCGCGAAGACCTCTATTACCGCCTCAATGTTTTCCCGATCGAAATGGCGCCACTGCGTGAGCGTGTCGAAGACATCCCGCTGCTGATGAACGAGCTGATCTCGCGCATGGAGCACGAAAAGCGCGGTTCGATCCGCTTCAACTCGGCGGCGATCATGTCCCTGTGCCGCCATGGCTGGCCGGGCAACGTCCGGGAGCTGGCCAACCTGGTGGAGCGCATGGCGATCATGCACCCGTACGGCGTGATCGGCGTTAACGAGCTGCCGAAGAAATTCCGCTACGTCGACGACGAAGACGAGCAAATGGTCGACAGCCTGCGCAGCGACCTGGAGGAGCGGGTGGCAATCAACGGCCACACGCCGGACTTCACTGCCAATGCCTTGTTGCCGCCTGAAGGCCTGGACCTCAAGGATTATCTGGGAGGCCTGGAACAAGGGCTGATCCAGCAGGCCTTGGACGATGCCAATGGCATCGTGGCCCGCGCGGCAGAGCGCCTGCGCATCCGTCGTACCACCCTGGTGGAGAAGATGCGCAAGTACGGCATGAGCCGTCGCGAAGGAGATGAACAGGCGGATGATTGACGCCTGTTTTCCAACCGCCTGATTTTCAGGCGGTTTTTTTTCGGCACGGGTATTGCTATAGCCCTCGCAACGTTCCGTTTAACTGACGGTCAGCCAAGCGAGAGAGCACGATGACCCAAGCCGCCCAGATGTCTCCTGTCCCCGAAGCGGGACACCTGCCGTCCGCCGAACAGGCAAGCCGGCTTGGACTTGAGCAGGCATTTTCGCTGTTCAGCCAGATGTCCAGCCAACTGACTGATTCCTACAGCCTGCTCGAAGCCCGGGTCACCGAACTCAAGGGCGAGTTGGCCGTGGTCAGCGCCCAGCGTATGCAGGAGCTGGCGGAAAAGGAACGCCTGGCTAATCGCCTGCAAAATCTTCTCGACCTGTTGCCCGGTGGCGTAATCGTCATCGACGCCCACGGCCGTGTGCGCGAAGCCAACCCGGCGGCCTGCGAGTTGCTCGGCCTGCCCTTGGAGGGCGAGCTGTGGCGGCACGTCATCGCCCGCTGCTTTGCGCCCCGGGAAGACGACGGCCATGAAGTGTCCCTCAAGGACGGTCGGCGCCTGTCCATCTCGACACGCTCGCTGGATGCCGAGCCTGGGCAGTTGGTGCTGCTCAATGACTTGACTGAAACCCGTCACCTGCAAGACCAGTTGGCTCGCCACGAGCGCCTGTCTTCCCTGGGGCGGATGGTGGCCTCGCTGGCCCACCAGATTCGCACGCCGCTTTCCGCCGCGCTGCTCTATGCCAGTCATCTGACCGAGCAGCAATTGCCGATGGAAACCCAGCAACGTTTCGCCGGACGCTTGAAAGAGCGCCTGCACGAACTGGAGCACCAGGTGCGCGACATGCTGGTGTTCGCGCGCGGCGAGCTGCCGTTGACCGACCGTGTCAGCCCCAAGGCCTTGCTGCAATCGCTGCAGGCCGCGGCGTTGACCCATGTGCAGGAATTGCCGATCCGCTGGCAGTGCGACAGCCACGTCGGTGAAGTGTTGTGCAACCGCGACACCTTGGTGGGCGCGGTGTTGAACCTCATCGAAAACGCGATCCAGGCCAGCGGCGGCGACGTCCGGCTGAAAGTGCACTTGTACACACGCAACAACACCTTGCGCCTGTCGGTCAGCGACAACGGCAGCGGTATCGAACCGGCCGTGCTGGCGCGCCTGGGCGAGCCGTTCTTTACCACCAAGACCACCGGCACGGGCCTGGGCCTGACCGTGGTCAAGGCCGTGGCCCGTGCCCACCAGGGAGAATTGCAATTGCGCTCGCGGCTGGGCCGTGGCACCTGCGCAACGGTGTGCTTGCCGCTGTTTTCCAGCGCGCCAGGGGTGGAGTGAAAGTAATGGCGATCAAGGTGTTGCTGGTTGAGGATGATCGGGCCCTGCGCGAGGCGCTGGCCGATACGCTGGTGTTGGCCGGGCACGATTACGTCGCCGTCGGTTCGGCGGAAGAAGCGCTGGTGGCGGTGGGCCGGGAAGCGTTCAACCTGGTGGTCAGTGACGTCAACATGCCGGGCATGGACGGCCATCAATTGCTCGGCCTGTTGCGTGCCCGCCAGCCGCAACTGCCGGTCTTGCTGATGACCGCCCACGGCGCCGTCGAGCGAGCGGTGGACGCCATGCGCCAGGGCGCTGCGGATTACCTGGTCAAGCCGTTCGAGCCCAAAGCACTGCTGGACCTGGTCGCGCGTCATGCCTTGGGCAGTCTCGCGGTCGAGGGCGAAGGCCCGGTGGCTATCGAGCCGGCCAGTGCGCAACTGCTGGAATTGGCCGCACGGGTCGCTCGCAGTGATTCAACTGTGTTGATTTCCGGCGAGTCCGGAACGGGCAAGGAAGTGCTGGCCCGCTACATCCATCAACAATCCCGGCGTGCCGGGGAGCCGTTCATTGCCATCAATTGCGCGGCGATTCCCGACAACATGCTCGAGGCGACACTGTTCGGCCACGAAAAGGGTTCGTTCACCGGCGCCATCGCGGCCCAGGCCGGCAAGTTCGAGCAGGCCGACGGTGGCACGATCCTGCTCGATGAAATTTCCGAAATGCCTTTGGGCCTGCAGGCCAAGCTGTTGCGGGTATTGCAGGAGCGGGAAGTGGAGCGGGTCGGTGCGCGCAAGCCCATTAGCCTGGACATTCGCGTGGTGGCGACCACCAACCGCGACCTGGCCGGCGAGGTGGCGGCAGGGCGTTTCCGTGAAGACCTCTATTACCGTCTGTCGGTATTCCCGCTGGCCTGGCGTCCGTTGCGAGAGCGCACCGCCGATATCCTGCCGCTGGCCGAACGCCTGCTGAACAAACACGTCAATAAAATGAAGCACGCGGCGGCCCGGCTTTCAGCCGAGGCCCGGGCCTGTCTGGTTGCCTACCCGTGGCCGGGCAATGTCCGAGAGCTGGATAACGCCATTCAGCGGGCCTTGATCCTGCAGCAGGGCGGCTTGATCCAGCCGGAGGATTTCTGCCTGGCCGGCCCGGTGGCCTGCGCGCCATTGCCCGCGTTGGCACCGGCACCGACCGCAACCCCCGCACTGCCGACGGACGTCGAGGGCGAGTCGGCCGGCGCCTTGGGCGATGACCTGCGGCGCCGCGAGTTCCAGATGATCATCGACACCCTGCGCGCCGAACGCGGTCGTCGCAAGGAGGCGGCCGAACGCCTGGGGATCAGCCCGCGCACCCTGCGCTACAAGTTGGCGCAAATGCGCGACGCTGGCATGGATGTCGAGGCCTATCTGTTCGCCAGTTGAAGCAGCACCAAAACCCCTGTGGGAGCGAGCTTGCTCGCGAGAGCGGTCGATCAGTCGCATTGATGTCGGATGTGACTGAGTCATCGCGAGCAAGCTCGCTCCCACATGATGGGTTGGTGCGCGCAATTGTTTTCTGTCGCCATGGAGCTGGCACCCTTGTTGCTAATACCTGAATACCCGCTGAGTAAGTGTCAAAAAAATGCGGGCCGCCAGAGAGAGTAGACCATGAGCCAAGGTATTGAATTTAATCGGTTGATGTTGGACATGCGGGCCATGCAAATGGACGCCATGGCCCAGCCTAAATCGGTCGCGGTCCCCCAGGTGGGTGGCAGCAGCTTTTCCGACATGCTCGGTCAGGCCGTCAATAAAGTGAACGATACCCAGCAGGCGTCTAACCAGTTGGCCAGTGCTTTCGAGATTGGCAAAAGTGGCGTCGACCTGACGGATGTAATGATCTCCTCGCAGAAAGCCAGTGTCTCGTTTCAGGCGTTGACCCAGGTTCGCAACAAGCTGGTTCAAGCCTACCAAGACATCATGCAGATGCCGGTTTAAGGAAATTATTGAGTCATGGCAGAAGCAGCCGTTGATAACGTTCCAGCCAAGGCCACTCCGGTAGACGGCAAACCGCCGTTGTTCGGCCTGTCCTTCCTGGAAAATCTCTCCGAGATGACCATGCTGCGTCAGGTCGGCCTGTTGGTCGGTCTGGCTGCCAGCGTGGCGATTGGTTTTGCCGTGGTGCTGTGGTCCCAGCAGCCAGACTACCGTCCGTTGTACGGCAGCCTGGCTGGCATGGACGCCAAGCAAGTCATGGAGACCCTGGCTTCCGCCGACATTCCTTACACCGTCGAACCCAATTCCGGCGCCTTGCTGGTCAAGGCCGATGACGTCGCTCGTGCGCGCCTCAAGCTCGCCGCCGCCGGCGTGACGCCCACCGATGGCAATATCGGTTTCGAGATCCTCGACAAGGACCAGGGCCTGGGCACCAGCCAGTTCATGGAAGCGACCCGTTATCGTCGCGGCCTGGAAGGTGAGCTGGCGCGGACCATTTCCAGCCTGAACAACGTCAAGGGCGCCCGTGTGCACCTGGCGATTCCGAAAAGTTCGGTGTTCGTGCGCGATGAGCGCAAGCCCAGTGCTTCGGTATTGGTCGAGCTGTATTCGGGCCGCTCCCTGGAGCCAGGCCAGGTCGTGGCCATCGTCAATCTGGTGGCGACCAGCGTGCCCGAGCTGAGCAAGTCGCAGATCACCGTGGTCGACCAGAAAGGCAACCTGCTGTCCGACCAGGCGGAAAACTCCGCACTGACCATGGCCGGCAAGCAGTTCGATTACAGCCGTCGCATGGAAGGCATGCTGACCCAGCGGGTGCACAACATCCTGCAACCGATCCTGGGTAATGATCGCTATAAAGCCGAAGTCTCGGCCGATGTCGACTTCAGCGCTGTCGAGTCCACTTCCGAGCAGTTCAACCCGGACCAACCGGCGCTGCGCAGCGAACAGTCGGTGACTGAGCAGCGTACCGCCAGCAATGGCCCCCAAGGCGTACCGGGAGCCCTGAGCAACCAGCCGCCTTCGCCGGCCAGCGCACCGCAAACCACCGGTGGCGCCACGGCAGCCGCCGGCATGGTGCAGCCAGGCCAGCCGCTGATTGATGCCAACGGCCAGCAGATCATGGACCCGGCCACTGGCCAGCCGATGTTGGCGCCGTACCCGGCCGACAAGCGTCAGCAGTCGACCAAGAACTTCGAGCTCGACCGTTCCATCAGCCACACCAAGCAACAGCAGGGCCGTTTGAATCGCCTGTCGGTCGCGGTGGTGGTGGACGATCAGGTCAAGGTCAACCCGGCCAACGGCGAAACCAGCCGTGCGCCCTGGAGCGCCGACGAATTGGCGCGCTTCACTCGCCTGGTGCAGGACGCCGTCGGTTTCGACGCCAGCCGCGGCGACAGCGTCAGCGTGATCAACGTGCCGTTCTCCCTGGAGCGCGGTGAAGTGGTCGCCGATATTCCGTTTTATTCGCAACCCTGGTTCTGGGATGTGGTCAAGCAAGTACTGGGTGTGCTGTTTATCCTGGTACTGGTGTTTGGCGTGCTGCGTCCGGTGCTCAACAACATCACCGGTGGCGGCAAGAACAAGCAGTTGGCAGGTTTCGGTGATGTCGAGCTGGGCGGCATGGGCGGCCTGGATGGCGAATTGGCCAACGATCGCGTCAGCCTCGGCGGGCCGCAGAGCATTCTGCTGCCAAGCCCGAGCGAAGGCTATGACGCTCAGTTGAACGCCATCAAGAGTCTGGTGGCAGAAGACCCGGGTCGTGTGGCCCAGGTCGTGAAAGAGTGGATTAACGCAGATGAGTGATAATCGAGCCGCTGTTGCCAAATTGTCGCGGGTCGACAAAGCCGCGATCCTGCTGCTGTCCCTGGGTTCGACCGACGCCGCCCAAGTGCTGCGCCACATGGGGCCCAAGGAGGTCCAGCGCGTGGGCGTGGCCATGGCACAAATGGGCAACGTGCACCGTGAGCAAGTCGAGCAGGTGATGAGCGAGTTCGTCGACATCGTCGGCGATCAGACCAGCCTGGGCGTCGGTTCCGACGACTACGTGCGCAAGATGCTCACCCAGGCCCTGGGCGAGGACAAGGCCAACGGTCTCATCGACCGGATCCTGCTGGGCGGCAATACCAGCGGCCTGGACAGCCTCAAGTGGATGGAGCCACGGGCCGTTGCCGACGTGATCCGTTACGAGCACCCGCAGATCCAGGCGATCGTCGTGGCTTACCTCGACCCGGACCAGGCCGGTGAAGTGCTGGGTAACTTCGACCACAAGGTGCGCCTGGACATCATCCTGCGCGTGTCTTCGCTCAACACCGTGCAGCCGGCGGCCCTGAAAGAATTGAACCAGATTCTCGAGAAGCAGTTCTCGGGCAACTCCAATGCCTCGCGCACCACCCTGGGTGGCATCAAGCGCGCGGCGGACATCATGAACTTCCTCGACAGTTCGATCGAAGGTCAGTTGATGGACTCGATCCGCGAATTCGACGAAGACCTGTCCGGTCAGATCGAAGACCTCATGTTCGTGTTCAACAACCTGTCCGATGTCGACGATCGTGGTATCCAGGCCCTGTTGCGCGAAGTGTCGTCCGACGTGCTGGTACTGGCCCTCAAGGGCTCGGACGAAGGCGTCAAGGAAAAGATCTTCAAGAACATGTCCAAACGGGCGGCCGAACTGTTGCGCGACGACCTCGAGGCCAAGGGCCCGGTGCGCGTCAGCGACGTGGAAACCGCACAGAAGGAAATCCTCACCATCGCCCGCCGCATGGCCGAAGCCGGGGAGATCGTTCTCGGTGGCAAGGGCGGCGAAGAGATGATCTAAGGTCGTTATGTCTGCCAAGAGTGATGAAGCACCCAGCGACCTGATCCGCGGCCGAGACGTCGGAGGTTTCGACGTCTGGTCGCTGCCCAGCTTTGACCCCCACGTGCCCGAGCCTGAGCCGGAGCCGGTGGAAGAGCTGCCGGAAATGGAGGAAGTGCCGCTGGAAGAAGTCCAGCCACTGACCCTCGAGGAAGTCGAGAGCATTCGCCAGGAAGCCTATAACGAAGGCTTTGCCGTGGGTGAAAAGGAAGGCTTCCACAGCACCACGCTCAAAGTCCGCCAGGAAGCCGATGTGGCGCTGACGGCCAAGCTCCGTGCGTTGGAATCGCTGATGCTCAACCTGTTCGACCCCATCGCCGAACAGGACACCCAGATCGAGAAAGCCCTGGTGGGCCTGGTGCAACACATCGCCAAACAAGTGATCCAGCGCGAACTGGCCATCGATTCGAGCCAGATCGAACACGTCATGCGTGAAGCGCTCAAGTTATTGCCGTTGGGCGTGGGCAACGTGCGGTTGTACATCAATCCCCAGGACTTCGAACTGGTCAAGGCCCTGCGCGAGCGCCATGAAGAAACCTGGCGCATCGTCGAGGACGCGGCGCTGCTGCCAGGCGGTTGCCGTGTGGAAACCGAACACAGCCGCATCGATGCCACCGTTGAAACCCGTATCAGCCAGATCATGGCCAAGTTGTTCGACCAACTGCACGAACAGGCCCTGCACCCGGCCGCCGCCGACCTGAGCCTGGAGTTGCCGGACGAGCCCCTGGTCGGTGCTGATACCGCGCCGGCCGATGGGGAGGTGGAGGTGCCTGAATTGGACGCTTCTGTACTGGATGCTTCTGCGTTGGACAGCCGCGATGCGCCTTGAGCGAACCAGCTTCGGCAAGCGCCTGGGCAGCTACGCCGAGGCCAGTGAGCTGGCCGGCCAACCGATCCTGGAAGGCCGCCTGCTGCGCATGGTCGGCCTGACCCTCGAAGCCGAGGGCCTGCGTGCCGCCATGGGCAGTCGCTGCATGGTGATCAACGACGACAGCTACCACCCGGTGCAGGTCGAAGCCGAAGTCATGGGCTTCTCCGGCAGCAAGGTCTTCTTGATGCCGGTGGGCAGCGTCGCCGGTATCGCCCCCGGCGCGCGCGTGGTTCCCCTGGCCGATAACGGCCGCCTGCCCATGGGCATGAGCATGCTCGGGCGCGTGCTGGACGGGGCCGGACGGGCCTTGGACGGCAAGGGCGGCATGAAGGCCGAAGATTGGGTGCCGATGGACGGCCCGACGATCAACCCCCTCAAGCGTGACCCCATCAGCGTGCCGCTGGACGTGGGCATCCGTTGCATCAACGGTTTGTTGACGGTCGGTCGCGGCCAGCGCCTGGGCCTGTTTGCCGGTACCGGCGTGGGTAAGAGTGTGCTGCTGGGCATGATGACCCGCTTCACCGAAGCCGACATCATCGTGGTGGGGCTGATCGGTGAACGGGGTCGTGAGGTGAAGGAATTTATCGAGCACATCCTCGGCGAGGAAGGGCTCAAGCGCTCGGTGGTGGTGGCTTCGCCGGCGGACGATGCGCCATTGATGCGTTTACGAGCGGCCATGTATTGCACGCGCATCGCCGAGTATTTCCGCGACAAGGGCAAGAATGTCCTGCTGTTGATGGACTCGCTGACCCGTTTCGCCCAGGCCCAGCGGGAAATCGCCCTGGCCATCGGCGAACCGCCGGCCACCAAGGGTTATCCGCCTTCGGTCTTCGCCAAGTTGCCGAAACTGGTCGAGCGCGCCGGCAATGCGGAAAAGGGCGGCGGTTCGATCACCGCGTTCTATACCGTGCTGTCCGAAGGCGATGACCAGCAAGACCCTATCGCCGACTCGGCCCGGGGGGTACTCGACGGCCACATCGTGCTATCCAGGCGCCTGGCTGAAGAAGGGCATTACCCGGCCATCGACATCGAGGCGTCCATCAGCCGGGTCATGCCGTCGGTGATCAGTGCTGAACACATGAAGCGGGCCCAGCAGTTCAAACAGTACTGGTCGCGCTACCAGCAAAGCCGTGACCTGATCAGCGTCGGTGCCTATGTGCCCGGCGGTGACCGCGAGACCGACACCGCTATCAGCCTTTACCCGGCCATGGCCGTTTACCTGCGCCAGAGCCTGAACGACAACATCGGCATGGGCGCCAGCGAAGCGCACCTGCAGACTATTTTCGCTCCGGTCTCAGGCACGTAACCGGCCATGGCCACGAGTCGTGCGGCGCGCCTGGCCCCTGTGGTGGACATGGCGGAAAAGGCCGAGAAGACCGCCGTCCAGCGACTGGCGTATTTTCAGGGGCAAGTGGCCGTTGCCGAGAGCAAGCTGGCGGACCTTGAAAACTTTCGACTTGAATACCAGGAGCAGTGGATTGCCCGCGGCAGCCACGGGGTATCCGGGCAATGGTTGCTGGGTTACCAGGGGTTCCTGGCACAACTGGGCACCGCCATCGACCAGCAGCGCCAGAGCCTGGTCTGGCACCAGAACAATCTGGAGAAAGCTCGCCAGAGCTGGCAAGAGGCGTTTGCGCGGGTTGAAGGGCTGCGCAAACTGGTGCAGCGCTATATCGACGAGGCGCGGCAGCTGGAAGACAAGCGCGAACAGAAACTGCTCGATGAATTGTCCCAGCGCCTGCCGCGGCAGAATCCCTATTGATGCGAAACGAGGATTTTGTCGGATGAGCGATGCAAAACCTTGCTCAGACCTTTACCAGATGCTACACCTTGTACACGTATGTCCATGACAAGGAAGCCGATCATGTCAGTCGTTACCGAAGTATCCCCCGATGGGCATAAGCTGACGATTTCGATCAAAGGTCGATTCGATTTCGGGCGGCATCAGGAGTTTCGTGAGTCCTATGAGCGGCTCAACAAGAAACCTGACTCCATCGTGGTGGATTTGAAAGAAGCCACTTATCTCGACAGTTCCGCCTTGGGCATGCTCTTGCTGTTGCGCGATCATGCCGGTGGCGACGCGTCGGACATCCGGGTCGTCAACAGCAGCTCCGACGTCAAGAAAATCCTTGCGATCTCCAATTTCGACAAGCTGTTCGACATCAGTTGATCGCCATGCAATCGTCGTCGGAGCCACTGACGGTCCTGATTGCCGAAGACAGTGCCGCTGATCGACTGCTGTTGTCGACCATTGTCCGCCGCCAGGGTCACCATGTGCTCACGGCGGCTGATGGCGCAGAAGCGGTCGAGGCCTATCTGGAACAGCGTCCGCATCTGGTGCTGATGGACGCGATGATGCCGGTGATGGACGGCTTCGAAGCCGCGCAGCGAATCAAGCAGCTGGCTGGGGATCAATTGGTCCCGATCATTTTCCTCACCTCGCTGACTGAGAGCGAAGCCCTGGCGCGTTGCCTGGAAGCGGGCGGCGACGACTTTCTGGCCAAGCCCTATAACCAGGTAATCCTGGCAGCCAAGATCAAGGCCATGGACCGCTTGCGCCGGTTGCAGGCCACGGTGGTGGAGCAGCGTGATCAGATCGCCCGGCACCATGACTATCTACTCAACGAACAACGGGTCGCCAAGGCCGTGTTCGACAAGATCGCCCACTCCGGCTGCCTGAGTGCGCCAAACATCCGCTACCTGCAATCGCCCTATGCCTTGTTCAACGGCGACTTGCTGCTGGCCGCGTTCAACCCGGCCGGCGACATGCACGTCCTGCTGGGGGACTTCACCGGGCACGGTTTGCCGGCGGCGGTCGGCGCGATGCCGCTGGCGGAGGTGTTTTATGGCATGACGGCCAAAGGCTACGGCCTGGCGCAGATCCTTCGGGAGATGAACGCCAAGCTCAAGCGCATCCTGCCGGTGGATATGTTTTGTTGTGCGACGCTGTTGTGCCTCAGTTTCCAGCGTTGCACGGTGGAGATCTGGAATGGCGGCATGCCCGATGGTTACCTGCATGACAGCCTCAGCGGCGAACGTACGCCATTACCGGCGCGGCACCTGCCGTTGGGCGTGCTCACGCCGCACTTGTTCGATGACCGTACCGAAGTGCATCCGATGTCCCTGGGGGACCGGGTGTTTCTGTTGTCCGATGGCGTAATAGAAACCAGTGATCGCGATGATCAACCGTTTGGCGTGGAGCGGTTGCAACAGGTATTTTCGGCCAACCGTGAACCTGACTGTCTTTTTGAGGACATCCAGCAGGCCCTGCGAGACTTTGGCGGTGAGTCGCGGGATGACTTCAGCATGGTTGAGTTGCGACTGGTCGCACCGACGCAACTCAATCCGCCTCCACCGGTCTATTCCGATAGCGGGCAGTCCAGTCCGCTGGACTGGTCGGTGAGCTTCGAGTTCCGGGCGCAGACGCTCAAGCGCTTCAACCCGATGCCCTATCTGTTGCAGTTGCTGCTTGAGGTGCATGGGCTCAGGGCGCAGAGTGGCGCCCTTTATAGTGTCATGTCGGAGCTCTATTCCAATGCCCTGGATCACGGGGTGCTCGGGCTCGACTCGAGCCTCAAGCGTGATGCGACGGGTTTTGCCCGCTACTATAGGGAGCGCAATACGCGCCTGGATGAACTGAGCGACGGTTACGTGCGGGTGCACTTGCACGTTACGCCAAACGGCGAGGGCGGTCGCCTGGCCATCGAGGTCGAAGACAGTGGCGAGGGGTTCGATGTCGCCCGGGTGCTGGCGCGACCGGTGGACAGTGATCGGTTGTCGGGGCGCGGCGTGAGCCTGGTACGCCAGTTGAGTCACCAGGCCAGTTGGTCAGACGATGGTCGTAGTGCGCGCGTGGAGTTTTTCTGGGAGGCTCTGGCATAATTGGGGCCATTCTTGATCAGGGAGCGAACAAGTGAACGAGATTCATCTGGACCGCGACGTGCTCAGCACGTTGAAGGAAGTCATGGAGGAGGGGTATCTGGAGTTGCTGGATACGTTTCTCAACGACTCCGAGGCTCGCCTGCGCGTGCTGCATGAGGCACGGGACGCTGAAAAATTGAGCGCCACCGCCCACAGCTTCAAGGGCAGCAGCAGCAACATGGGCGCCATCCGCCTGGCCGAGTTGTGCGGCGAACTGGAACAACGTGCCAAGCAGCCGTCATTGGGTGGTATCGAGAAGCTGGTCAACGAAATCGACAGTGAATTCGCCCATGTCCGCAAGCTTTGCCGGGAAGAGCGTGAAGGTTTCCACTGCTGAAATTTGACGGCCGGACAACGTTGGCCCGTGCCTTGCATTGCCTAGTCTCGACTGTACCTATGATTTCAGTGCAGCGGAGACCTTTTTATGCCCGTTACCCCTAATTCACTGCTGCAGGCCTCTGTCCAGGCCAAGCCCCAGGCCGCCGTCAATTCACCGGCAGCGGCCCCGGACCTCGGGGGTAGAGCCTCCAGCTTCGCTCAAGTCTTCGCCAAGCAGGCGCCTGCCCAAGCGACGGCCCCGGAGCCTACGGTTAAATCGGCACGCGACAAAGCCGCCGATAATACCGTCAAAAAAGACACCGGCAACGAAACTCCTGCCGCCCCGGAGCCGACGGTTGCCGATAGCGGCAAACCCTTGCCCGCGAACAAACCGGCCAGCAGCGACGACAAGGCCGCCAGCGATGCCAGCGCCGACTCGGCTGAAACACCGGTGGCGGATGCGGTTCCGGTCGATCCGAGCCTGGACCCAGGCTTGCTGCCGGAGATGACGGTGCCCGTCGCGACAGCCCCGGCGGAGCCTGCTCCCTTGGTGGTCACGACAGAGGCCCAGGTCGCTACGGCAGTCGCGGCGCCGGCTGTCCCATTGGCCGCGCCAGCCCAGCCAGCGGTCCCGGTAATCGATCCAGCCTTCGACCCACAGGCCGACCCACTCGACGCGTTGCCCGCCTTGCGCTTGGCGATGGAGCAGGGCGGCCATGTTTCCGCGACCAGCCAGGCGCAACCCAAGAGCGCTGCCCCAGCGTCCCTCGACGGTGAGCCGACGTCGGCGCAGACCTTTGCCGCCGGCATGGCGAGCATGCTCAGCGTGCAAGCCGATCAGAACAGTACCGAGTCCGGCAGCCAGGGCGGCGACAAGGCCTTCGGCGGCTTGATCAGCGAGGGCCTCAAGGACCTGGGCGCCGCGTCCAGCGACACCCGCGTGGATGATTTCGCCAACCGCCTGGCCGCGCTGACTCAGGCCGCTACACCTAAAACCGCCAACGCGGTGCCGGTCAACCAACCTATCGCGATGAATCAGAGCGGTTGGACCGAAGAGGTGGTCAACCGGGTGATGTACCTGTCCAGCGTCAATCTCAAGGCGGCTGACATTCAGTTGCAACCCGCCGAACTCGGGCGCCTGGATATCCGGGTGAACATGGTTCCGGACCAGCAGACCCAGGTCACGTTCATGAGCGCCCACTCCGGCGTTCGCGAAGCCCTCGAAGGCCAATTGCATCGCTTGCGGGAGAGTTTTACCCAGCAGGGCATGGGCCAGGTCGACGTCAGCGTGTCGGATCAATCCCGGGGTTCGCAGAACCAGGAGCAGCAAGCCCAGCAACAGGCCCGGGCCGGGCGTACCACGGCATCTGGCGGACGAGCGGATGCAGCGGATGACGCTGGCCCGGCCAGCATCGCTGACGTGGCCGCCACCACGACCAGCGTCATTGGCACCAGCGCGGTCGACTACTACGCCTGATCCAGCGACGTTCTCCCCTGTGGGAGCGAGCTTGCTCGCGATAGCGGACTATCAGTCACCCTCGCAGGGACTGAGCCACCGCTATCGCGAGCAAGCTCGCTCCCATATTGGTTTTATGGGAACTGAAGATCGCATGTGCCCGCCATCCTCAGTACCGACACTTCTGGCATAACACTTGCTCCAGCCTTGCCGTGCAACAGTGAAAACCCCGATTAGTGACGGATTATTGGCATGGCGAAGAGCGAAGCAGCAGCTGTAAAAGACCCTGCAACCAAAGGCAAACTCAAGCTGATCATCATGATCGTTGTGGGTCTGCTCCTGGCGATCGGTGTGTCCGTGGGGGCGACCTGGTATTTCATGCACAGCGCTCAGAGCAAGCCGGCAGTGGCGGTCGAGGCTGCGCCGGTGGGCAAGCAACCGGCGATTTTCGAACCGATGGCCCCGGCCTTCGTGGCCAACTACACCGTGAACGGTCGTCAACGCTACATGCAGGTCAGCATTACGTTGCAAGGGCGTAACCAGGCTGACCTGGAAGCGCTGCGGGTGCACATGCCGCTGATCCGCAATAACCTGGTGATGCTGTTTTCCGGACAGAGTTTCGACACCCTGGCCACGCCCGTCGGCCAGGAAATGCTGCGCCAGAAAGCCACGGCCAGCGTGCAGGAAGTGGCTCAGAAAGAGCTCGGCAAAGTGGTGATCGAACAGTTGCTCTTCACTAACTTCGTATTGCAGTAGGAACACGACATGGCCGTGCAGGACCTGCTGTCCCAGGATGAAATCGACGCGCTGTTGCATGGTGTCGACGACGGTCTGGTACAGACCGAAAACGTTGCTGAACCGGGCAGCGTCAAAAGCTACGACCTGACCAGCCAGGATCGCATCGTTCGCGGACGCATGCCGACCCTGGAAATGATCAACGAGCGTTTCGCCCGGTACACCCGCATCAGCATGTTCAACATGCTGCGCCGCTCGGCCGACGTGGCCGTCGGTGGTGTGCAGGTGATGAAGTTCGGCGAGTACGTGCATTCGTTGTACGTGCCCACCAGCCTCAACCTGGTGAAGATCAAGCCGTTGCGCGGCACCGCGTTGTTCATCCTCGACGCCAAGCTGGTGTTCAAGCTGGTGGACAACTTTTTCGGTGGCGACGGTCGTCACGCCAAGATCGAGGGTCGTGAATTCACCCCGACCGAGCTGCGAGTGGTGCGCATGGTGCTGGAACAGGCCTTCATCGATTTGAAGGAAGCCTGGCAGGCGATCATGGAAGTGAACTTCGAGTACATCAACTCGGAAGTGAACCCGGCCATGGCCAACATCGTCGGGCCGAGCGAAGCCATCGTGGTCTCGACCTTCCACATCGAACTCGATGGCGGTGGCGGCGACCTGCACGTGACCATGCCGTATTCGATGATCGAGCCGGTGCGCGAAATGCTCGACGCCGGTTTCCAGTCGGACCTCGACGACCAGGACGAGCGCTGGATCAACGCGTTGCGCCAGGACGTGCTCGACGTCGACGTGCCGATCGGCGCGACGGTCGCCCGGCGTCAACTGCGTCTGCGGGACATCCTGCACATGCAGCCGGGGGACATCATTCCGGTGGAGATGCCCGACGACATGATCATGCGCGCCAATGGCGTGCCGGCCTTCAAGGTCAAGATGGGCTCTCACAAAGGCAACCTGGCGTTGCAGGTGATCGAGCCGATCGAACGCCGCTGAGCGGTGTCAACTTCTTAAGTTTGTAACGGATTTAGGTTTTTTACTGATTTTTGCCCGCCGAGGACAAATGATGGCTAACGATATGAACACCCAGGATGACCAGGCGCTGGCCGACGAATGGGCTGCGGCCCTGGAAGAAACCGGCGACGCCGGGCAGGCTGACATCGATGCCTTGCTGGCCGCCGATAGCGGTAATCACGGCTCCAACCGCCTGCCGATGGAAGAATTCGGCAGCGTGCCCAAGAGCAATGAACAGGTCACACTGGATGGGCCGAACCTGGATGTGATCCTCGATATCCCGGTATCGATCTCCATGGAAGTGGGCAGCACCGATATCAACATCCGCAACCTGCTGCAGCTCAACCAGGGCTCGGTGATCGAGTTGGACCGCCTGGCCGGCGAACCGCTCGACGTGCTGGTCAACGGCACCTTGATCGCCCATGGCGAAGTGGTGGTGGTCAACGAGAAGTTCGGCATTCGCCTGACGGACGTGATCAGTCCGAGCGAACGCATCAAGAAGCTGCGCTGAGTGAAAGGTTTCTTCGCCGCAGCGTTGATGCTGCCATTGAGCGTGCTGGCGGCCGAACCGGTTGCCACGGCGGCCGTTGCGCCGGCGGCAGGCAGTGGGATCGCCGGGCAACTGGCGCAACTGGTGCTCGGCTTGCTGCTGGTGCTGGGCTTGATCTTCTTTCTCGCCTGGTTGTTGCGCCGTGTGCAACAGGCGGGGCCGAGCGGCAAGGGCCAGGTCATCGACATCGTCGGCTCCCGCGCGCTCGGGCCGCGTGACCGGCTGGTGCTGGTGCAGGTCGGCAACGAGCAGATCCTGCTGGGCCTGAGCCCGGGCACCATCACCGCCTTGCACGTCCTCAAGGAGCCGGTGCAGGTACCCTCCACCGAGCCGGCCAGCCCCGAATTTGCCCAGCGCCTCATGGAGCTGCTGGGGAAAGACCAGAAGGATAAAAAGTAATGCCGTTGCGCATTCTGTTGGCATTGGCCCTGATGCTGGCCGCACCGTTGGCGTTCGCCGCCGACCCGCTGTCGATTCCGGCGATCACCCTGGGGACCAATGCCGAAGGGGCCCAGGAATACTCGGTCAGCCTGCAGATCCTGCTGATCATGACCGCGCTGAGTTTCATCCCGGCGTTCGTCATGTTGATGACCAGTTTCACCCGGATCATCATTGTCTTTTCGATTCTGCGCCAGGCCCTGGGCCTGCAACAGACCCCCTCGAACCAGATCCTCACCGGCATGGCGCTGTTCTTGACCATGTTCATCATGGCGCCGGTGTTTGACCGGGTGAACCAGGATGCGCTGCAACCCTACCTGGCAGAAAAAATTACTGCGCAGGATGCTGTGGCCAAGGCTGAGGTGCCGATCAAGGATTTCATGCTGGCCCAGACCCGCAGCAGTGACCTGGAGCTGTTCATGCGCCTGTCCAAGCGCACCGACATCCCCAGCGCCGACCAGGCGCCGCTGACCATCCTGGTGCCGGCGTTCGTGACGTCCGAGCTGAAAACCGCGTTCCAGATCGGTTTCATGATTTTCATCCCGTTCCTGATCATTGACCTGGTGGTCGCCAGCGTGCTGATGGCCATGGGTATGATGATGCTCTCGCCGCTGATCATTTCCCTGCCGTTCAAGATCATGCTGTTTGTGCTGGTGGATGGCTGGGCGCTGATCATTGGTACCCTGGCGGGCAGTTTCGGCGGTGTTTAGGCCTTTTGTGCGGAGAGGGCGATATGACGCCTGAAGTAGCGGTAGACCTGTTCCGTGAAGCGCTCTGGCTGACGACCATGATGGTTGCCATCCTGGTGATCCCCAGTCTGTTGGTGGGGTTGCTGGTGGCGATGTTCCAGGCCGCGACCCAGATCAACGAACAGACCTTGAGCTTCCTGCCGCGCCTGCTGGTGATGCTGGTGACGCTGATCGTCGCCGGCCCCTGGATGGTACAAACCTTCATGGAATACATCCTGCAGCTGTACGGCAGTATTCCGCAGTTGATCGGCTGACCTGATGTCGATGCTCGCGCTGACGGACACCCAGATCAGTTCCTGGGTGGCATCGTTCGTCCTGCCACTGTTTCGCGTCACCGCGGTGCTGATGAGCATGCCGATCTTCGGCACGACCCTGGTGCCGCGGCGTGTGCGCTTGTATTTCGCCCTGGCGATCACGGTGGTTATCGCGCCCGGACTTCCACCGATGCCGCCGGTCAATGCCCTGGACCTCAGCGCACTGATGTTGGTGGCCGAGCAAATTCTCATCGGTGTCTTGATGGGGTTCTCGCTGCAGTTGTTCTTCCAGGCATTCGTGGTGGCCGGGCAAATCATTTCGATCCAGATGGGCATGGCCTTCGCGTCCATGGTCGACCCCACCAACGGCGTGACGACGGCGGTGATCGGTCAGTTCCTGACGATGCTGGTGACCCTGTTGTTCCTCGCAATGAATGGGCATCTGGTGGTGTTCGAGGTCTTGACCGAGAGCTTTACCACCATGCCGGTGGGCAGTGCGTTCCTGATCAATCATTTCTGGGAAATCGCCGGCAAGCTCGGTTGGGTCCTGGGTGCGGCGATGGTGCTGGTATTGCCGGCGATCACCGCGTTACTGGTGGTCAACATCGCGTTTGGCGTGATGACCCGTGCGGCGCCGCAATTGAATATTTTCTCCATTGGCTTCCCGCTGACCCTCGTGCTGGGCATGGTGATTTTCTGGGTCAGCCTGGGGGATATCCTCAATCAATATCAGCCGCTGGCCACCCAGGCCTTGCAGCTTTTACGCGACATGGCACAGGCGCGCTGAACCATGGCCGAGAGCGAGAGTGGTCAGGACAAGACAGAAGACCCCACGGAAAAGCGCCTGCGCGAATCCCGGGAAAAGGGCGAGATCGCCCGCTCCAAGGAGCTCAACACGCTGGCGGTGATGCTGGCCGGGGCGGGCGGGTTGCTGATTTATGGCGGCGGCTTGGCCCTGGACCTGCTGGAGATCATGCGCCTGAATTTCTCCCTGCCCCGTGAGGTGCTGCTCTCTCCGGGATCCATGTCCCAGCATTTGCTGCACTCGGGCAAGATTGCGATCCTTGCGGTGCAGCCGGTTCTGATCTGCTTGCTGTTGGCCGCCGTGATCGGGCCGATTTCCCTGGGTGGCTGGTTGTTCGCCGCCGGTAGCCTGGCCCCCAAATTCAGCCGGATGAACCCGGCCGCCGGGATCAAGCGCATGTTTTCCACCACGGCGCTGATGGAGTTGCTCAAGGCGTTTGGGAAATTCCTGCTGGTTTTGTTCGTCGCGCTGACGGTGCTGCAGGCCGATATCGACGATTTGCTGCGCATTGCTCACGAACCGCTGGAGCAGGCGATTATCCACAGCGTGCAGTTGGTGGGCTGGAGTACGTTGTGGATGGCTTGCGGCCTGATCCTGATTGCCGCCATCGACGTGCCGATCCAGCTGTATCAAAGCAAGCAGAAACTGCTGATGACCAAGCAGGAAGTGCGCGACGAGCACAAGGACGCGGAGGGTAAGCCGGAGGTCAAGCAGCGCATTCGTCAATTGCAGCGCGAGGTCTCCCAGCGGCGGATGATGGCGGCGATCCCCGACGCCGATGTGGTCATCACCAACCCGACCCACTACGCCGTCGCCCTCAAGTACGACCCCGAAAAAGGCAACGCGCCGGTGTTGCTGGCCAAGGGCAGTGACTTCCTGGCACTGAAGATCCGTGAAATCGCCGTGGCCAACGAGGTGATGCTGCTCGAGTCCCCGGCACTGGCGCGATCGATTTACTACTCCACCGAACTCGACCAGGAAATCCCTGGCGGCCTGTACCTGGCCGTGGCCCAGGTATTGGCCTACGTCTACCAGATCCGCCAGCACCGTGCCGGCAAGGGCAAACGCCCCGAACCGCTCAAGGATCTGCCGATTCCGCCGGATCTGCGGCGTGATTCCTGAGTCAGTCTGGCGTAGAGAGCACTGGCGTTGATGTCGCTGGTGGGGCGGGCCGAAGGCTGCCTCCCGGCTTGTAACGAGCGCCTAGTAGCCCCTGTACCTGTCAGACCTGACAGTAGACAGCCGTTTCCCCTATCAATGTAATGCTCCTGGAGGCTCACTCAACCCAGGGGCATGACATGACAATTCGCGAATACAAAAAGCTTGGAGGCATGGAACTGAACTTTGTGTCGGGAGCGGTCGAGGCCAATGTCGGCGAACGGGCCATCGCTTGTGCGTTCACGTTTGATCTGATGCTTGAGTTTGCGCGCTTCAAAGACGCGGCGAACAAGTACGTGCCGAATTACCTGGAGGTTGCGACCAATGCCATTCGGCCTGAGTTGGACGGCCTGGCCTATCACACTTCCTTCGATTACTTCGCTGGCCAGGCTGGCAGGATCGATAGCAACGAGGCGCTGTTCAGTATCTTCACCCGGTCTGACAGTTATTTCGATGGGTGGTCGAGTGGGGGCCTGGAGCGGCGTTATCACAAGCCGATTTTCCAGCCCCTTGACGGGAAATTGAGACTTGCGGCGCGCAGCGATTTTCGCTGGGAAGATCCCAAGCGGCTCATCACGATTGCGGATCTTCCGCTCATCCGGTTTCAATGGGCACTCACTGTGATGGAGAGCCACGAGGTCAGCCTCTCCGAAGCCTCGTTGCCCGACATCAAGGCGCCGGATTCGAAGGTGGCGTTCATGTACGCCAGCCAGGAACAGCTTGAAGTGGAGGGTGTGCAAATGTACAGGGGGACGCGTTACGTCAAGGGCTGGAAATTGGCTTTCGGCCCGATCACATCGGAGCAGATACTGACAGCGGAGTGAGTCACCGGGTGCGTCGAGCCGAATGAATGCTAATGAGGTGGCGCTGCTCGAATCCGCGGCGCAGACGCGATCGGTTTACTACTCGACCAGAAAATCCCCGAAGGTCTGTACCTGGCCGTGGCCCAGGTATTGGCCTCGTTCGGGTGAGGTTCCGTGGGATTATCGAAGTTCGGATGCAGAGGGGGAACTAGCAGAACTGTTAGGTTTACCTGGAAAGCGACAGGCCCCGTGGCGAGGGAGCTTGCTCCCGCTCGGTTGCGCAGCGACCGCCATAACACAGGGGCTGCGGTGTGTCTGATGCTGCGCATTTGGCTGGTTTCGGGGCCGCTACGGGGCCCAGCGGGAGCAAGCTCCCTCGCCACAGGTTCGTCGTTTGTCTTAAGTGAGCAGCATTATCTGTGGGAGCGAGCGTGCTCGCAATTGCGATTATCCAGTCGATACAGATGTTGACTGACAAATCGCTATCGCGAGCAAGCTCGCTCCCACAGGGTTAAATTCGCTTCAGCCCCTCTATTTCAGCCGTCGACAAAAGTTGGAAGGCTTCTTGCAATACCCCGCCTGCGCCCCCTCCGGGCGTCAAAAGTTTGCTTCACAGGCACGGGGATTATTGGTGGATCGTTCTCAGTTACTCAGCACCGCGCGCAGCAATGCAGCCGACCTCAGCCGGGGCAATCTGGGCGTGCCGATCTTGCTGCTGGTCATGCTCGCCATGATGATGCTGCCGGTGCCGCCGTTTCTGCTGGACGTGTTCTTCACGTTCAACATCGCCCTGTCGATCGTCGTGCTGCTGGTGTGTATCTATGCCCTGCGGCCGTTGGACTTCGCGGTGTTCCCGACCATTCTGCTGGTGGCGACGCTCATGCGTCTGGCGCTGAACGTAGCGTCCACCCGAGTCGTGATGATCCACGGTCACGAGGGGCATGAGGCTGCCGGTAAGGTGATCCAGGCCTTCGGCGAGGTGGTGATCGGCGGTAACTACGTGGTCGGTATCGTGGTCTTCGCCATTTTGATGATCATCAACTTCGTCGTGGTGACCAAGGGCGCCGGGCGGATTTCCGAGGTGAGCGCGCGTTTCACCCTCGATGCGATGCCCGGCAAGCAGATGGCGATCGACGCCGACCTCAACGCCGGCCTGATCGACCAGAGCCAGGCCAAGCTGCGCCGCCTGGAGGTGGCCCAAGAGGCCGAGTTCTACGGTTCCATGGACGGTGCCAGCAAATTCGTGCGCGGTGACGCCATCGCCGGCCTGCTGATCCTGTTCATCAACCTGATCGGCGGCATGGCCGTCGGTATCTTCCAGCATGGCTTGACCTTCGGCGATGCCGGCAAGGTTTATGCCCTGCTGACCATCGGTGACGGTTTGGTGGCGCAATTGCCATCACTGTTGTTATCCACAGCCGCCGCGATCATGGTGACCCGTGCTTCGGGCTCCGAAGACATGGGCAAGCAGATTGGCCGGCAGATGTTTGCCTCGCCCAAGGCCCTGGCCGTTGCCGCCGGCCTGATGGCGGTGATGGGGCTGGTGCCGGGGATGCCGCACTTTTCCTTCCTGAGCATGGCGGCCATGGCAGCCGGTGGTGCCTACTGGTTCTGGAAGAAGCAGAACGTGCAGAAGGTCCAGGCCCTGCAAGAGGTCAAGCGCCAGCAGGAACTGCTGCCGTCGCCGGCCCGCGCCATGGAAACCAAGGAACTGGGCTGGGACGACGTGACCCCGATCGACATGATCGGCCTGGAAGTCGGCTATCGCCTGATTCCCTTGGTCGACCGCAATCAGGGTGGGCAGTTGCTGGCGCGGATCAAGGGGGTGCGCAAGAAGCTCTCCCAAGACCTGGGCTTCCTGATGCCTACCGTGCATATCCGCGACAACCTTGACCTGGCGCCGAGCGCCTATCGCCTGACCTTGATGGGGGTGATTCTGGCCGAAGCCGAGATCTATCCCGACCGCGAATTGGCGATCAACCCCGGCCAGGTCTACGGCAGCCTCAGCGGCATCACCGCCAAGGATCCGGCTTTCGGCCTGGAAGCGGTGTGGATCGAAATCAGCCAGCGGGCCCAGGCCCAGTCCCTCGGTTATACCGTGGTGGACGCCAGTACCGTGGTGGCGACCCACTTGAACCAGATCCTGTACAAGCACTCCAGTGAGCTGATTGGCCACGAAGAAGTCCAGCAACTCCTGCAAGTACTGGCCAAAGGCTCGCCGAAGCTGGCCGAAGAGCTGGTGCCAGGCGTGGTTTCCTTGTCGCAGTTGCTCAAGGTGCTGCAGGCGCTGCTGGCCGAACAAGTGCCCGTGCGCGACATACGCAGTATCGCCGAGGCCATCGCCAACAACGCCGCCAAGAGTCAAGATACCGCCGCCTTGGTGGCTGCGGTTCGGGTCGGCGTGTCCCGCGCAATCGTCCAAAGCATTGTAGGCACTGAGTCTGAGCTGCCTGTGATCACCTTGGAGCCAAGGTTGGAACAGATATTGCTCAATAGTCTGCAGAAGGCAGGACAAGGCTCGGAAGAGGGTGTCCTGCTGGAGCCAAGCATGGCCGAGAAGCTGCAGCGTTCGCTGATCGAAGCAGCCCAGCGGCAAGAGATGCAAGGCCAACCGGTGATCCTGCTGGTGGCCGGTCCGATTCGCGCGATGCTCTCGCGATTCGGGCGCCTCGCGGTCCCGGGGCTGCATGTGCTGGCGTACCAGGAAATACCGGACAACAAGCAAGTGACCATCGTTGCGACAGTAGGGCCCAACGGCTGAGGTAGTGGTTTATGCAAGTGAAGCGTTTTTTCGCCGCCGACATGCGTCAGGCCATGAAACTGGTTCGTGACGAGCTGGGCGCTGAAGCAGCCATCATTGGCAACCGTCGTATCGCCGGCGGTGTCGAGCTGACGGCGGCCCTGGATTACAAACTGTCTGCGCTGGCCCCGCGGGTTCCGAACATGGAGCTCGAAGATGAGCTGCGCAAGACCCAATCGCGCATCGCCAGCGCCCAGGCCGAACTGAGCCTGCGCAGCAGCGAAGGCGAGGGTGCCGCGGGCACCAATCGTCAATTGTTCGCCGGTCAGCCGCTGACCGCCGGCCTGCCCTTGACCGCCGCCGAACCGCTAATGGAGCAGGCCCAGGCCGAACCGCGTCGTCCGGAACCGGCTCCCGCCGCGCCTGCCCGCGGGGTCGATCCGCGCGCCCTGGACTCGATGCGCTTTGAACTCAACAGCCTGCGCGAGCTGATGGAAGTCCAGCTCGGCTCCCTGGCCTGGAACCAGCTGCAAGGCAGCCGTCCGGCCCAGGCCAACCTGTGGCGTCGCCTGCAACGCATCGGCCTGTCCGGCCCGTTGTCCCGGGACCTGCTGGCGCTGATCAATGGTATCGAAGAACCGCGCCAGGCTTGGCGCATGTTGCTGGCGCACCTGGCGCGGATGATCTCCACGCCGGAAGTCGAGCCACTGGAAGAGGGCGGAGTGATTGCCATGGTCGGTCCTGCCGGCATGGGCAAGACCACCACCCTGGCCAAGCTCGCCGCCCGTTATGTACTCAAGTACGGCGCCCAGAGCATCGCCCTGGTGAGCATGGACAGTTTCCGCATCGGTGCCCAGGAACAACTCAAGACCCTGGGCCGGATCCTCAATGTGTCGGTGACCCATGTGGATCCGGGCCAATCCCTGGCCCAGGCGCTGGAGCCGTTGCTGCGCAAACGCGTTGTGCTGATCGATACCGCGGGCCTGCAAGCCAGCGATCCAGCCCTGCGCATGCAGCTCGAAAGCCTGGCCGGACGCGGTATCAAGTCAAAAAATTATCTCGTGTTGGCAACCACCAGCCAGAAACAGGTTCTAACCGCCGCATACCACAGCTACAAACGCTGCGGACTGGCCGGCTGCATCCTGACTAAGCTGGACGAAACGGCAAGCCTGGGCGAGGTGTTGAGCCTGGCGATCGGTCATGAACTGCCGGTGGCCTACCTGACCGATGGGCCGCGGATCCCGGATGATTTGCATCTGCCGCGCCGTCATCAACTGGTCAGTCGTGCCGTGAGTGTGCAAATGCAGGAAGAACCCAGCGAAGAAGCCATGGCTGACATGTTCGCTGACATCTACCACAGCCCGAGCAAGCAGGTCGGCTGAGGTAATCATGAATATTTTTTGTACCTACATCGATGGTCTGCCATGCATTGTTCCTTATGCGAACGCGCAGCCAGTAATGTGGCCTCCGTCTAAGAAGACAAGGTAAAGAACGAACATGGGCAGCATGCATCCCGTACAGGTGATCGCGGTGACCGGCGGCAAAGGTGGCGTCGGGAAGACTAACGTGTCAGTGAACTTGTCCCTGGCTCTGGCAGAGCTTGGCCGACGGGTCATGCTGCTGGACGCCGACCTGGGCCTGGCGAACGTCGACGTGCTGCTGGGGCTTACCCCCAAACGCACCCTGGCGGACGTGATCGAAGGCCGCTGCGAACTGCGCGACGTGCTGTTGCAGGGGCCAGGCGGGATTCGTATCGTGCCGGCTGCCTCCGGCACCCAGAGCATGGTTCACCTGACCCCAGCCCAACACGCGGGCCTGATCCAGGCTTTCAGCGACATCGGCGACAACCTCGATGTGCTGGTGATCGATACCGCGGCCGGCATTGGCGACTCGGTCGTCAGTTTCGTGCGCGCCGCCCAGGAAGTGCTGCTGGTGGTCTGCGACGAACCGACGTCCATCACCGACGCCTACGCCCTGATCAAACTGCTGAACCGCGACTATGGCATGAACCGCTTCCGCGTCCTGGCCAACATGGCCCAGAGCCCGCAGGAAGGACGCAACCTGTTCGCCAAGTTGACCAAGGTCACCGATCGCTTCCTGGACGTCGCCCTGCAATACGTCGGCGCGGTGCCTTACGACGAAAGCGTGCGCAAGGCCGTCCAGAAGCAACGTGCCGTCTATGAAGCCTTTCCACGTTCCAAATGCGCGCTGGCGTTCAAGGCGATCGCCCAGAAGGTCGATACCTGGCCATTGCCGGCCAATCCTCGCGGGCATCTGGAGTTTTTCGTCGAACGTCTTGTGCAACAAACAGCAGGGCCCGTGCTATGACAGCCAGCGGTTACAACCATCTCTACAAAAAATCGGCACGGGACGCCCAATACGAATTGATCGAGCGTTATGCGCCACTGGTCAAGCGTATCGCCTACCACTTGCTGGCGCGGTTGCCGGCCAGTGTCCAGGTCGAGGACTTGATCCAGGCCGGCATGATCGGCCTGCTTGAAGTGTCGAACAAATACGACGCCAGCAAAGGCGCCAGTTTCGAGACCTATGCCGGTATTCGCATTCGCGGGGCGATGCTCGATGAAGTCCGCAAGGGCGATTGGGCGCCGCGTTCGGTGCACCGCAATACCCGCATGGTCAGTGACGCGATTCGGGCAATTGAAGCGAAAACCGGGCGTGACGCTAAAGATCACGAAGTTGCTGCCGAACTCCAGTTAAGTCTCGATGATTATTACGGGATTTTGAACGATACCTTGGGCAGCCGCCTGTTCAGTTTCGACGACCTGCTGCAGGACGGCGAACACGAAGGGCTGCACGAGGATGGCGCGAGTGCTCACATGGAGCCATCGCGTGACCTGGAAGATGAACGTTTCCAGAGCGCGCTGGCGGATGCGATTGCCAATTTGCCGGAGCGTGAGCGACTGGTCTTGGCGCTGTACTACGACGAAGAGCTGAACCTCAAGGAAATCGGTGAGGTCCTGGGGGTCAGCGAATCGCGGGTCAGCCAGTTACACAGCCAGTGCGCGGCCCGTTTGCGGGGGCGTTTGGGGGAGTGGCGAGCGCGTTGACAGGCAGTGTGGGGACACTGCGACGAGGCTGGCCTGGCAGGTACTGCGCCAGTCTCCATCCGTTGTGCTCCGGACCGTTGTCGAGTGTTGTGCCGGATTGATTGAAATGGCGCGTCCAGGTGCTGGGCGCGTTTAAGACTGCTTGGAGGTCGAATTGGACAAGAACATGAAAATCCTCATCGTTGATGACTTCTCAACGATGCGGCGGATCATAAAAAACCTGTTGCGTGACCTTGGGTTCACCAACACGGTCGAGGCGGATGATGGCGTCACAGCCATTCCGGTCCTCAACAGCGGGAGCATCGACTTTCTGGTGACTGACTGGAACATGCCCGGCATGACCGGTATCGACTTGTTGCGCCATGTGCGCGCCGACGAAAAGCTCAAGCATCTTCCGGTGCTGATGGTCACTGCCGAAGCCAAGCGCGAGCAGATCATCGAAGCGGCCCAGGCCGGTGTAAACGGCTATGTGGTCAAACCCTTCACGGCCCAGGCGTTGAAAGAGAAGATCGAAAAAATCTTCGAACGCATCGGTTAACTGCGCCACGGGGGAGCTATGGACAACGAATCTTCAATGGGCGATTTCGAATCGACCCTGAAAAAACATGCCCGCGAACTGGTCGACAGCCTTGAAAAAGGTCGCTTTGGCGATGCGGTTCAAATGATCCATGAGCTCAACCAGACCCGTGACCGCGGTCTGTATCAGGAAGTGGGCAAGCTCACGCGTGAACTGCACAGCGCGATTGTCAATTTCCAGATCGACCCGCACATGCCGCAGGCCGAGGAAGTCTCGCAGATCACCGACGCCACCGAGCGCCTGGGGTATGTGGTCAAGCTGACCGAGGCCGCGGCGAACCGCACCATGGACCTGGTGGAAAGTGCAACGCCGCTGGTCAACGGCCTGAGTGAAGAAGCCCAGGCCTTGAGCACCGACTGGGGCCGGTTCATGCGTCGCGAAGTCGGTGCTGAAGAGTTTCGGGAGCTGGCCCGTCGGGTCGACGGTTTCCTGGCGCGCAGCAGCACCGAGAACCGCGCCGTGGCAAGCAACCTCAACGACATTCTGCTGGCCCAGGACTATCAAGACCTGACCGGCCAGGTGATCAAGCGTGTGACCCAATTGGTCACCGAAGTGGAAAGCAACCTGCTCAAACTGGTGTTGATGGCCAGCCAGGTCGACCGCTTTGCAGGCATCGAACACGACCGTGAAGCGATGCTTGCTGAAAAAGATCCACAAAAACATCTCTCTCAGGGTGAAGGTCCGCAAATTCATGCCGATAAAAGAGAAGACGTTATGTCCGGTCAGGACGATGTGGACGATTTGCTGTCCAGCCTTGGATTCTGAGTTTTAGCCCTGTTTTAGGAGCAGCCATTAATGAGCTTCGGCGCCGATGAAGAGATCCTTCAGGATTTCCTGGTTGAGGCCGGCGAGATTCTAGAGCAACTGTCCGAACAGCTGGTCGAGCTGGAAAGCCGACCTGATGATGCGGATCTGCTCAATGCAATTTTTCGCGGTTTCCACACTGTAAAAGGAGGCGCCGGCTTCCTCCAGCTCAACGAGCTGGTGGAGTGCTGCCACATTGCCGAAAACGTGTTCGATATCCTGCGCAAGGGTGAGCGCCGCGTGGATTCGGAACTGATGGACGTGGTGCTCGAAGCGCTGGATGCGGTCAACAGCATGTTCAGTGAAGTGCGTGAGCGCTCGCCGATCACGGCTGCCACCCCCGAGCTGCTTGCCGCGCTATCGCGCCTGGCCGAGCCGCAATCGGCTGACGAAGCGGCGCCGATTGTCGAGGCGGTGGTTGAAGAGCCGGTCGCCGAAGAATCGGGCGACATCACCGATAACGAATTCGAACAGCTGCTGGACTCCCTGAATACCGTCAAGGCCCAGGCCGAGGCACCAGCCGCTCCGGCTGCACCTGCTGCGCAAGCCGCCGGTGGGGCGGCCAGCGATGAAATCACCGATGCCGAGTTCGAGTCGCTGCTCGACCAGCTTCACGGCAAGGGTCAGTTCGCGCCGGATGCGGTCGTTCCGCCGACGGCCCCGGCCGCCCCGAAAGCGGCGGGCGACAGCTCGGACATCACCGATGATGAATTCGAAGCCTTGCTCGACCAGTTGCATGGCAAGGGCACCTTTGCCGTTGACGCGCTGGATTCGGCCATCGCTTCGGCACCGACGCCGGCCAAGCCCGCCGCCGCTGCCGCGGGTAGCGACCTGATCAGCGACCAGGAATTCGAATCGCTGCTCGATGAGCTGCATGGCAAGGGTAAGTTCAGCGAAGTCGGTACGGCTGCCGCTGCGCCTGCTGCCGCTACCGTTGCGCCAGCGGCCAAGGCTGCGCCCAAACCCGCTGCCAAGGCACCGGAGCCCAAGGCCGAGCCCGCCAAGCCTGCCGCTGCCGCTGCTGCCCCGGCACCCGCCCGTGCTCCGGCGGCGGCGCCAGCGGAAAAACCAGCCAGCGAAGCCGAGACCACCGTTCGAGTCGACACCGCACGCCTGGACGAGATCATGAACATGGTCGGCGAATTGGTGCTGGTGCGTAACCGACTGGTGCGCCTGGGCCTCAACAGCCAGGACGAAGCCATGTCCAAAGCCGTGTCGAACCTCGACGTGGTCACGGCAGACCTGCAGACCGCGGTCATGAAGACCCGCATGCAGCCGATCAAGAAAGTCTTCGGGCGCTTCCCGCGCCTGGTTCGCGATCTGGCTCGCCAGCTCAAGAAAGAAATCAACCTGGAACTGGTGGGTGAAGAGACCGACCTCGACAAGAACCTTGTCGAAGCCCTGGCCGACCCGCTGGTCCACTTGGTGCGCAACGCGGTCGACCACGGCATCGAGTCGCCGGAAGAGCGCGAAGCCTCGGGCAAGGTCCGCAGCGGCAAGGTGATCCTGGCCGCCGAGCAGGAGGGCGACCACATCCTGCTGTCGATCTCCGACGACGGCAAAGGCATGGACCCGAATGTACTGCGTGCCATCGCGGTGAAACGCGGTGTGATGGACAAGGATGCGGCTGACCGTCTGAGCGAATCCGAGTGCTACAACCTGATCTTCGCCCCGGGGTTCTCGACCAAAACCGAGATTTCCGACGTGTCGGGCCGTGGTGTGGGCATGGATGTGGTGAAAACCAAGATTTCCCAGCTCAACGGCTCGATCAATATCTACTCGACCAAGGGCCTGGGCTCGAAGATCGTCATCAAGGTTCCGTTGACCCTGGCGATCATGCCGACCCTGATGGTGATGCTGGGCAACCAGGCCTTCGCCTTCCCGCTGGTCAACGTCAACGAGATCTTCCACCTCGACCTGTCGCGCACCAACGTGGTGGACGGCCAGGAAGTGGTGATCGTACGGGACAAGGCATTGCCGCTGTTCTACCTCAAGCGCTGGCTGGTCAGCTCCGCGGCTCATGTGGAGCAGGGCGAAGGCCATGTGGTGATCCTTTCGGTGGGCACCCAGCGGATCGGCTTCGTCGTCGACCAGTTGGTGGGCCAGGAAGAAGTGGTCATCAAGCCGTTGGGCAAGATGCTCCAGGGCACACCGGGCATGTCCGGCGCCACCATCACCGGCGACGGCCGCATCGCGTTGATTCTCGATGTGCCAAGCATGCTCAAGCGTTACGCCGCCCGGCGTATTTGATTCTGGAGGGGCGTGGCCCAGGGCCGCGCCTCGTCTAACGGAGTGTTTATGGTAGTTAAAGTCCTGGTGGTGGACGATTCGGGGTTTTTCCGTCGCCGTGTCTCGGAAATTCTTTCGGCGGACACGAGTATTCAGGTCGTCGGTACCGCGACTAATGGCAAAGAGGCGATCGATCAGGCCCTGGCACTCAAGCCGGACGTGATCACCATGGACTACGAGATGCCGATGATGGATGGCATCACGGCCGTGCGGCATATCATGCAGCGCTGCCCGACCCCGGTCTTGATGTTCTCGTCCCTGACCCACGAAGGCGCCCGGGTGACTCTCGATGCGCTGGACGCCGGGGCGGTGGATTTCCTGCCGAAGAATTTCGAAGACATTTCGCGCAACCCCGACAAGGTCCGGCAGTTGCTGTGCGAAAAGGTCCACAGCATTTCCCGCAGCAATCGCCGTGTCGGTGCCTACAGCGCACCGGCGCCAGCCCCGGTTGCGGCGCCAAGCCCGACGCCGACGGCATCGAGCAGCTTCAATCCGGCACCTGTACGCAGCGCCCCGGCCCCTGCGCCGACGCGTTCGGCACCTGCCAGTGCCTCGTCGCCGGCCCCCAAGCGCAAAGCCTACAAGCTGGTTGCCATCGGCACGTCCACGGGCGGCCCGGTGGCGCTGCAACGGGTCCTGACCCAGTTGCCGGCCAACTTCCCGGCTCCCATCGTGTTGATCCAGCACATGCCCGCGGCGTTTACCAAGGCGTTTGCCGAGCGTTTGGACAAGCTGTGCAACATCAACGTCAAGGAAGCCGAGGATGGCGACATCCTGCGTCCGGGCCTGGCCTTGCTGGCGCCGGGTGGCAAGCAGATGATGATCGACGGTCGCGGCGCGGTGAAAATCCTGCCGGGCGACGAGCGCCTGAACTACAAGCCTTGCGTGGATATTACCTTTGGTTCCGCGGCCAAGTCCTACGGTGACAAAGTTCTGGCGGTGGTGCTCACCGGCATGGGTGCCGACGGTCGCGAAGGCGCACGGCTGCTCAAGCAGGGCGGCAGTGCGATCTGGGCCCAGGACGAAGCCAGTTGCGTGATCTACGGCATGCCGATGGCGATCGTCAAAGCCGATCTTGCCGACGCAGTGTATGGGTTGGACGACATCGGTAGACACCTGGTTGAGGCCTGCCTGTAATGGATGTGCTCAGCCTGATTGGCATCATCATGGCGTTCGTCGCCATCATTGGCGGCAATTATCTGGAAGGCGGTCACCTGGGCGCGCTGGCCAACGGCCCGGCGGCGTTGATCGTGATCGGTGGCACCGTTGGCGCGGCGCTGCTGCAGTCTCCCATGAGCGCTTTCAAGCGGGCCATGCAGGTGCTGATCTGGATTCTGTTCCCGCCCCGTGTCGACCTTGCCGGTGGTATCGACCGCGTCGTGAACTGGAGCCTGACCGCTCGCAAGGAAGGCTTGCTGGGTCTGGAAGGGGTGGCTGACGCCGAACCTGACAGTTACTCGCGCAAAGGCCTGCAACTGCTGGTGGACGGCGCCGAGCCGGAGGCCATCCGCAGCATCCTGGAAGTGGATTTCTACACCCAGGAAAGCCGCGACATCGAAGCGGCCAAAGTCTTCGAAAGCATGGGCGGCTACGCGCCGACCATCGGCATCATCGGTGCCGTGATGGGCCTGATCCATGTGATGGGCAACCTGGCCGATCCGTCGCAACTGGGCAGCGGTATCGCCGTGGCGTTCGTCGCCACGATCTACGGCGTGGCGAGTGCCAACCTGGTGCTGCTGCCCATCGCGGCCAAGCTCAAGTCCATCGCGTTGCGTCAGTCGCGCTATCGCGAAATGTTGCTGGAAGGGATCCTGTCGATCGCCGAAGGTGAAAACCCGCGCTCCATTGAGTTGAAGCTCCAGGGCTTCATGGACTGATGGGGGGTATGGAACATGGCACGTCGCAGGCATCGTGAAGAACACGTCAACCATGAACGCTGGCTCGTTTCCTACGCCGACTTCATCACGCTGCTGTTCGCTTTTTTCGTGGTCATGTATTCGATTTCGTCGGTCAACGAAGGCAAGTACAAAGTCATTTCCGAGGCGTTGATCGGGGTCTTCACCGATTCCGACCGGGCCCTCAAGCCGATCCCTATCGGTGAGGAGCGGCCCAAGACCACCACGCCGGCCAAGCCCTTGGTCAAGGACAGCGAGCAGGTCGACGCCGGTATCGCCGGCAGCAGCGATCCGTTGAAGAGCATCGCCGACGACATCAGCGCGGCGTTCGGTGACCTGATCAGCTCCAACCAGATGACCGTGCGCGGCAACGAGCTGTGGGTCGAGATCGAACTCAATTCCAGCCTGTTGTTCGGCAGCGGCGACGCCATGCCCAGCGACATGGCGTTCAACATCATCGATAAGGTCGCGGCGATCCTCAAACCCTTCGACAACCCGATCCATGTCGAAGGCTTCACGGACGACCAGCCGATCCGTACCGCGCAATACCCGACCAACTGGGAACTGTCCTCGGCCCGTTCGGCGAGCATTGTGCGCATGCTGGCGATGCAGGGCGTGAACCCCGGTCGCCTGGCCTCGGTGGGCTACGGTGAGTTCCAGCCGGTGGCCAACAACGCCACGGCCGAGGGGCGTGCGCGCAACCGGCGGGTAGTGCTGGTGGTGTCGCGTAACCTCGATGTACGTCGTAGCCTGACCGGTACCGGTACGGCCAATGCAACCCCGGATGCGGCATTGAAGCGGGCTGGCACACAAACTGCACCGGCTCCGGTCAAGTCGCCGGGAAGACAGAGTGCCGTCAATTCTCCGTCACCCGCTTTATAACCGAGCTATTTCTCGGTCGAGCCTGTTTCGGCCGGGAGGAACGATCCGAATGAGAGTCTGGGCAGTCGCCAATCAAAAAGGTGGTGTGGGCAAGACCACATCTTCCATCGCTTTAGCCGGGTTGCTGGCCGAGGCGGGCAAGCGCGTGGTCATCGTCGACCTGGACCCCCATGGCTCGATGACCAGCTATTTCGGCTACGATCCCGATAGCCTGGAGCACAGCAACTTCGACCTGTTCCTGCACAAGGGCGTTGTGCCCGAGGGCCTGCCAGGGCAATTGCTGTTGTCCACCAGCGACGAGCGGATTTCCCTGTTGCCGTCGAGCACCGCCCTGGCCACCCTGGAGCGACAGTCACCCGGGCAGAGCGGCTTGGGCCTGGTGATCGCCAAGAGTCTGGCGCAGCTGTGGCAGGATTTCGATTACGCGATCATCGACAGCCCGCCGTTGCTGGGGCTGCTGATGGTCAATGCGTTGGCCGCCAGTCAGCAATTGGTGATTCCCGTGCAGACCGAGCATTTGGCGGTCAAGGGCCTGGAACGCATGGTCAATACACTGGCGATGGTCAATCGCTCGCGCAAACAGACACTGGCCTTCAACATCGTGCCGACACTGTTCGACCGTCGCACCCAGGCGTCCTTGGGGACCCTGCGTGTGTTGCGGGACATGTACCCGGAGGACATCTGGCAAGGCTATATCCCCGTCGACACCCGCCTGCGGGATGCCAGCCGCGCCGGTGTGACCCCTTCGCAATTCGATGGCAAGAGCCGTGGCGTGCTGGCCTACCGAGCACTACTCAAGCATCTGCTGGCCCAACAGCTTGTTTCGCAGCAGGTGGCTTAAGGTGACGAGGCTTTCCACTGGCAGTGTGTTCGCTTGCGAACGCTCAAGTCCTGCCGCATTCATGCCGATAACCTCTTCAAGTGGCGCACTGTTCCTATGAGCCGCCCAATAAAGACAACCTCGCGTCCGCAAATGGCCCTGCAGTCCTATCTGGATGGGCTGTTGCAGGAAGCGACCGAAGAATTGACACCACTGCCAAACGTGATCGAGGCGTTGCCCGAACATGTCGAAGCCGAGGGTGTGCTGGATGAATTTCAAGCGGCCGTGCTCGAAGAGCAGGCCCGTGACGCACAGAAGTCAGTGGTGGCCGCGGCGGTCGAGGCACCGTTCATCAAGCCTCAACTGGCGGTAATGGAGGCTTCTGCGCCGATCCTGGCGCCGGTCTCGACCGTTGCCCCGTTGCTGCAAGGGCTGGTGACGCCGGTGGTGGAAGTCCACTTGCCGCCGAGCAACCCACCGCCACCGGTGCCGGGCGACGACCGTCCGGCCTGGGCTGCCGAGCCGTTCGAGTGTTTGTTGTTCGATGTGGCCGGGTTGACCCTGGCGGTGCCGCTGGTGTGCCTGGGATCGATTTATTCCCTGGCCGGGCAGGAACTGACGCCGTTGTTCGGCCAGCCGGAATGGTTCCTCGGGATCCTGCCGAGCCAGGCGGGCAACCTGAAGGTACTGGATACGGCACGCTGGGTGATGCCGGACCGTTATCGCGATGATTTTCGCCAAGGCCTGCAGTACGTGATTTCGGTGCAAGGTTATGAGTGGGGGTTGGCGGTGCACCAGGTCAGCCGTTCGCTGCGCCTGGATCCGAACGAGATCAAGTGGCGCAGCCATCGAGGGCAACGGCCATGGCTGGCCGGTACGGTGATCGAGCACATGTGCGCCTTGCTGGACGTTTCCGAGCTGGCGGAGTTGATCGCCAGCGGCGGGGCAAAACACCTGGGCGGCAGCAAGAAGCCGGTCCAGAAACCGAAATAAGACAACCGGCGGCGCACAGCGTCGCCGGACAGAATACACGCCGCCACAGGCGGTTTTTCGAGGGGTCAGGGTATGAATGATAAGGCGTCGTCTCAAAAGGGTTCTGAAGATCCGATTCTGCAATGGGTGACCTTCAAGCTCGATAACGAAACCTACGGCATCAACGTGATGCGCGTTCAGGAAGTGCTGCGCTATACCGAGATCGCTCCGGTACCGGGTGCACCCAGCTATGTGTTGGGCATCATTAACCTGCGCGGCAACGTGGTCACCGTGATCGACACCCGTCAGCGCTTCGGCCTGATGAACGCCGAGATCAGCGACAATACCCGGATCGTCATCATTGAGGCCGACAAGCAAGTGGTTGGCATCATGGTCGACAGCGTCGCCGAAGTGGTTTATCTGCGCCAGTCGGAAATCGAGACGGCGCCGAACGTGGGTAACGAAGAGTCCGCCAAGTTTATTCAGGGCGTGTGCAACAAGAACAACGAGTTGCTGATTCTGGTTGAACTGGACAAGATGATGAGCGAAGAAGAGTGGTCGGAACTGGAGAGTATCTGATTTGATTCTTGAGGTAGCAGTCATTGTCCTGTTCCTTTTCTGGGCAGGCACGCTGGCGATGTTCTTGGCATACATACGTGGCCAGCGGCAGATCGCCGCTCAGCAGGCCCAGGGCGATGCGCTGCGCGATCAGCGCATCAAGGACCTGGCCAAGCGCGTCGACGATTACCAGAACGGCACCGTGCGCATGGGCGAAGCGCTCCATGAGCTGCGTGCTGTGGTCGCGCCGTTGCCGGATAAACTCGCCCAACTGGAACAGCGCGACCCCTCCAGCCTGTCCTTCGCCCAGGCCGCTCGCCTGGTGGGCATGGGCGCCAGCGTCGACGAACTGACCCAAGCCTGCGGCCTGACCCAGGCCGAGGCGGAGTTGATGAGCAAGCTGCATAAGGGCGGCTGATCGCTTTCATCCCGATCCAATTGTGGGAGCGAGCTTGCTCGCGATAGCGGTGTATCAGTCGATATCCATGTTGACTGACAGGGCCCCATCGCGAGCAAGCTCGCTCCCACAGGTTTTTCTGGTGCTTGCAGATTGATCATTCCAGCCAATGCACCGCCCCTGTGGCGAGGGAGCTTGCTCCCGCTGGCCTGCGCAGCAGGCCCCGGCATTCCTCCAGGCAGACCGTATCGCCCGTTTTTGCGGCTGCTGCGCAGCCGAGCGGGAGCAAGCTCCCTCGCCACGATTGCCCGCGCTTTGCCGCAGAGATCCCATGTGGGAGCGAGCTTGCTCGCGATAGCGGTATATCGGTCGATATTAATGTTGGCTGACAGGGCCCCATCGCGAGCAAGCTCGCTCCCACAGGTTTTTCTGGCGTTCACACACTGATCGTTCCAGCCAACACACCGCTCTTGTGGCTGTGATCAGTAATCATCGCCGCGGTCGGTCACATCCTTTTCGACGCTCGGCGCATTCGGGTCGTGGCCTTGGGGGAACTTGCCCTTGAGGTTCCAGGCAAACGCGATAATCTCGGCAATCGTGCGGTACAGCTCTTCCGGGATGCTGTCCCCCAATTCCATCCGTGCCAGCAGCTTCACCAGTTCGGCATTTTCATAGATCGGTACTTCACTGTCCCGGGCGATCCGCAGGATTTCCTCGGCCAGGGCGTCGTCGCCCTTGGCGGTGAGGGTCGGGGCGTGGTGGCCGTCGTACTTGAGGGCGATGGCCTGGCGGGGTTCGGTGTGGGTTGTCATGCGGTTTCGTCCACCCAGCGTTGTTCCAGGCGAGTCTTGGGGCCTTGGGGCGGGGTGCCGAGGTGGCAGTCCAGGTCGCCGACGTTCAGGCCACAGGTCACCAGGCGCTCGCGCAGTGCTGTCAGGTTGCTTTCGATCAGGCTCGCGGTGTACGGCCGTTCTGCCCACAATTGGCTGGACAGGCTGCCGCTGAGCAACTGGGCTTGAATCTGCAGCGGACCGAGCGGTTCCATATCAAACGCCAGCTCGACCCGCCAGAGCTGCTGTTTCGGCTCGCGTTCCTCTCGGCGTTCGTCGGGTTGTTCCCGGGGCGGGGTTTCCTCGCGCTGGAACTTGACCTGCAGCGGCACGATGTCCTGCAGGTTGCGCATCGGGATCTCCAACTGCCAGGTGCTCATCAACCGACCGTCGTCGGTCAGGCCGGTCTGTTCCAGGCTCGACAACTGATGGCTTTGCAGGCGCGACACGGCAGCGGCGGCCAGGCGCAGCAGGTGCTCCAGATCGCCTTCTTCGTTCTGCTCTTTCAGCAGGCGCGAGGGCAGCGGAAAACTGGTGGGTTGCGGCTTGGCGCTGACCTGACCGAGCATCCCCAAGGCACTACGGACGAAACTCGGCAGGGTCTGGGCCAGCGTATTGGCGGCAATGATGGCGCTGAGGTTGGTGGAGGCGGGCAGGGCCGGTGTCAGTTGGGCGATCAGTTTCAGCAGGTCGCCTTTCATGTCCGGCGCCAGGCTCGGTGGCTGTCCGGCGAGCAATTTGCTTTCCAGGAACACACCGCTGGCGACCATGGCCTGGGCCAAGCCCTTGGGCGTGCTCAGTTGCTGGACATCCGGCAGGCCAGCCAGCAAGCGAGTCACCGCGGCACGCAGCTCGGCGCCAGTGTCATCGGTGACCGGCAGGTTTTGCAGGGCGGTGACCAGGCTGTCCAGGGAGCCCTGGCGGCTCACCTGGGTGACCAGTTGCTGGCTCACCGCCAGTTGCTCCTGGCGGTTGCTCAGGGGCACGAATTTCAACGTTTGGGCATCTTGCACCTGGGCGCTCAAGAGTGTGCCGATGCGCAGCGGTTGGGGGCTGTCGATGTCCAGGGTACTGCCGGCCTGGGCGGTATTGAGCAGGCTCACCAACGACCGATAGACCGCCGGCTGCCCGGGTAACGATGGCAACGGCTGGCTGGTCAACACCTTGCCTTGCAGCAACGTGCCGACCGGCATCTGCGCCGTGTCGATGCGCGTCAAGGTGGCGACGCTAGAGGCAACGGCCTGTTGCACGGCAATCGTCAGGTTGCTGGGGGACGGTTGGGTTACGGCCAGGCTGGTGCCCTGGGGCAATGGCTGGGTGCTGGTGGCTTGCACGGTGGTCTGGCGACCGCTCTCCAGGGTGACCTTGAGCAGTAGCTGGAAAGTCTGGTCGGCCTGCTTGAGCGACAGCACTTCGGCCTGGGCGGTCTGGCCGGGGCCGATCAGCCCTGCGGCCGGTGCCAGCAATTTAAGCAGCTCGCCCGTCACCGCTGGCATACGCGTCGTTGCCGTGGCCTGGGGCAGCGGCAGGATGTTGATGTCGCCTGTCATCTGCGGTCTTTACCCTGGGAAAATAAGCCCTCTTTAGAGTAGGGCATCACATGTATAATGCCGCCCGTCTTTCAGGGAGTGGCGAAAACCTTGCAATTGTTTGACGCAGCTCTGTGGAACAGGCCGTCAAAGCATCTATGCTGCACCTCTTTAACGGCCGCTGCACCGCCGACTTGAACCGTATAAGGCCCGCGATCCCTTGACCAGTCCTCTCTTGCAAACCGTTGGCCTCGCCTGTGAGCGAGACTTGCGGCTGCTTTTCGAAAATCTCGAATTGAGACTCTCGCCTGGCGACATGGTGCAGATCAGTGGTCCCAACGGCAGCGGCAAGACCAGCCTGCTGCGTCTGCTCGCCGGGTTGATGCAGCCCACTGCGGGCCAAGTGTTGCTCAATGGCCAGTCCTTGCACAGCCAGCGCAGCGAACTGGCCCGTAACCTGCTCTGGATCGGTCATGCCGCCGGGATCAAGGATTTGCTGACCCCCGAAGAAAACCTCAGTTGGCTCTGCGCGCTGCATACGCCCGCCGGGCGCGAGGCGATCTGGCAGGCGTTGGCGGCGGTTGGGCTGCGCGGCTTCGAGGATGTGCCGAGCCACACCCTGTCCGCCGGCCAGCAACGCCGCGTGGCCCTGGCGCGCCTGTATCTGGACAGCCCACCGCTGTGGATTCTTGACGAGCCGTTCACCGCCCTGGACAAGCAGGGCGTCGCGCAGCTCGAGGAACACCTGGCCCGGCACTGTGAAAACGGCGGCACGGTGCTCTTGACCACCCACCACACGCTGGCGCGGATGCCGTCCGGTTATCGCAACATCGATCTGGGGAACTGGGCCGTATGAGTGTGTTTGGCCTGTTGCTGGCCCGCGAGGCGCGCCTGCTCTTTCGTCGTCCGGCCGAATTGGCCAATCCGCTGGTGTTCTTCGCGATCGTCATCGCGTTGTTCCCATTGGCGGTCGGTCCGGAGACTCAATTGTTGCAAACCTTGTCCCCGGGACTGGTCTGGGTGGCTGCGCTTTTATCGGTCCTGCTCTCGCTGGACGGGCTTTTCCGCAGTGATTTCGAAGATGGTTCACTGGAACAGTGGGTCCTTTCGTCGCACCCCCTGGCCCTTCTGGTTTTGGCCAAGGTACTGGCACACTGGGTTTTTTCCGGGCTGGCACTGGTACTGCTCTCGCCGCTGCTGGCGATGATGCTGGGCTTGCCCGCCGCGTGCATGCCGGTGCTGCTGGTGTCGCTGCTGCTGGGCACGCCGGTGCTGAGCCTGCTCGGTGCGGTGGGTGCGGCGTTGACGGTGGGCTTGAAGCGCGGTGGCCTGTTGTTGGCGCTGCTGATCCTGCCCTTGTATATCCCGGTGCTGATCCTGGGCAGTGGTGCCTTGCAAGCGGCGTTGCAAGGCATGCCCGCGACCGGTTATCTGCTGTGGCTTGGGAGCCTGACCGCCCTGGCGATAACCCTGACACCCTTTGCAATAGCCGCTGGCCTGAAGATCAGCGTCGGCGAATAATAATGAGGCCTGGTCAAGAATTGACCACTTCTGCGGAAGTTAAGGCAGACCTGGCGGCTCGTGATGACGAGCCGCAACCGTGATGGAAACTGCAATGAACTGGACCTGGTTTCATAAGCTCGGCTCACCCAAGTGGTTCTACGGCATCAGCGGCAAGATGCTGCCCTGGTTGAGCGTCGCCGCCCTGTTGCTGATCGGCACCGGCCTGGTCTGGGGCCTGGCTTTCGCGCCGCCGGATTACCAGCAGGGCAACAGCTTCCGCATCATCTATATCCATGTGCCCACGGCGATGCTGGCCCAGTCGGTCTACGTGATGTTGGCGATCTGCGGCGTGGTCGGGCTGGTGTGGAAGATGAAGCTGGCCGACGTGGCCCTGCAATGCGCCGCGCCCATCGGCGCCTGGATGACCGCCGTGGCGCTGGTCACCGGGGCCATCTGGGGCAAGCCGACCTGGGGTTCGTGGTGGGTCTGGGATGCGCGACTGACGTCGATGCTGATCCTGCTGTTCCTGTACTTCGGTCTTATTGCGCTGGGCAACGCCATCAGCAATCGTGACAGTGCCGCCAAGGCCTGCGCGGTGCTGGCGATTGTCGGCGTGATCAACATCCCGATCATCAAGTACTCGGTGGAGTGGTGGAACACCCTGCACCAGGGCGCGACGTTCACCCTCACCGAAAAACCGGCGATGCCCGTCGAAATGTGGCTGCCGCTGTTGCTGACGGTGCTGGGCTTCTACTGTTTCTTCGGCACGGTGCTATTGCTGCGCATGCGCCTGGAAGTGCTCAAGCGCGAGTCCCGGGCCAGTTGGGTGAAGGCCGAAGTGCAGAACAGCCTGGAGGCCGCTCGATGAGTTTCGCTTCATTCGGCGATTTTCTCGCCATGGGCCATCATGGCCTGTATGTCTGGTCCGCCTATGGCATTTGCCTGGCGGTGCTGGGCCTCAACGTGGCGGTGCCGATCCTGGCCCGCAAGCGGTATCTGCAACAAGAGGCGCGTCGTCTGCGCCGGGAGAACGGTCAGTGAATCCGCTTCGCAAAAAACGTCTTGTCATCATTCTGGCGATCCTGGTGGGTGTCGGTGCCGCGGTCGCCCTGGCCCTGAGCGCCCTGCAGCAGAACATCAATCTGTTCTACACCCCGACCCAGATCGCCAACGGCGAAGCGCCGAAAGACACGCGTATCCGCGCTGGCGGCATGGTGGAAAAAGGCTCGCTGGTGCGTTCCGGGGATTCGCTGGACGTTAAATTCAATGTCACCGACTTCAGCAAGACCGTGACCATCACCTATCGCGGCATCCTCCCGGACCTGTTCCGCGAAGGGCAGGGCATCGTCGCCCTGGGCAAGCTCAACGCCGATGGCGTGGTGGTGGCCGACGAAGTGCTGGCCAAGCACGACGAAAAATACATGCCGCCGGAAGTGACCAAGGCCCTGAAAGACAGCGGCCAGTCGGCGCCCGCTCCCGTGAAGGAGGGCTGATCGATGACTACCGGCATCTTTATTCCCGAGTTGGGCCACCTGGCGATGATCCTGGCCCTGTGTTTCTCCCTGGTACAGGCCGTGGTGCCTTTGCTCGGGGCCTGGCGCGGCGACCGCTTGTGGATGAGCCTGGCCCAGCCGGCGGCGTGGGGGCAGTTCGCCTTCATGCTGTTCGCCTTTGGTTGCCTGACCTATGCGTTCATGGCCGACGACTTTTCCGTGGAGTACGTCGCCAGCAACTCCAACAGCGCCTTGCCCTGGTACTACAAGTTCAGCGCCGTGTGGGGCGCCCACGAAGGCTCGCTGTTGCTTTGGGCGTTGATCCTTGCCGGCTGGACCTTCGCGGTCTCGGTGTTTTCCCGGCAGTTGCCTCAGGTGATGCTGGCCCGGGTGCTGGCGGTGATGGGCATGATCAGCACCGGTTTCCTGCTGTTCCTGATCGTCACGTCCAACCCGTTCAAGCGCATCCTGCCGCAGATGCCGATGGATGGTCGCGACCTCAACCCATTGCTGCAAGACATCGGCCTGATCGTTCACCCGCCGATGCTCTACATGGGCTATGTCGGTTTTTCCGTGGCCTTCGCCTTCGCCATCGCCGCGTTGCTTGGCGGTCGCCTCGACGCCGCGTGGGCACGCTGGTCGCGCCCGTGGACCATCGTCGCCTGGGCCTTCCTCGGCATCGGCATCACCCTCGGTTCGTGGTGGGCCTACTACGAACTCGGTTGGGGCGGCTGGTGGTTCTGGGACCCGGTGGAAAACGCCTCGTTCATGCCCTGGTTGGTGGGCACGGCGCTGATCCACTCCCTGGCCGTCACGGAAAAGCGCGGGGTGTTCAAGAGCTGGACCGTGCTGCTGGCCATCGCGGCGTTCTCCCTGAGCCTGCTGGGAACGTTCCTGGTGCGTTCCGGCGTGCTGACCTCGGTGCATGCCTTCGCCTCGGACCCTGAGCGTGGGGTGTTCATCCTGATGTTCCTGCTGTTCGTCGTCGGTGGTTCGCTGACGCTGTTCGCCCTGCGTGCGCCGGTGGTCAAGAGCCAGGTCGGCTTCAACCTCTGGTCACGGGAAACCCTGCTGCTGGGCAACAACCTGGTGCTGGTGGTGGCCGCGTCGATGATCCTGCTGGGGACGTTGTACCCGCTGGTGCTCGATGCGCTGTCCGGCGCCAAGCTGTCGGTCGGCCCGCCGTACTTCAACGCGTTGTTCATCCCGCTGATGGCGATCCTGATGGTGGTGATGGCCATCGGTATGCTGGTGCGCTGGAAAGACACTCCGGTCAAGTGGCTGCTGGGCATGTTGACCCCGGTGCTGCTGGGCACGGCCGCCCTGGCCGTGGTGGCCGGCGTGGCCTATGGCGACTTCAACTGGGCGGTGCTGGCGACGTTCGTGCTGGCGGCCTGGGTGTTGCTGGCCGGTGTCCGGGACATCTTCGACAAGACCCGCCACAAAGGCCTGATCAAAGGCCTGCCGACCCTGACCCGCAGTTACTGGGGCATGCAGATCGCTCACTTGGGCATCGCTGTCTGCGCGTTGGGCGTGGTGCTGTCCAGCCAGAACAGCGCCGAGCGTGACCTGCGCCTGGCGCCGGGCGAGTCCATGGACCTGGGGGGCTACCAGTTCGTGTTCGAGGGCGCCAAACATTTCGAGGGGCCGAATTTCACGTCCGACAAGGGCACCGTACGGGTCATTCGCAACGGTCAGGAAATCACCGTACTGCATCCGGAAAAACGCCTCTACACCGTGCAGAACTCGGTCATGACCGAAGCCGGGATCGATGCCGGTTTCACCCGCGACCTCTACGTCGCGCTGGGCGAATCCCTGGGTGATGGCGCGTGGGCGGTGCGGGTCCACGTCAAGCCGTTCGTGCGCTGGATCTGGTTCGGTGGCTTGCTCACCGGCCTGGGTGGGATGCTGGCGGCGCTGGATCGGCGTTATCGAGTCAAGGTGAAAAACCGGGTGCGTGAAGCCCTGGGCGTGACGGGAGCCACTGCATGAAACGTTGGTTGATGGTGTTGCCGCTGGCGCTGTTCCTGTTGATGGCGGTGTTTTTGTACCGGGGGCTGTATTTGAACCCGAGCGAATTGCCTTCGGCGATGATCGGCAAGCCGTTCCCGGAGTTTTCCCTGCCCTCGGTGCAAGGTGACAAGACCCTGACCCGCGCCGACCTGCTGGGCAAGCCGGCGCTGGTCAACGTATGGGGCACCTGGTGCATCTCCTGCCGGGTCGAGCACCCGGTGCTGAACAAGCTGGCCCAGAACGGCGTGGTGATTTACGGCGTCAATTACAAGGACGTCAATGCCGATGCCTTGAAGTGGCTGGCCGAGTTCCACAATCCGTATCAATTGGACATTCGTGACGAAGACGGCTCCCTGGGCCTGAATCTGGGCGTTTATGGCGCACCGGAAACCTTCTTCATCGATGCCAAGGGCGTGATCCGCGACAAGTTCGTCGGTGTGATCGACGAACAGGTCTGGCGCGAGAAGTTGGCCGCCAAGTACCAGGCCCTGGTGGACGAGGCCAAGCCATGAAGCGCTGGTTAGCCGCCGCCATCCTCGGTTTGAGCCTGGTCGGTGTGGCGCAGGCCGCCATCGACACCTACGAATTTGCCAACGATGGCGAGCGCGAGCGGTTTCGCGAACTGACCAAGGAACTGCGCTGCCCCAAGTGCCAGAACCAGGACATCGCCGACTCCAACGCCCCGATTGCCGCCGACCTGCGCAAGGAAATCTTTCGCATGCTCGGCGAGGGCAAGGACAACCAGCAGATCATCGACTTCATGGTCGATCGCTACGGTGAGTTCGTGCGCTACAACCCCGCCCTGTCCTCCAAGACCGCGCTGCTCTGGTTCGGCCCCGCCGGGCTGTTGCTTGGTGGTTTCGTGCTCATCGCGGTGATCGTCCGTCGGCGCCGGGTCCAGCGCACGGCCGCCCCGGACACGCTTTCTGTCGAAGAGCGCCAGCGCCTCGACCAACTGTTGGATAAAACCAAGCATGATTGATTTCTGGCTCGCCGCAGGTCTGCTTCTTCTGGTTGCCCTGAGTTTTCTGTTGATCCCTGTACTGCGTGGTCGTCGCGCTCAACGCGAGGAGGACCGGACCGCGCTTAACGTGGCGCTGTACCAGGAACGTGTCGCCGAGTTGCAGGCCGAGCGGGAGGAGGGCGTGCTCAACGCCGCGCAACTGGACACCGGTCGCGCCGAAGCCGCCCGTGAGCTGCTCGCCGACACCGAGGGCGCCGATGTGCCGCGCGAGTCCCGGTTGGGCAAGCCGTTGCCGTTGCTCGCCGCCGTGCTGGTGCCAGTGTTGGGCCTGGCGCTGTACCTGCATTTCGGTGCCAGTGACAAGGTCGAACTGACCCGTGAATTCGCCCAGGCGCCGCAGTCGATGGAAGAGATGACCCTGCGCCTGGAGCGCGCGGTGGCGGCGCAGCCGGATAATGCCGAGGGCCTGTATTTTCTCGGCCGCACCTACATGGCCCAGGATCGCCCGGCGGATGCGGCGAAGATCTTCGAACGCACCGTGGCGGTCGCCGGTCGCCAACCGGAACTGCTGGGCCAGTGGGCCCAGGCGCAGTATTTCGCCGATGGCAAGAAATGGTCGGATAAAGTCCAGGCCTTGACCGACGAAGCGCTGAAGCTCGATTCGAAGGAAGTCACCAGCCTCGGTCTGTTGGGCATCGCCGCGTTTGAAGGCGAGCGCTATCAGGACGCGATCGATTACTGGGGGCGCTTGCTCGCGCAACTGCCGGAAGGTGACAAATCCCGTGAGGCGCTGCAGGGCGGCATTACCCGTGCCACCGAGAAGCTGCAAGCCAGCGGCGGCAAAGTCGCCCAGGCCCCGGTGGCCAAGACCGGAGCCCTGCTCAAGGTCCGCGTCGACCTGGCGCCGGCCCTCAAGGCCAAGGTGCAGCCGGGCGACAGCGTGTTCATCTTCGCCCGCGCCGTTTCCGGTCCGCCGGCACCGTTGGCCGCCAAACGCCTGACGGTGGCCGATCTGCCAGTCACGGTAGAACTGAGCGACGCGGACGCCATGATGCCGCAGTTGAAACTGTCGAACTTCCCCGAAGTCCAACTGATGGCGCGTATCTCCCGGGCCGGTCAGCCGACCGCGGGTGAGTGGATCGGCCGCAGCCAGCCCCTGGCGAGCAGCACCACGGCGCAACAGCAATTGACCATCGACAGCCCGGACAAATAACAGGAATTCGCACCATGACCGCCATCGCTCGTATCACCCTGCTCACGCTCGTCATGGGCCTGAGCGCTTGTGCGGTCCAGCGTCCGCCGGAGCCTTCGGCGCCGCTGCCACCCATTCCACCGTCGACCCCGACCACCAAGCCGACCCCGTCCACCCCGCCAGGCAAGCCGGTCATCCCGAACAAACCGTCCAAGCCGCTGCCGCGCACCTCCGCCAGTTTCGCCCCGCCACCGGGGGGCAACAGCCATTGGGACGCCAAGCTGGGGGTCTATGTGCTGGACAACCAGACGAACACGTTCTATCGCCAGCGGACCTATTACCGCTGGAACAACGGTTGGAGCCGTTCCGTCAGCCCGAATGGCCCATGGGAAGACACCACCATCGAAGGCGTACCGGCAGGCTTGGGGCGGCAATTCCACTAAGCACAGGCCCCTGGAGCCAGAGGGCATCCGTGGGAGCAAAGCTTGCTCGCGATAAAGGCGATGCGGTCTTTCAGAAATCGAGGCGCCTGTTTCGCGAGCAAGCTTTGCTCCCACAGATAAATCCTTTTGCCACACTGGCGTTCGGCTCAACTTCATCAACCGGCCGGGCTTTTTTGTGTTTCCGGATATTCTTTGAACGAAATTTTCACTAAATCTTGCGGACAATCCCCCGCGCTCATATCGCCGCCGGTTATTTAATGGCAATGCCATAGCCGTTCGTGCAACATTTGCGCACTCGCGCAAGCCCCGGGCCAGGCTTTGGCCAATAGAGGGCGCGCCGTTGTTTCTCTTTTGTCACTTAACTCCAATAGGGTCCTTAAACGACATGGCAATCCCGGACGCCCTGAGTCAGCAGCGCACTACGCATCGCCTGCTGCAACCGACCGTCAAATCGCACCTGGCCTACACGTTGCTTTGTGCCCTGGTGATGATGGTCATGTTAAGCCTGGTGCGCGTGGCGCTGCTGGTCTACAACCGCGAGATGATTCTCGACACCCCGGCCTCGACGTTCGTTGAAGCATTCGCCAACGGCCTGCGCTTCGACTTGCGCCTGGTGGTCTACCTCTGCATCCCGTTGCTGCTGGCGTTGTTCAGCGCAAGGGCCATGGCGGCCCGCGGTTTTTTTCGTTTCTGGCTGACCGTCACCTCCAGCATCGCGCTGTTCCTCGGCTTGATGGAGATGGACTTCTATCGTGAATTCCACCAGCGCCTCAACGGCCTGGTCTTCCAGTATGTCAAGGAAGACCCGAAAACCGTGATGAGCATGCTCTGGTACGGTTTCCCGGTGGTGCGCTACCTGCTGGCCTGGGTCGGCGGCACCCTCATCCTCGCCCTGGCGTTCAAGGGCGCCGACCGCGCCACTCGTCCCCGTGGGCCGTTCAGTGGCGGCACTATCGGCACCCGGCAGATCGCGCCGTGGTACGGGCGTGTCGCGGTGTTCATGGTTTGCCTGCTGGTGGCCGTGGCCGCTGCGCGCGGCACCCTGCGTCAAGGTCCGCCGCTGCGTTGGGGGGACGTCTACACCACCGATTCGAACTTCGCCAACCAGTTGGGCCTCAATGGCACGTTGTCGCTGGTGGCGGCGGCCAAGAGTCGGATGTCCGAAGACCGTGACAACATCTGGAAAGCGACCCTCGAGCAACCGCTGGCACAGCAGACCGTGCGTGACATGCTGGTGATGCCTGACGACAAACTCGTGGACACCGAGACAGCCGCCGTGCGCCGCGACTACACGCCGCCGGCGGACAAGACCCTGCCGATCAAGAACGTGGTCGTGATCCTCATGGAAAGCATGGCCGGTCACTCGGTGGGCGCCCTGGGCGCGCCGGGCAACATCACGCCTTACCTGGACAAACTGTCCAAGGAAGGCCTGCTGTTCGACCGTTTCTTCTCCAACGGCACCCACACCCACCAGGGCATGTTCGCCACCATGGCGTGCTTCCCGAACCTGCCGGGTTTCGAATACCTGATGCAGACGCCGGAGGGCAGCCACAAGCTGTCGGGCTTGCCGCAACTGCTCAGCGCCCGTGACTACGACGATGTGTATGTCTACAACGGCGATTTCGCCTGGGACAACCAGTCGGGGTTCTTCAGCAGCCAGGGCATGACCAACTTCATCGGGCGTAACGACTTCGTGAACCCGGTGTTTTCCGATCCGACCTGGGGCGTGTCCGACCAGGACATGTTCGACCGTGGCCTGATCGAGCTCAAGGCGCGGGAGAACGGCAAGCCGTTCTATGCCTTGTTGCAAACCCTGTCCAACCACACGCCCTATGCGTTGCCGACACCATTGCCGGTGGAGCCGGTCACCGACCGTGGCAGCCTGAACGAACACTTGACGGCCATGCGCTACGCCGACTGGGCGCTGGGCCAGTTCTTCGAGAAAGCCCGCAAGGAGCCTTACTTCAAGGAAACCCTGTTCGTGGTGGTGGGTGACCATGGCTTTGGCAATGAGCGCCAGATCACCGAAATGGACCTGGGCCGTTTCAACGTGCCGATGCTGTTGATCGGCCCGGGCATCCAGGAGAAATTTGGCCAGCGCAACCATACCGTAGGCACGCAGGTCGATATCGTCCCCACCATCATGGGCCGGCTCGGTGGGCAAGTGCGCCACCAGTGCTGGGGCCGTGACCTGCTGAACCTGTCGGAAGGCGACCCCGGTTTTGGCGTGATCAAACCGTCGGGCAGCGATCAGACCACCGCGATCATCCGTGGCGACACCGTCCTGATGCTGCCAAAGGAAATGCCGCCGAAGATGTACCACTATGAACTGGGCGCCACCCCCCGTGCGCAAGTCATCCCGGATGCACCGGAGGCTGCCGAGTTGAAACTCAAGCTCGAATCGTTCCTGCAAACCGCGACCAAAAGCCTGCTGGATAACACCGCCGGCGTCGTTGACGGCAAGCCGGACTGATAAACGGCGAGCATAAAAAAGAGGCCTGCAAAGGCCTCTTTTTTTTTGCGCTTACTTAGTGGTTTATATCTTGCCCAGTAATAGCAGGACCAACAGCACCACCAACACTACACCAATGATACCGGACGGACCGTAACCCCAACTTCTGGAGTGCGGGAAGACCGGAAGACCACCGATCAGCAGGAGGATCAGGATGATGATAAGTATTGTGCCCATTGTAGATTTCCTTATTGGTCAGTTTTGGAGTGATGCAACTTCCAACTACCAGCACGCATGCGTTAAATCCGGGCGGCTTAATATGTCCGACCGTAACGTCCGGTAAAAAATTCAAAGTTTTTATAGCGTCTGCGGTTTGCCCTTGCCATTCAGCAATCTGATGGAGCGTGGGTCCGGCAGGCGCCTTCGCTACACTCGGCCTATCTCTCCCGGAACAAGGCTGTTTGCTATGCAAAATCGCATGATGATCACTGGCGCCGGCTCCGGCCTGGGTCGCGAAATCGCGCTGCGCTGGGCCCGCGAGGGCTGGCAGCTGGCCTTATCGGATGTCAGCGAGCCAGGCCTTGTGGAAACGCTCAAGTTGGTGCGCGTTGCCGGTGGCGACGGCTTCATCCAGCGTTGTGATGTGCGCGACTACAGCCAATTGACGGCGTTTGCCCAGGCTTGCGAAGAAAAACTCGGCGGCATCGATGTCATCGTCAACAACGCCGGCGTTGCCTCGGGCGGGTTTTTCAGTGAACTCTCCCTGGAGGATTGGGACTGGCAGATTGCGATCAACCTGATGGGCGTGGTCAAGGGTTGCAAGGCGTTCCTGCCGCTGCTGGAAAAAAGCCGCGGCAAGATCATCAACATCGCCTCCATGGCCGCCTTGATGCAGGGGCCGGCCATGAGCAACTACAACGTGGCCAAGGCGGGCGTCGTGGCGTTGTCGGAAAGCCTGCTGGTGGAACTGGCGCAGCAGGAAGTCGGCGTACACGTGGTATGCCCGTCGTTCTTCCAGACCAATCTGCTGGACTCCTTCCGTGGCCCGACCCCGGCCATGAAAGCCCAGGTGGGCAAGTTGCTGGAAAGCTCACCGATCAGCGCCGCCGACATTGCCGACTACATTTATCAGCAGGTCGCCGAGGGTCAGTTCATGATCCTGCCCCATGAACAGGGGCGCATGGCGTGGGCCCTCAAGCAGAAAAACCCACAATTGCTGTACGACGAAATGACTGCCATGGCCGACAAGATGCGCGCCAAGGCCCGGCAGAACCTGAATTGACCTGGCTGCTCGATGTCCTCAGGATGGCGCCATTCGGCCTTCCTGATGGACATCTGCATGCTCAATTACCTGTGGTTTTTTCTCGCCGCGCTGTTTGAAATCGCCGGGTGCTACGCCTTCTGGATGTGGCTGCGCCAGGGCAAGAGCGCCTGGTGGATCGCCCCGGCGTTGCTCAGTCTGACATTGTTCGCCCTGTTGCTGACCCGCATCGAAGCAACGTACGCCGGGCGCGCCTACGCCGCCTATGGCGGTATCTATATCATTGCCTCGATCGGCTGGCTGGCCGTGGTGGAGCGGGTCCGGCCACTGGGTTCCGACTGGGTTGGCGTGGCGCTTTGCGTGTTGGGGGCGAGCGTGATTCTATTCGGCCCGCGGCTCTCGGCGTCCTGAAACAACCTACGCTCCGGCAGGGTTTTGCAGGAAGTTTCCTTCAGTCGCAAGAACTTTGCTTGTAGGGCCTTACTGAATTCTCGCCGGTGTCTTGAGAACGGAAAGCAGGCCGGGCATGGTCAGGGTCCAGACATTCTTAAGGACAAGAACCATGCTCGTATTAAGCCGCGCTGTGGGTGAGTTGATTTCCATCGGTGACGATATTTCCGTCCGTGTGCTGTCGGTCAGCGGCACCACCGTGCGTTTTGGCGTGGAAGCGCCACGGCACGTCGATGTCCATCGCTCCGAAATCTATGAAAAGATCCAGAGGAAAAAGGCCCACGCCGCCCGCAAGGCGTGTTCAGTCGAATAGGTGCTTGGGCACGTCGTGCTTGAGCATCAGTTGGCACTGTTCGCTTTCGGGGTCGAAGACAATCAGCGCCTGGCCTTTGGTCAGCGCTTGCCGGACCCGTAGAACCCGTGTTTCCAGGGGCGTGTCATCACCGTTGTCGGTGCCGTCGCGGGTCACGAAATCCTCGATCAGGCGAGTGAGCGTGTCGACTTCGAGTTGGTCGTGGGGGATGAGCATGGGGTACCTCGGCTAGACAATGGGGCGATGCTACGGCCAATGGGCTTTTGCGGCTAGCCTGGGTTTTGCGGTTGTTTGTCCGGGCCTCATCGCGAGCAAGCTCGCTCCCACACGGCTTCAGTGGAGCCCTGTGGGAGCGAGCTTGCTCGCGATGGCGATATTCCAGGCAGTGAAAGGCTGGATCAGCTATCCGACCGCTGCCCCACCAGGCTATCCACCGACGGCACCCGGGTATCGCTTTCCATCTGTGCATCGTGCTCGATCTGGTGACTGAAGCGGTCCAGGGAGCCTTGGGCCGGTTGCGCGTCGCTGGCGAATACCGGTGGGCTGAGGATGTAGGCGCCGAGCAGGCGGCTGAGGGCGGCCAGACTGTCGATGTGGGTGCGTTCGTAGCCATGGGTGGCGTCGCAGCCGAAGGCGAGCAGGGCGGTACGGATATCGTGGCCGGCGGTGATGGCTGAATGCGCGTCGCTGAAGTAGTAGCGGAACAGGTCGCGGCGTGCCGAGATGTCGTTTTCCTTGGCCAGTTTCAGCAAGTGCCGCGACAGGTGATAGTCGTAGGGGCCTCCGGAGTCCTGCATCGCCACGCTGACTGAATGCTCGCTCGAGTGCTGGCCGGGGGCGACGGGTGCGATATCGATGCCGACGAATTCGCTGACGTCCCAGGGCAGCGCGGCCGCGGCGCCGCTGCCGGTTTCCTCGGTGATGGTGAACAGCGGGTGACAATCGATCAGCAGCTCTTCGCCGCTGTCGACAATCGCCTTGAGCGCCGCCAGCAGCGCCGCGACCCCGGCCTTGTCGTCCAGGTGCCGGGCGCTGATGTGGCCGCTTTCGGTGAATTCCGGCAGCGGATCGAAAGCGACGTAATCGCCGATGCCCACCCCCAGGGTTTCGCAATCGGCACGGGTGGCGCAATAGGCGTCCAGGCGCAATTCGATGTGGTCCCAACTGATGGGCATTTCATCCACTGCGGTGTTGAACGCGTGTCCGGACGCCATCAATGGCAGCACGCTGCCACGAATCACGCCGGTGTCGGTGAACAGGCTGACCCGACTGCCTTCGGCAAACCGGCTGGACCAGCAACCCACCGGGGCCAAGGTCAGGCGCCCGTTGTCCTTGATGGCCCGCACTGCGGCGCCGATGGTATCCAAGTGTGCCGACACGGCCCGGTCGGGGCTGCTCTTGCGGCCCTTGAGCGTGGCGCGGATCGTGCCGCGACGGGTCATTTCGAACGCGATACCCAGCTCCTCGAGCCGCTCGGCGACGTAGCGCACGATAGTGTCGGTAAAGCCGGTCGGGCTGGGAATGGCGAGCATTTCCAGCAGGACTTTCTGCAGGTATTCGAGATCCGGTTCTGGAATTTTACTGATCATGGAAACTCCTGATGGTTGAGCACATCGATGGTTTCGATGAGTGTGTCCGACTGTTGAGTGACGGTGCCTGAACAGGCCTCATCGCGAGCAAGCTCGCTCCCACAGAGGTCCTGCGGTGAACACAGAATTTGTAGACACCAGCAATCCCATGTGGGAGCGAGCTTGCTCGCGATGGGGCCAGATCAGGCACTGCATCTCTACTAGGCCACCGCCTGGCTATGGGGAAACAACAAATCCACAAAACGCTCGGCGGTGGGCTGGGGTTCGTGGTTGGCCAGGCCGGCGCGTTCGTTGGCTTCGATGAACACGTACTCGGGCTGATCGGCCGCTGGCACCAGCAGGTCGAGGCCGACCATGGGAATGTCCAGCGCCCGCGCGGCGCGCACCGCCGCATCGACGAGGGTCGGATGCAGGATGGCGGTGACATCCTCCAGCACGCCGCCGGTATGCAGGTTCGCCGTCCGCCGGACGAACAGGTGTTCCCCGGCAGGCAGCACGCTGTCGTAGTCGAAGCCCGCCGCGTTAAGTGTGCGCAGGGTCTCGGCATCCATCGGGATCTTGCTTTCGCCGCCCGTGGCGGCCTGCCGTCGGCGGCTCTGGGCTTCGATCAACGCGCCAATGGTGTGCCGACCGTCGCCGATCACCTCCGCCGGACGCCGGATCGCCGCTGCCACCACTTCAAAGCCGATCACCAGGATGCGCAGGTCCAGCCCTTCGTGGAAGCTTTCCAGCAACACCTGGCTATCGAACTGCCGAGCCGTTTCGATGGCGCTCTGCACTTCCTCGATGGTGCGCAGATCCACCGCCACGCCTTGGCCCTGTTCCCCGTCCAGCGGCTTGACCACCACCCGTTCGTGCTCATCGAGGAACGCCAGATTGTCATCGGCATTGCCCACCAACTGTTGGGCCGGCAGGTTCAGGCCGGCGTTTTTCAACACCTTGTGGGTCAGGCTTTTGTTCTGGCACAAGGTCATGCTGATGGCGCTGGTCAGGTCGCTCAAGGATTCGCGGCAGCGCACCCGGCGGCTGCCATGGACCAGGGTGAACAAGCCGGCCTCGGCATCGTCCACCTGCACTTCGATGCCTCGACGGTGAGCTTCTTCGACAATGATCCGCGCATAAGGATTGAACTGCGCCTCGGGGCCCGGCCCGAGGAACAACGGCTGGTTGATGCCGTTCTTGCGTTTGATGGCGAAGGTCGAGAGGTTGCGAAAGCCGAGTTTGGCGTAGAGGTTTTTCGCCTGGCGATTGTCATGCAGCACCGACAGGTCGAGGTAACTCAAGCCACGGCTCATGAAATGCTCGATGAGGTGACGCACCAGCACTTCGCCCACGCCGGGCCGTGGGCATTGCGGGTCGACGGCCAGGCACCAGAGGCTGCTGCCGTTCTCCGGGTCGTTGAAGGCCTTCTGATGATTCAGGCCCATGACGCTGCCGATCACCGCACCGGTGTCGTCGTCTTCGGCCAGCCAGTAGACCGGCCCGCCCTCGTGACGCGGGGTCAGTCGCAGCGGGTCGATGGGTAGCATGCCCCGGGCCTGGTAGAGCTGGTTGATGGCCTGCCAGTCGGTCTCGCTTTGGGCCCGGCGAATCCGGAAACCGCGAAACACCCGGGTGGACTGGCGATAGTCGCTGAACCACAGGCGCAAGGTGTCGGACGGATCGAGGAACAGTTGCGCCGGTTCCAACCCTAGCACTTGCTGGGGCGCGGCCACGTACAAGGCAATGTCGCGTTCACCGGGTTGTTCGTTGAGCAGTTCCTGGGCCAGGCTCGCCGGGTCCGGGAAGGTGTGGCCGATCAGCAGTCGGCCCCAGCCGCAATGCACCGCGATCGGGTCGGCGCCCAATTCGCTGCCGTCTTCGGCCAGGCGTGCCTGCAGGCGTTCGTAAGAAGGCGTCTGGCCGCGCAAGAGGCGTTGATTGTGAACGGTTGCATGAGGTTTCATCGATCAGATTCCTTGCTCGCTGAGCCACAGGTTCAGCGCGGCCAGTTGCCACAGCCGCGAACCGCGCAACGGCGTGAGCTGGCCGTTGGGGTCGGTGAGCAGGCGGTCGAGCATGGCCGGGTTGAACAGGCCGCGATCCTGGCTCGGATCCAGCAGCAGCTCGCGGACCCAGGCGAGGGTGTCGCCTTCCAGGTGCTTGAGGCCCGGCACCGGGAAATAGCCTTTCTTGCGGTCGATCACCTCGCTGGGGATCACCCGTCGGGCGGCTTCCTTGAGCACCTGCTTGCCACCATCGGGCAGCTTGAACTTCGCCGGAACCCGGGCCGAAAGCTCCACCAGGCGGTAGTCGAGGAACGGCGTGCGTGCTTCCAGGCCCCAGGCCATGGTCATGTTGTCGACGCGCTTGACCGGGTCATCCACCAGCATCACGGTGCTGTCCAGGCGCAGGGCCTTGTCTACCGCGGCATCGGCCCCAGGCTGGGCGAAATGTTCCTTGACGAAGTCGCCGGCCGCGTCATTGGCCGTCAGCCAGTTGGGCTGCACGGTAGCGGCATATTCTTCATAGCTGCGGTCGAAGAACGCAGCGCGATAAGCCGCGTAAGGATCGCTGGCGCCATCGACCTGCGGGTACCAGTGGTAACCGGCGAACAGCTCGTCGGCGCCCTGGCCGCTTTGCACGACTTTGCAATGCTTGGCCACTTCCCGCGACAGCAGGTAGAAGGCGATGCAGTCGTGGCTGACCATCGGCTCGCTCATGGCGCGGAACGCCGCGGGCAGTTGCTCGATGATCTCTTTTTCGTCGATGCGCAGTTGGTGGTGGCGGGTGCCGTAGTGCTTGGCGATCAGGTCCGAATATTGGAACTCGTCACCGCGCTCGCCGCCGGCATCCTGGAAACCGATGGAGAACGTGGACAGGTCTTCCACGCCCACCTCCCGCAACAGACCGACCAACATGCTTGAATCGACGCCACCGGACAGCAGCACGCCGACATCCACGGCGGCGCGCTGACGAATGGCGACGGCTTCACGGGTGCTGTCGAGCACGCGGTCGATCCAGTCTTCCAGGTTCAGGTGCTGTTCGTCGGCCCGAGGGCCGTAGGGCAGGGTCCACCAGGTTTTCTGCTCGGTGGTGCCGTCGGCTTCGATGCGCATCCAGGTGGCGGGCGGCAGTTTTTCAACACCGGCCAGCAAGGTGCGGGGCGCCGGGACCACCGCGTGGAAATTCAGGTAATGGTTGAGGGCCACCGGGTCGAGCATCGGGTTGATGTCGCCGCCCTTGAGCAGCGCCGGTAATGCCGAGGCGAAGCGTAGCCGCTGGCCAGTACGCGAAAGGTACAGCGGCTTGACACCGAGGCGGTCGCGGGCGATGAACAGCCGCTTGGCGTCACGCTCCCAGATGGCGAACGCGAACATGCCGTTGAGCTTGGGCAGCAGCGCTTCGCCCCAGGCGTGGTAGCCCTTGAGCAGTACTTCGGTGTCGCCACCGGAATAGAAGGTGTAGCCCAGGGCTTCGAGCTCGGCGCGCAGTTCCGGGTAGTTGTAGATCGCGCCGTTGAAGGCCAGGGACAGGCCCAGTTGGTTGTCGATCATCGGTTGAGCCGAGCCGTCCGACAGGTCCATGATTTTCAGGCGCCGATGGCCCAGGGCAATCGGCCCCTGGCTATGAAAACCCCAGGCATCAGGGCCGCGAGGGGCCAAGTGATGGGTGATTCGCTCTACGGCCGCAAGGTCCGCAGGTTGTTGATCGAAACGTAACTCTCCAGCTAATCCGCACATAAGTCCTTACCGGTTTTTCCGTTGGGGAGGGGTCAAGCAACGCAGGCCGAAATGGCGTGCACCCTGAAACTGACCGGGGGGATTGCTGTGAGTTTTAGATCGATGCGTTATAAGCCGGCGGGTGGGGGCGCTTGGTCTGCCGCATGGATTGAAGGCTAAGAGGATCCTGTGGGAGCGAGCTTGCTCGCGATAGAGGTGGATCAGTTGGCATCTGAGTTGACTGACACACCGCTATCGCGAGCAAGCTCGCTCCCACAGGGGTTTGTGGTGGGCCGGCGATCTGCGCTAGGCCTTACCCCGAATCAATGCCCGCAACGCAAACCGGTTCGGGTGGCAGGCCTCGGCCACGCTGCGGGGCAGTGGCAGGGGTTCATTGTCCAGCCAGGCGGCGATCAGTTCGCCTGACAGGGGCGCGGTGATCAGGCCTCGGGAACCGTGGCCACTGTTGATGTACAGACCGTCGAGCCACGGGCAGGGGGCGTCCGGTACTTGGCGGGCGTCCTTGCCCAGGGCCGCATAGGCTTCGATAAAGGTCTGGCGGTCGGCCAACGGCCCGACAATAGGCAGGTAATCGGGGCTAGTGCAACGGAACGCCGCGCGGCCTTCGAGGTGCTCCGGGTCCAAGGTAGCGACGTTCAGGCGCTGCACCAGGTCTTGGGAGATCTCTTCGAGCATCTGCAGGTTGCCGGCGTGCTCGGCGGCGGTGGGGGTCAGGTCGTCGCTGTTGAAATCGAAGCTGGCGCCCAGGGTGTGTTCGCCCAGCCGTGGCGGCGCCACATAACCTTCGGCGCAGACCACCGTCGCCAGGCTCTGGCTGCGACTGGTTTGCGCCAGACGGGTGATCTGCCCGCGAATGCGCTTGAGCGGCAAGTCGGCGGCCGGTTCGAAGCGTTTGATCTCGGCCGCACTGGCGAGGATCGCCACCGGAGCGCTGGCCAGGCAGCGTTCGCCGTCCCACGCCTGCCATTGGCCGTCGACGCGACGCAGGTGCAGCACGTCATGATGGGGTTGTACATCAATCGCCGGCCCCGAAGCTTGCCAGCGACACAGCGCCGGCGGATGCACCCAACCGCCTTCGGGATAAAACAAGCCACCACAGGCCAAGCCAATGCCGGATCGAACCTGGGCTTCGGACTGATCCAGGGTGTGCAGTAAATCCGTCGGGAACGCCTCGGCCAATTGCGCCTGACGCTCGGCCTCTTTGCTGTTGAAGGCCAACTGCAAGACGCCACAGGCATCCCAATCGACGCCGCGTTGCAGTTGCTCCAGCACGCGGCGGGTGTAGCCGAAGCCGCTGAGGATCATCTGCGACAGCGCGGTGCCGTGGGCCGACAACTTGAGGTACAGCACGCCCTGGGGGTTGCCGGACGCTTCCTCAGCCAACCCGGCATGGCGCTCCAGCAGCGTCACCTGCCAGCCACGGGCGGCGAGGCTAGCGGCGCTGGCACAGCCGGCCAGGCCGCCGCCGATCACCAGGGCCCGGCGCTCGCCGGTGGGTGGCAAGGGGCGGGCGTACCAGGGTTTTGCCGGGGACGGCGCGGGTGTCTGCTCCGGCCAGCCAAGAAACACGCCGCGCAGGATTTCCCATTTGTGGCCGATGCCCGGTGTGCGCTTCATCTTGAAGCCTGCCGCGTTCAGCAATCGGCGGACCCAACCGGTGCTGGTGAAGGTGCTGAGGGTGGCGCCGGGTGCGGCCAGCCGGGCCAGTTCGGCGAACAGCTCGGCGGTCCACATCTCGGGGTTTCGGGCCGGTGCGAAACCGTCCAGGAACCAGGCGTCGATCTGCCCGTCCAGCTGCGGCAACTGCTCCAGGGCATCGCCGATCAACAGGGTCAGCGTCACTCGTCCATTGGCGAGGACCAGGCGCTGGAAACCCTGATGGATCGCCACGTATTGCGCAAGCAATTGCTCGGCCTGAAGGTTGAGCTGTGGCCACAAGGCCAGCGCCCGGCGCAGGTCCTGGGGGCTCAAGGGGTACTTTTCGACGCTGACAAAATGCAGCCGCGCCCCAACGGGGGCGCACTGCTCGAACAGCTGCCAGGCGCAGAGAAAATTCAGGCCGGTGCCAAACCCGGTTTCGCCGATCACCAGCCGCCCGTCATCGGCCAGCGCAGCGAAACGCTCGGCCAGGTTGTTCTGCTCAAGAAACACATAACGGGTTTCGTCCAGGCCCGACTGGTCGGAAAAATACACATCGTCGAACACCCGCGAGCGCGGGCGCCCCTGGTCGTCCCAGTCGAGTAGGGCGTGTTGCTGGATGGGCGTCATGGCAGGCTCGGTCAAAACTGAGGGGGCATTCTAGCCGATCGGTATCGGCATGCTTGACCCATCGCAACAACCCACGCATCTGATGGGAATCTGCTGCACAGGGCCGCATCCAATCCGCTAGTCTTGCCCCAATCCCTGGAAGGAGCTGTCCATGTTCGAATCCGCTGAAATCGGTCACGTCATCGATAAAGACACCTTTGAGGCCGAAGTACCGGCCCTGCGTGAAGCGCTGCTGGAAGCGCAGTTCGAGTTGCAGCAGCAGGGCCGGTTTCCGGTCATCGTGTTGATCAACGGCATCGAGGGCGCGGGCAAGGGCGAGACGGTGAAGCTGCTCAACGAGTGGATGGACCCGCGGCTGATCGAAGTGCGCACCTTCGACCAGCAGACCGACGAGGAACTGGCGCGGCCTCCCGCGTGGCGCTATTGGCGGATGCTGCCGGCCAAGGGGCGCATGGGGATTTTCTTCGGCAACTGGTACAGCCAGATGCTGCAAGGCCGGGTCCATGGCGAGTTCAAGGACCCGCGGCTCGACCAGGCAATCGCCGGGGCCGAGCGCCTGGAAAAAATGCTTTGCGATGAAGGCGCGCTGATCTTCAAGTTCTGGTTCCACCTGTCCAAGAAACAGATGAAGGCCCGGCTCAAGGGGCTCAAGGATGACCCGCTGCACAGCTGGCGCATCAGCCCGCTGGATTGGCAGCAGTCCCAGACCTATGACAAGTTCGTCAAATACGGCGAGCGCGTGCTGCGCCGCACCAGCCGTGATTACGCGCCGTGGCATGTGATCGAAGGCGTGGACAGTTGTTACCGCAGCCTCACCGTCGGGCGGATCCTGCTCGACGGCTTGCGCCAGGCCCTGGACCGGTCGAAGATCAGGCCGCAGAAGGTCAGCGTGGCGCCGCTGCCCGAGTTGGATGGCCAGATCACCTTGCTCGACAGCCTGGACATGACCCGGCGCCTGGACAAGGCCGACTACGAAGAACAACTGATCACCGAGCAGGCGCGCTTCGCCGGGCTGTTGCGGGACAAACGCATGCGCCAGCATGCCCTGGTGGCGGTGTTCGAAGGCAATGACGCGGCGGGCAAGGGCGGGGCGATCCGGCGAGTCACGGCGGCCCTGGACCCGCGCCAATACAGCATCGTGCCGATTGCCGCACCCACGGAAGAAGAACGCGCCCACCCCTACATGTGGCGGTTCTGGCGGCATATCCCCGCGCGCGGCAAGTTCACCATGTTCGACCGCTCCTGGTACGGCCGGGTGCTGGTGGAGCGCGTCGAGGGGTTTTGCAGCCAGGCCGACTGGCTGCGGGCCTACGGTGAAATCAACGATTTCGAGGAACAGCTCGCCGATGCCGGCGTGGTGGTGGTCAAGTTCTGGCTGGCCATCGACAAGGAAACCCAGCTGGAGCGTTTCCAGGAGCGCGAGGACATCCCGTTCAAGCGTTTCAAGATCACCGAGGATGATTGGCGTAACCGCGACAAGTGGGATGCCTATCGCGCTGCGGTGTGCGACATGGTCGACCGCACCAGCACCGAGATTTCCCCCTGGACCTTGGTGGAGGCCAACGACAAGCGCTGGGCGCGGGTCAAGGTGTTGCGCACCCTCAACCAGGCGCTGGAGGCGGCTTTCGAACGGAGTGCAAGACAGGCTCGCAAGAAGAAGCGCTAGGGCGATGGGCGCGCATACGCGAGGTGAATGATTGTCGCGGTCGGTTATCCAGTGGATCTATGCTCGATCCACTCTCAACCGACTACAACAATGAGGTACAGCCATGCGTGAAGTGGTGATCGTCGACAGCGTACGGACCGGCCTGGCCAAGTCCTTTCGTGGCAAGTTCAACATGACCCGTCCGGATGACATGGCGGCCCATTGCGTCAACGCCTTGCTGGCACGCAACGACATCAACCCGGCCAGTGTCGAGGACTGCATCGTCGGGGCCGGGTCCAATGAAGGCGCCCAGGGCTACAACATCGGGCGCAACGTGGCGGTGCTCTCGCAATTGGGCATCGGCACCGCTGGCATGACCCTCAACCGCTTCTGTTCCTCGGGCCTGCAAGCCATTGCCATTGCCGCCAACCAGATCGCTTCCGGTTGCAGCGACATCATCGTGGCGGGCGGTGTGGAATCCATCAGCCTTACGATGAAAAGCGTCAACACCGACAACCTGATCAACCCGCTGCTCAAGGAGCAGGTGCCCGGGATTTATTTCCCCATGGGTCAGACAGCCGAGATCGTTGCCCGCCGTTACCAGGTCAGCCGCGAGGAGCAGGATCGCTACGCCTTGCAAAGCCAGCAACGCACGGCCAAGGCCCAGGCGGCCGGGCTGTTCGATGACGAAATCGTGCCGATGGCGGTCAAGTACCGGGTCGAGGACAAGCACACTGGCGCCGTGCAGATCCTCGACGGTGTGGTCGACCGCGACGATTGCAACCGCCCGGACACCACCTATGAAAGCCTGGCCGGCCTGAAGCCCGTGTTCGCCGAAGACGGTTCGGTGACGGCGGGCAATTCGTCGCAGTTGTCCGACGGGGCCTCGATGACCTTGGTGATGAGCCTGGAAAAAGCCCTGGCGCTGGGGCTCAAGCCCAAGGCGTTTTTCCGTGGCTTCACCGTGGCCGGTTGCGAGCCGGACGAAATGGGCATCGGCCCGGTGTTTTCGGTGCCCAAGCTGCTCAAGGCCAAGGGCCTGCAGATCGCCGATATCGACCTGTGGGAACTCAACGAGGCGTTTGCTTCCCAGTGCCTGTACAGCCGCAACCGGCTGGAAATCGATCCGCAGAAATACAACGTCAACGGTGGCTCGATCTCCATCGGCCATCCGTTCGGCATGACTGGCTCGCGGCAGGTGGGGCATCTGGTGCGTGAGCTGCAGCGGCGCGATCTGCGCTACGGCATTGTGACCATGTGCGTGGGCGGCGGGATGGGGGCGACGGGGTTGTTTGAGGCGGTGAGATAACCGTGCGCTGACAGTTAGCAAGATGATTATTTGTGGCGAGGTGACTTACCTCTGTGGGAGCAAGGCTTGCCCGCGATGAAGTTGATGCGGTCTCTCAAACCGAGGTGTCTGCATCGCGAGCAAGCGTTGCTCCCACAGGGTCTTGCTCCCACAGATAAATCCCCTCGCCGCAGGAGCGCGGCGCCAGTCATGGGTTTGACTTAGCTGGCAACCTGGGTCAGTTGCAGCATTCGCTGTACATAGGCTTCCACCTCCCGCAATGCCTCCTCGCGACTGGCGAACGGCCCTTCCTGGGTGCCCTCCCGGGTATTGAAGTAAAATTCGCCGTTTATCCGGCAAATCCGGTCACTGGGAAAGACCATCGCAGGGGCGAGGTCCTGGGCGCGTTGGCCGAGCATGGGGGGCTCCAGAAGAGGCGACGGGATCAGGTTGAGTGAAGTTTAGAGGCTGGCGTGGACGGCTGCTTGGCGAACCGATAGGCGGCCATGTGCCATGTCCGTACCCGGTCAATTTATCCCCAACTGTTCCTGTGTTGCTGGGCGATTGACGCCTAGAATGGGCGTTCTTTGTCTAGGGCTTCGAGGGTTGCATGCACATATCGTCCGGTCGCTGGGTCTACGGCTTGTTCCTTGCCCTGTTGACTGCCCTGCTTTGGGGAATTCTGCCGATCAAGCTCAAGCAAGTGCTGCAAGTGATGGACCCGGTCACCGTGACCTGGTTTCGCTTGCTGGTGTCCGGCGGTTTGCTGTTCATTTATTTGGCGGCGACCCGGCGCCTGCCCAGTCGCAAGGTGCTCGGCCCTCGCGGCGGCTGGCTGGTGGCGATGGCGGTGCTTGGGCTGGTGGGCAACTATGTGTTGTACCTGATGGGTCTGAACCGCTTGAGCCCCGGCACGGCGCAACTGGTGGTGCAGATGGGGCCGATCATGTTGCTGGTCGCCAGCCTGTTTGTGTTCAAGGAGCGGTTCAGCGTGGGGCAGGGCATCGGCCTGCTGGTGCTGCTGATCGGTTTCACGCTGTTTTTCAACCAGCGCCTGGGGGAGTTGCTGACGTCCCTGAGCGACTACACCGCCGGGGTGCTGATGGTGTTGCTGGCGTCGACGGTCTGGACGTTCTATGCCTTGGGCCAGAAGCAATTGTTGACGGTGTGGAATTCGTTGCAGGTGATGATGGTGATCTACCTGTTCTGCGCGCTGCTGCTCACGCCCTGGGTGCATCCGTTGGAGGCGTTGCAACTGAGCCCGTTGCAAGGCTGGTTGTTGCTCGCTTGCTGCCTCAACACCCTGATTGCCTATGGCGCGTTTGCCGAAGCCCTGGCTCATTGGGAAGCGTCGCGGGTCAGTGCGACCCTGGCGATCACGCCGCTGGTGACCTTCGCCGCGGTGGCGATGGCGGCCTGGTGGTGGCCTGATTATGTCCATGCCGAGCAGATCAACCTGCTGGGCTATGGCGGGGCGGTGCTGGTGGTGCTGGGTTCGGCGCTGGTCGCCCTGGGGCCCTCGTTGATCGCCGGGCTCAAGGCCCGGCGCGAGCGTTTGGCGGTAGAGCGTTAACAACGCAGCGCGCTGCCTGACACAAAACTATTGTGGGAGCGAGCTTGCTCGCGATGGCGGCCTGACAGTCGATGAAGATGTTGAGTCGCCCGGCCCTATCGCGAGCAAGCTCGCTCCCACATCTGATCTCCATGGGATGCAGGCTCAGCCCTGGCTACCCGCCTCCAGCATATTCTCCGGCCTCACCCAGGCATCGAACTCTTCATCGGTCAGGTACCCCAGCTGCAACGCCGCCTCACGCAGGGTCAGCCCTTCGCCATAGGCTTTCTTGGCGATTTCCGCCGACTTGTCGTAGCCGATGTGCGGGTTCAGCGCGGTCACCAGCATCAACCCACGCTCCAGATGCGCGGCCATCTGCTCGGCATCCGGCTCGAGTCCGGCGATGCAGTGATGCTGGAAGTTGCTGCAGCCATCGGCCAACAGGCGAATCGATTGCAGCAGGTTGTGGATGATCACCGGTTTGAACACGTTCAACTGCAAATGCCCCTGGCTGGCGGCAAAACCGATGGTCACGTCGTTGCCCATGACCTGGCAGGCCAGCATCGACAGGGCTTCGCATTGGGTCGGGTTGACCTTGCCGGGCATGATCGAACTGCCCGGTTCATTGGCCGGCAATTTCACCTCGGCGAACCCGGCCCGTGGCCCGGAGCCCAGCAGGCGCAGGTCGTTGGCGATTTTCATCAGAGTCACCGCGAGGGTTTTCAGCGCGCCGGACAGGGCGGTCAGGGGCTCATGACCGGCCAACGCCGCGAACTTGTTCGGTGCGGTGACGAACGGCAGGCCGGAGAGTGCCGCCAGTTCAGCGGCAATCGCTTCGCCAAAACCATGGGGTGAATTGAGCCCGGTGCCCACCGCCGTGCCGCCCTGGGCCAGCTCGCAGACCGCCGGTAGCGCGGCGCGGATTGCCCGTTCGGCGTAATCGAGCTGGGCAATGAACGCCGACAATTCCTGGCCAAAGGTGATCGGCGTGGCATCCATCATGTGGGTACGGCCGGTCTTGACCAGTTTCATGTGGCGCGCCGCCAATTCTGCCAGCCCGCCGGACAACTCGCCGATGGCCGGCAGCAATTGCTGCTGGACGGCCTGGACGGCGGCGATGTGCATCGCGGTGGGGAAGCAGTCGTTGGAACTCTGCGAGCGGTTGACGTGGTCGTTGGGGTGCACCGGGCTCTTGCCGCCGCGGGGGTTGCCGGCCAGTTCGTTGGCGCGCCCGGCGATGACCTCGTTGACGTTCATGTTGCTCTGGGTCCCGCTGCCGGTCTGCCAGACCACCAGCGGGAACTGGTCGTCGTGCTGACCGTCGAGCACTTCGTCGGCGGCCTGTTCAATCAGGCGGGCGATGTCGGCGGGAAGGTCGCCATTGCGGTCATTGACCCGCGCGGCGGCCTTCTTGATCAGTGCCAAGGCGTGCAACACCGACAGCGGCATGCGCTCGTTGCCAATGGCGAAGTTGATCATGGAGCGCTGCGTCTGGGCGCCCCAGTAGGCGTCGTCCGGGACTTCAACCTGGCCAAGGCTGTCGGTTTCGATACGGCTCATCGGGTCAAACTCCTGAAAGGCTGAATGCGCAGTTTAGGCCCAGATGGGCGGCACCGGTTCCCTCAATCATCGCTCAATCCAGGAGCGGTGGGTTCGGCCCGTCAATCGGACCCGACAGCCATCGGGGTTGAGGCCCGGCGTTTTTTAGGCGCAGAATGGTCGCCCTTGGGGTTCTACCTCGCCTGTAATGAAAGGAAACTCGATGACCCGTCTTCGTGCCATCTGTACCGCAGTTGCTCTGGTGTGTGCCAGCGGCCCTGTTTTCGCCGATACCGCCAGCCACAACGCCAGCGCCGAAGCGTTCCTGACCCTGGCGCACGCTGACAAACTGGGTACTCCGGTGTACATGCAAGTGCAGCAGATGTTTGCCCAGCGCTTTGAACAGACCAAGGCCCCTGCGTCGAAAAAAGCCACCCTGGAAACCTACCAGGCCAAGGCCAATGCCGCACTGGATCAAGCTATCGGCTGGAACAAGCTCAAGCCGGACATGGTCAAGCTCTACACCAGCAACTTCAACGAGTCGGAGCTCAAGGACCTGGTCGCTTTCTACCAATCGCCATTGGGCAAGAAAGTCCTGGAAAAAATGCCGCAGCTGACCCAGCAATCGGCCCAACTGACCCAGGCCAAGCTTGAAAGCGCGGTGCCGGTGGTCAACAAGCTGCTGGCGGACATGACGGCCGAGCTCGAGCCAAAAGCCGCTGCCCCAGCCAAGAAAAAGCCGTAAGCGGAGCCCGGTATGAGCATGCAACAACGCATCGAATCAACGCTTGGGCTGTTGCAGCCCGAGCACTTGCAAGTGCTGGATGAAAGCCACATGCACAGCCGTGGCCTGCAGACCCACTTCAAGGCCGTGGTGGTCAGCCAGCAGTTCGAAGGGCTCAATCGCGTCAAGCGTCACCAGAAGGTCTATGGCACGCTGGGCGAGCTGATGGGCGAATTTCATGCGTTGGCGCTGCACACCTATACGCCCGCAGAGTGGGCGCAGATCGACGCGGCCCCGGCTTCGCCGACCTGTGCCGGTGGTAGCAAGCACTGAGCGGGCTGCTGTGGATGGCAAAACCTTGAGTCTGTGGGAGCAAGGCTGCTATGGGAGCAAAGCTGCTATGGGAGCCAGGCGCTGTGGGAGCCAGGCGCTGTGGGAGCAAAGCTTGCTCGCGATGCAGACACCTCGGTTTTTGAGAGACCGCGTCAACTTTATCGCGGGCAAGCCTTGCTCCCACAGAGTGATCCTCACAGTACTGTGGCCCACAGCAATCGCTGTCTGCAACCCCCCTGTTTTTTGTTAGAATCCGCAACGCGCCGCTCACCCGGCGCGTTTTTTTTCGCATCCGGTTCACCCTTTGCGAGGGTAGCCACCTGGAGAAACACCCATGACACAACCCATTGTCGTGGCGGCACTGTATAAGTTCGTCACCCTGGAAGATTACGTCGAGCTGCGTGAGCCCCTGCTCAAGGCCATGCTCGACAACGGCATCAAAGGCACGTTGCTGATCGCCGAAGAAGGCATCAACGGCACGGTTTCCGGCACCCGCGAAGGCATCGACGGCCTGCTGGCCTGGCTCAAGAACGATCCGCGCATGATCGACATCGACCATAAAGAGTCGTATTGCGATGAGCAGCCGTTCTACCGCACCAAGGTCAAGCTCAAGAAAGAAATCGTCACCCTCGGCGTCGAAGGCGTGGACCCGAACAAGCAAGTCGGTACCTACGTCGAGCCGCAGGACTGGAACGCACTGATCAGTGACCCGGAAGTGCTGTTGATCGACACTCGCAACGATTACGAAGTGTCCATCGGCACCTTCGAAGGCGCCATCGACCCCAAGACCACCAGCTTTCGCGAGTTCCCCGAGTACATCAAGGCCCACTTCGACCCGGCCAAGCACAAGAAAGTCGCGATGTTCTGCACCGGTGGCATTCGCTGTGAAAAAGCCTCCAGCTACATGCTCGGCCAGGGTTTCGACGAGGTCTATCACCTCAAGGGTGGCATCCTGAAATACCTCGAAGAGGTGCCTCAGGAAGAAACCAAGTGGCGCGGCGACTGCTTCGTGTTCGATAACCGCGTGACCGTTCGCCACGACCTCACCGAAGGGGACTACGATCAATGTCATGCTTGTCGTACCCCGGTGAGCGTAGAAGACCGCGCTTCGGAGCACTACGTGCCTGGCATCAGTTGCCCGCATTGCTGGGATAAGCTGAGCGAGAAAACCCGGCGCAGCGCCATCGACCGGCAGAAGCAGATCGAGTTGGCCAAGGCGCGCAACATGCCGCACCCGATCGGCTACAACTACAAGCAGACATCTTCCGAGGCTTGAACCATGACGCCACGCCTGCTCTATGTGATGGACCCGATGTGTTCGTGGTGCTGGGGCTTTGCGCCAGTGGCCGAGGCATTGGTCGAGCAGGCTCAGGCCGCGGGGGTGGAGTTGCACCTGGTGGTGGGTGGTTTGCGCACCGGCAGCGGTTCGGCGCTGGAGCCGACCACCCGGCGCTACATTCTTGAGCACTGGCAGGCCGTGACCCAGGCCACCGGCCAGCCCTTCAAGCTGGAAGGCGCGTTGCCGGACGGTTTCGTCTACGACACCGAGCCTGCCTGCCGGGCATTGGTGACGGCTCGCAGCCTGGCCCCGGACCTGGCCTGGAAGCTGGTGAAACTGATCCAACAGGCCTTTTATGTGCAAGGTCGCGACGTCACCCACGCCAGCGTCCTGGTGGAACTGGCCGAACAGGCCGGGCTGCCCCGCATCGAGTTCGCCGCAGCCTTCGACCGCGCCGACCAACATGCGGCCACTGCGGCGGATTTCACCTGGGTACAGGACTTGGGCATTGCCGGGTTCCCCACGCTGTTGGCCGAGCGTGATGGCCAGTTGGCCTTGCTGACCAACGGCTACCAGCCCCTGAGCCAGTTGTCGCCGTTGCTTGGCCGCTGGCTGGAGCGCGCGGCCTGTGCCTGAGCGGCCGCCAGACCCATCGGCCTCGCGGCGCATTGATCGGTTGAGCTGGGCGGAAATCCGTCGCCTGGCCCTCAAGCATAAAAAAGCCCTGTGGATCGCCAACGGCGTGGCCGTGCTGGCGACGCTGTGCAGCGTGCCGATTCCGTTGCTGTTGCCATTGCTGGTGGACGAAGTCCTGCTGGGCCACGGCGATGCTGCCCTGAAAGTCATGAACCATGCCTTGCCAACGGCGTGGCAGAGCGCAGCCGGCTATATCGGGCTGATGTTGCTGGCGACTCTGACCCTGCGCTGTGGCGCCTTGCTGTTCAACGTAGTGCAGGCGCGGTTGTTCGCCAGGTTGGCCAAGGACATTGTCTATCGCATTCGCATCCGCTTGATCGAACGCCTCAAGCGAATCTCCCTGGGCGAGTACGAAAGCCTGGGCAGCGGCACCGTGGCGGCCCACCTGGTCACTGACTTGGACACCCTCGACAAATTCATCGGCGAGACCCTCAGCCGTTTCCTGGTGGCAATGCTGACTCTGGTGGGCACTGCCGGGATTCTGGTGTGGATGCATTGGGAACTGGCACTGCTGATCCTGCTGTTCAACCCGTTGGTGATCTACGCCACGGTACAGCTGGGCAAGCGGGTCAAACACCTGAAGAAACTGGAGAACGACAGCACCTCGCGCTTCACCCAGGCCTTGACCGAAACCCTGGATGCCATCCAGGAAGTGCGCGCCGGCAACCGCCAGGGTTATTTCCTTGGCCGCTTGGGGATGCGTGCCAAGGAGGTCCGCGATTACGCCGTGAATTCACAGTGGAAAACCGACGCGTCGAACCGCGCCAGTGGTTTGCTGTTCCAGTTCGGCATCGATATTTTTCGCGCGGCGGCCATGCTCACCGTGGTGTTTTCCGACCTGTCCATCGGCCAGATGCTGGCGGTGTTCAGCTACCTCTGGTTCATGATCGGTCCGGTCGAGCAACTGTTGAACCTGCAGTACGCCTATTACGCTGCCGGCGGGGCCTTGAACCGGATCAATGAACTGCTGGCCCGGGCTGACGAGCCTCAATACACGGGCGTCGTCGATCCGTTCAAGGGCCGTGACACCGTGGGCATCGAGATCCAGGGGTTGAGTTTCGGTTACGGCGAGGAACTGGTGCTCGACCAGTTGAACCTGTCCATCTCGCCGGGCGAGAAAGTCGCTATCGTCGGGGCCAGTGGCGGCGGCAAGAGCACCTTGGTGCAGTTGTTACTGGGGCTGTACACGCCGCAGTCGGGCAGCATTCGTTTCGGTGGCGCCACGCAGCAGGAGATTGGCCTGGAAACCATCCGGGAAAATGTGGCAGTGGTGTTACAACATCCGGCGCTGTTCAACGACACGGTACGGGCCAACCTCGCCATGGGCCGTGAGTGCAGCGACGACGACTGCTGGCGGGCATTGGAAATCGCCCAGCTCGACGCCACGGTACGGGCGTTGCCCCAGGGCCTGGAAAGCGTAGTTGGGCGTTCCGGGGTGCGTTTGTCCGGCGGGCAGCGCCAACGGCTGGCCATCGCCCGCATGGTATTGGCCAACCCACGGGTGGTGATTCTCGACGAAGCCACCTCGGCCCTGGACGCGGCCACCGAGTACAACCTTCACCAGGCCCTGGCGCGTTTTTTGAGTGCGCGGACCACTTTGATCATCGCCCACCGGCTCTCGGCGGTGAAGCAGGCCGATCGGGTATTGGTGTTCGACGGTGGGCAAATCGCCGAAGACGGCGACCATTTGCAGTTGATTGCCGAGGGGGGCCTGTACGCTCGTCTCTACGGTCATTTGCAACAGATACAGCAGCCTTGAGTTTCCCGCGGTTTTCTGTGTTTAGTATCGGAAAAAAAGCAGGCAAACCCGCCGACTTTTCCAAATTCCACGCAAAGTCTGTCGATCTGTTCATCCATTCATTCGAAGGGTCGAAAACTAGCCTAGGCTGTTGAGTCAGGAGCGGAATTCTGGCGGGTGTTCGTCCGGCAATACCTGTGCAAGGGACCTCATGAAGCAAAAGCAGACTCTCGGAACACCACGGCTGCTGGGCATCGTCTGGCCCTTTATTGCCGTTGTGCTATTTCAGGCATTGCTGGGCGGCGTCAGCCTTTACGTGCTGTCCGCGGTTCGCGGCTATGTGGCGGGGGAGAGTCTCTGGTCCAAGGGCCAGAAAGACGCCATCTATTACCTCAACCTCTACGCCGACAGCCGCGACGAAGCGATTTTCCGCAAATTTCAGCAAGCCATCGCCGTTCCCGAGGGCGGCCACGAACTGCGGGTGGCGCTGGACCGTGAACCGCCGGACCTGGACGCGGCACGGGCCGGTATCCTCAAGGGCGGTAATCACCCGGACGATGTGTCCAGCCTGATCTGGCTTTATCTGAACTTTCGTCACTTCAGTTACCTGGAAGAGGCCATCGATCTCTGGACGGTGGGCGACGGCTATCTGATCGAACTCAATAACGTCGCCCGGCAGATGCACGGCAGCATTACCGCAGGCCAGGCATCGGAGCTGGATGTCCGCGGCTGGAAGGCCCAGATCTTTGCGATCAACGATTCCGTGACGCCGGCTGCCAAGGCATTCAGTGATGCATTGGGCGAGGGCTCGCGTTTCATCCTGCGGCTTTTGCTGGTGACCAACTTCGCCACGGCCTTGGGATTGATCGTCCTGGCGCTGTTGCGGACTCATAAGTTGCTGACCCAGCGACAGGTGTTCGCCAATGCGCTGCAGGTGGAGAAAGAGCGGGCGCAAATCACCCTGCAATCCATCGGCGATGGGGTAATCACCACCGACGTGGAGGGGGCCATCGCCTACATGAACCCCGCCGCCGAAGCGATGACCCATTGGAAGGCCGACCACGCCACGGGCTTACCCTTGGCCGCGCTGTTCAATTTGCTCGATGACAACGCCCAGGCGGAGGGCCTGACCCTGATCGAGCACATTCTCAGCGGTCGGCTCAGTGGCGCCAGCGAACATTCGAAACTGATCCAGCGCCTGGATGGCAGCACCGTCTCGGTCACCCTGGTGGGCGCGCCGATCCGCCATGCTGGCAAAGTCAGCGGCGCCGTGCTGGTGCTGCATGACATGACCCAGGAGCGGCAATACATCGCCAACCTGTCGTGGCAGGCCACCCATGACGCCCTGACCGGCCTGGCCAACCGCCGGGAATTTGAATATCGCCTCGAGCAGGCCTTGCACAACCTCACTCGTCAGGTCGGGCGCCATGCCTTGATGTTTCTCGACCTGGACCAGTTCAAGCTGGTCAACGATACCTGCGGCCATGCGGCGGGTGACGAATTGTTGCGGCACATTTGCGCCTTGCTGCAATCGGGGCTGCGGGAAAATGACACCTTGGCCCGACTGGGCGGCGATGAGTTTGGGATCCTGCTGGAGAACTGCTCGCCGGAGGCGGCGGAAAAGATCGCCGAAGGGCTGCGCCAGACCGTGCAGAACCTGCACTTTGTCTGGAAGGGCCGGCCGTTCGTGACCACCGTGAGCATCGGCCTGGTGCATATCGCCCAGACCCCGACGACCCTGGAGGCGTCCCTGCGGGCCGCCGACATGGCCTGTTATATGGCCAAGGAAAAGGGGCGCAACCGGGTCCAGGTCTATCATGCCGACGACTCGGAGTTGTCCCTGCGTTTTGGTGAGATGGCCTGGGTGCAGCGCTTGCACATGGCCCTGGAGGAAAATCGCTTCTGTCTGTATGCCCAGGAAATCGCCGCGCTGGGCCCGGGCGATCATGGTGGCGGACACATTGAAATCCTGTTGCGCCTGCATGACGAAGCCGGGCGCATGATCCTGCCGGACAGCTTCATTCCCGCGGCGGAACGCTACGGCCTGATGACCTCCCTGGACCGTTGGGTGGTGGAAAATGTCTTCAAGATCATCCGCCAATGCCTGAATGAATCGCGACAGGGACCCATGGCGATGTGTGCGATTAATCTGTCAGGCACAACTATAGGAGATCAGGCGTTCCTCGACTTCCTGCGTAAACAGTTCGCCGCCTACTCGATTCCGCCGGAAATGATTTGTTTTGAAATTACAGAGACCAGCGCTATTTCGAATTTGGGCAGTGCGATCCGCTTTATCAATGAACTCAAGAGCTTGGGATGTTATTTTTCGCTGGATGACTTTTGCGCCGGAATGTCTTCATTCGCTTACCTGAAACATTTACCTGTAGACTTCCTGAAGATCGACGGGAGTTTCGTAAAGGATATGCTGGACGACCCGATTAACCGTGCAATGGTCGAAGTGATCAATCACATCGGTCACGTCATGGGTAAGCGCACGATTGCCGAGTTTGTAGAAACTGCCCAGATCGAGCAGGCATTGCTGGAGATAGGGGTGGACTACGCTCAAGGGTATGTGATCGAACGCCCGCAATTGTTTACCTGCGACACGTTGCAATGTCGGCCGGCCAGGCCCCAGCCGTTGTTATTCAAGGCCCCCGGCACGTTCCGCTGAACTCTTGTTGATCCGAAAAAATCACAATCAAAAGGAGCCCGACAGTGATCGACACATTCAACCGAACAGGCCCGCTCATGGACGCCACAAGCTATCCGAAATGGGCACAACAGCTCATTACCGATTGCAGCGAGAGCAAGCGCCGGGTTGTCGAACACGAACTGTATCAGCGCATGCGCGACAACAAGCTCAGCGCCAAGACCATGCGCCACTACCTCATTGGTGGTTGGCCGGTCGTCGAACAGTTCGCTTTATACATGGCACAGAACCTCACCAAGACCCGCTTTGCCCGCCACCCTGGCGAGGACATGGCGCGTCGCTGGCTGATGCGCAACATTCGTGTCGAACTCAACCATGCTGACTACTGGGTCAACTGGAGCGCCGCCCATGGCGTGACCCTGGAAGACCTGCAAGCCCAGCAAGTACCGCCTGAGCTTCATGCCTTGAGCCACTGGTGCTGGCACACCAGTTCCTCGGACGCGTTGATCGTGGCCATCGCCGCGACCAACTATGCCATCGAGGGTGCCACGGGAGAGTGGTCGGCGCTGGTGTGTTCCAACGGTGTCTATGCGGCTGCTTTCGCCGAGGAAGACCGCAAGCGCGCCATGAAATGGCTGAAGATGCATGCCCAGTACGACGATGCCCATCCTTGGGAAGCCTTGGAAATCATCTGTACGCTGGCGGGGATGAACCCGAGCAAGGCCCTGCAAACGGAGCTGCGCCAGGCCGTGTGCAAGAGCTATGACTACATGTATCTGTTCCTGGAGCGTTGCATGCAGCTGGAACAGGCGGAGACGGTGAGTAAGTCTTCATCCCCCCGTGAGCGTCTGGCATTGGCCGGGAGCTGATTACTACCGCTACAGATAGCCACAACCTGTGGGAGCGAGCCTGCTCGCGAAGAGGTCTGACAGTCGACGGGGAGGTTGACTGCCAGGCCGCTATCGCGAGCAAGCTCGCTCCCACAGTTGTTTGGGTGACTGCCAAATCCCGATCCACCGCCAATCCCATGTGGGAGCGAGCTTGCTCGCGATAGCGGTGGGTCAGCTTACGCAGATGTTGAATGTGCTGCCGTCGCTCCCACAGTTGTTTTCAGCCGGCCATCGCCAGTCGATTGCGGCCTTCGCGCTTGGCCACGTACAGCGCGCTGTCGGCCCTGCGTAGCAGGCTTTCCGAGGATTCCCCCGGTAACAGGGTGGCGCACCCCAGGCTGACCGTCAGTTCGATCCTTGTGCCTGCGGCGAAATAATCCTGGGCCTGGGCGGCATAACGCAGCCGTTCACCGACCATGGCCGCCGCATCCCGGCTGGTATTGGCCAGCAGGATCAGAAATTCTTCACCGCCGAACCTGAACACCATGTCCACATTGCGCAGTTGGCTCTTGATCGACTCGGCCACGGCCTTGAGCACTTCGTCGCCAATGCCGTGACCATGGCTGTCATTGATGCGCTTGAAATGGTCGATATCGAGCATCAGCACCGACAAGGGTTGCGAATGACGCTTGGCCATGTCGATTTCCCGCATCAGGGTCTGGTCCATGGCGATGCGGTTGCCGGTACCGGTCAGCGGATCGCGCAGGGCGCTTTGGGTCGCGGCGCGGTAGAGCAGCGCATTGCGCAGTGGATACAACAGCGTCGACATCACGGACTCGAGATCGCTCTGTTCCGCCTCGGTAAAACGTTGGTTACGGCGGAATACCAGTTCACCCAGGTGTTCGCCTTCATGGCTCAGGTTATAGCTGAGGGTGTGATGCCCGCGTTGCCCAAATTCCAGGCGCAGGTCACTGGCTTTGTGCTGATAGGCCAACGCATCCAGGGGCACCAGTCGCTGAATTTCGCGGAAAAACAGGCCCAGGATGCGCTGTGGCTCCAGGCTGGTCTGCAGTTGCTGGCTCAGTTGCTGGCGCAATTGCGACAGACTGACGGAGCGTGCCGCGAGCGGCGATGGCTGGGCGAGGCCCAGGCGCTGCAATTTGGCGCTGTCGAAGTCGATCGCGTTGATCTGGGTGGGCGTTTTCATAATGGCGTTAGCCCCTAAGCTAAATCGTCCCGACAGGTTGGGTGTGGCGGCTTTGGGCTGCGCGTCGTACTGGTCCTTCAGTCCCGTAGGACAACTGATTTGAGTTTAGTCCGCTTTACATGGCAGGCATAAGTCTCGTCTCAACGTCCGTCACCTGCCAAAGATGGCATGTTTGAAGAGGTTAGAGCGAAAGTCGTGCCATTCGGTTCACTTGCGTAAAAACCGATTAGAAATCAATGAATTGATAGCGAGTCACGGAAGCAGGGGCGACGTGGACTTGGCGGTTCGCCTGGTTTGGCGTCGACGAAGGCCAGCATCGCGACGGTAAATCGTCGCGATGCTGGCCTCGGTTCACTATTGCGCGTTGAATGCCTGACCGTTGACGCCGGTGCTGTCCGGGCCCATGAGGTACAGGTAGACCGGCATGATCGCTTCGGGCGTCGGATTGTTGAGCGGGTTTTCTCCCGGATAGGCCTGGGCGCGCATGCTGGTGCGGGTGGCGCCGGGGTTGATGCTGTTGGCGCGCACGGCGGCGACGGTATCGACTTCGTCGGCCAGGGTCTGCATCAGCCCCTCGGTGGCGAACTTGGACACGCCATAGGCGCCCCAGTAGGCCCGACCCTTGCGGCCGACGCTGCTGGAGGTGAACACCACGGACGCATCCTTGGACAGCTTGAGCAGGGGCAGCAAGGTGCTGGTGAGCATGAACATCGCGTTGACGTTGACGTGCATCACGCGCATGAAGTTTTCACCGGACAATTGCTCCAGTGGCGTACGCGGGCCGATGATCGAGGCGTTGTGCAGCAAGCCGTCCAGGTGTCCGAACTCGGTTTCGATCATCGCCGCCAGTTCGTCGTATTGATGCGGCAGCGCGGTTTCCAGGTTGAACGGGATCACCGCCGGCTGCGGATGACCGGCCGCTTCGATTTCATCGTAGACCTGGGTCAGGTTGGCTTCGGTCTTGCCCAGCAGCAGCACGGTGGCACCGTGGGCGGCGTAGGCTTTCGCCGCAGCGGCACCGATCCCGCGACCGGCACCGGTGACCAGGATCACCCGGCCATTGAGCAGGTCGGGGCGGGCGGAATAATCAAACATAAAAGAACCTCAACAAAATAAAGCGGCACGGGGTTGGTGGCGCACAGCGCTCATGGCGAACGAGCTTTTTGTGGCGAGGGATTTATCCCCGTGATGTGGGAGCAAGCTGTGGGAGCAAAGCTTGCTCGCGAAACAGGCGCCTCGATTTCTGAAAGACCGCATCGCCTTCATCGCGGGCAAGCCTTGCTCCCACATAAATCCCTTCACCACAACAATCAGCTCAGCAACCGCACAACGCGTTATCCAGCACCTCGCGCAGCGCCGCCGGGTGGTCGATCACCGCATCCGCGCCCCAGTGCCTGGGGTTGTCGTCCGGGTGAATGTAGCCGTAGGTCACCGCGCAGGTCTTGGTGCCGGCGCTGCGGCCAGACTCGATGTCCCGCAGGTCATCACCCACGAACAGCACGCTGGCCGGGTCCAGGTCGAGCAGCTTGCACGCCAGGGTCAGCGGTTCCGGGTCCGGCTTGCTGTTTTTCACGTGGTCAGGGCAGATCAGCACTTTCGAACGCTCGGCCAGGCCCAGTTGCTGCATGATCGGTTCGGCGAAACGCACCGGCTTGTTGGTAACCACGCCCCAGATCAGGTTGGCCGCCTCGATATCGGCCAGCACCTCGGCCATGCCGTCGAACAGGTGGCTGTGGACCGCGCAACCCTTGAGGTAGCGGTCGAGGAATTCCTGGCGCAGGTCCTCGAACCCCGGTGATTCCGGGTCCATGGAAAAGGTCACCGCGACCATCGCCCGGGCGCCGCCGGAAATCTCGTCGCGAATGTGCTGGGTGTTCATCGGTGGCAAGCCACGGTCGGCGCGCATGGCCTGGCAGATGGCGATGAAATCCGGCGCGGTGTCGAGCAGCGTGCCGTCCATGTCGAAGAGAACCGCTTTGAGACGCATCGACTTACTCCTCGCGCAGGGTCTGGATCATGTAGTTGACGTCAACGTCGGCGGCCAGCTTGTAGTGCTTGGTCAGCGGGTTGTAGGTCAGGCCAATGATGTCCTTGACGGTCAGCCCGGCCGCACGGCTCCAGGCGCCCAGTTCGGAAGGGCGGATGAATTTCTTGAAGTCGTGGGTGCCCCGTGGCAACAGCTTCATGATGTATTCGGCACCGATGATGGCGAACAGGTAGGCCTTCGGGTTGCGGTTGATGGTGGAGAAGAACACTTGGCCGCCCGGCTTGACCATGCTAAAGCAAGCGCGGATGACCGAGGACGGGTCCGGCACGTGTTCGAGCATTTCCAGGCAGGTGACCACGTCGAATTGGCCGGGCATTTCTTCGGCCAGGGCTTCGGCGGTGATCTGCCGGTATTCCACGCTGACGCCCGATTCCAGCTGATGCAGCTGCGCCACCGCCAGCGGCGCTTCGCCCATGTCGATGCCCATAACCGTCGCGCCGCGCTGGGCCATGGCTTCACTGAGGATGCCGCCGCCGCAACCGACGTCGAGGACCTTCTTGCCGGCCAGATTGACCCGCTCGTCAATCCAGTTGACCCGCAGCGGGTTGATGTCGTGCAGCGGTTTGAATTCGCTTTCACGGTCCCACCAGCGATGGGCCAGGGCTTCGAATTTGGCGATTTCGGCGTGGTCGACGTTGCTCATATGTGCAGATCCTCGAAAAGCTTGAAAAATCAGGTGCCCCGAGCCGTGGCTCAAGGGGCGCGGTTATTCGTTATGGCCGCTGATGCGGCGACCCCAGGCCTGGGCCGTGGCGATCAGTGTCGGTTCGTCCATGCGGGTCAGTCGGCCATCTTCCAGTAATGGCTTGCCGCCTACCCACAGGTGTTTGACGCAATCGCGGCCAGTGGCGTAGATCAACTGCGACACCGGGTCGTAGATCGGCTGCTGGGCCAGGCCCGACAGGTCAAAGGCCACCAGGTCGGCGGCCTTGCCGACTTCCAGGGAGCCGACGGTCGCTTCGATGCCCAGCGCCCGGGCGCCGTTGAGCGTGGCCATGCGCAGCGCCCGATGGGCATCCAGGGCCGTGGCCGAACCTGCGACGGCCTTGGCCAGCAGGGCGGCGGTGCGGGTTTCGCCGAGCAGGTCCAAGTCGTTGTTGCTCGCCGCACCGTCGGTGCCGAGGGCGACATTGACGCCGGCCTGCCACAGGCGTTCCACCGGGCAGAAACCGCTGGCCAGCTTCAGGTTCGATTCCGGACAGTGGATCACGCTGCAATTGCTTTCTACCAGCAAGGCCTGGTCTTCGTCGCTGATTTGAGTCATGTGCACGGCCTGGAAGCGTGGCCCCAGCAGGCCAAGGCGCCCGAGGCGAGCCATGGGTCGCTCAGCGGTGTTATCCACAGCCTGCTGCACTTCGAAGGCGGTTTCGTGAACATGCATATGAATAGCCGCGTCCAGTTCCTCGGCGATTACGCGAATTTTCTCCAGGTTCTCGTCGCCCACCGTGTAGGGCGCGTGCGGACCGAATGCGACTTTGATCCGTGGGTGGTGCTTGAGATCGCCAAATAATTCGATGCCCTGACGAATGGCGTCGTCGGCGCTGGCGGCACCGGGAATCGGGAAATCGAGGATCGGAATGGCGATTTGCGCACGAATCCCGCTGTCGTGGACGCGTTCGCTGGCGACCTTGGGGTAGAAATACATGTCGGAGAAGCAGGTGATGCCACCCTTGATCTGCTCGGCGATTGCCAGGTCGGTGCCATCGCGGACGAAATCTTCATCGACCCATTTGGCTTCAGCCGGCCAGATGTGCTGTTCCAGCCAGGTCATCAAGGGCAGGTCGTCGGCCAAGCCGCGAAACAGGGTCATGGCCGCGTGGCCGTGGGCGTTGATCAGGCCGGGGCTGAGCAGCATGCCGGGCAGTTCACGGACCTCGGTGGCGTCACACTTCAGGGCTTCTGCCCGTGGGCCGATGAACACGATGCAACCGTCGCGAATGCCCAGGCCATGATCCTTGAGCACTACACCGGCGGGTTCGACAGGCACCAACCAGGTCGGCAGCAATAATAAGTCGAGCACAACGGCAGGCTTGGGCATCGTGGAACGGTTCCATGGGGTATAAAGGATGGCGAAGTATACCCGAGCGTCTTCGCGGAGGGATCGCTATAATCGGCGGCTTTTGTTCATGAGTACGGGGTGAAGGATGCGCGATCGACTATTGGCTGCGGAGAAGGTGAAGGCCATCGATTGGCGTGATGGCGTCCTGTACCTGCTGGACCAGCGTATCTTGCCGTTCGAGGAGAACTGGATCGCCTGCACCCGTGTCGCCGACGTGGCCGAGGCCATTGGCTCGATGGCCGTGCGCGGTGCGCCGGTCATCGGCATCAGTGCCGCTTATGGTGTGGTGCTGGCGGCGCGGGCCAGGATGGCCGAGGGCGGTGATTGGCAAGCGGCCCTGGAGGTCGATTTTGCCTTGCTGAGCGAGGCCCGGCCGACGGCGGCGAACCTGTTCTGGGCGCTGGATCGAATGCGCGATCGGCTGGGCCGCTTGAAAGACCATGCCGAGCCGCTGGCGGTGCTGGAGGCCGAAGCCATTGCGATCCATGAGAGCGATCGCGAAGCCAACCTGACCATGGCCCAGTTGGGCGTCGACCTGATCCGCAAGCACCAGGGCAACGCCCAGGCCATCCTCACCCATTGCAACACCGGCGCCCTGGCCAGCGGTGGTTTCGGCACGGCCTTGGGGGTCATCCGGGGGGCGTATATCGAAGGCATGGTGGAGCGCGTCTATGCCGACGAAACCCGTCCGTGGCTGCAAGGCTCGCGCCTGACGGCGTGGGAACTGGCTCGCGAGGGTATTCCGGTGACCCTCAACGCCGATTCCGCCGCTGCCCACATCATGAAGACCAAGGGGGTGACCTGGGTGATCGTCGGTGCCGACTGCATCGCCGCCAATGGTGATGTGGCGAACAAGATCGGCACTTATCAATTGGCGGTCTGTGCCATGCACCATGGCGTGCGCTTCATGGTCGTGGCGCCGAGCTCGACCATCGACATGAGCCTGGCCAGCGGCGATGACATTCCGGCGCAGGAGTGCGACGGGCGCGAACTGCTGGAAATCGACGGCAAGGGGCTCGGCCTGGAGGTGGACGCCTTCAACCCGGTCTTCGATGTCACCCCGGCGGATTTGATCGACGTTATCGTCACGGAAAAGGGCATCATCGAGCGTCCAGACACCGCGAAGCTTGCGCAGTTGATGTGCCGTAAGCGGTTGCACTGAAGATTTGGGGTGTCTGATCCATCGCCTTCGGGAGCAAGCTCGCTCCCACACTGGATTTGTGTTGTGTCCGAAGTCTCAGGCATACAAAAATTCCCCTGTGGGAGCGAGCTTGCTCGCGATGAGGCCCTTAAAAGCAACAAATCCCTTGCATTTGCCCCCTGAATCTCCATCCGCAACGCTTCTAAGCCCCTCTGGTCCCATATCAGCCTGTCACCGGTCAACTAACTACGCACCATGCGCATCTGGGGGATAGGTGCGTGGCGGCTCTTGTGATAACATCCGGCGGTTTCCAGGGCTGCCTCGCGAGGTGGCCTTTACTGCGCAGATCCATGGCATAACTCGTTGATTTGTCGTAAGTCGCTGCACGGCACTTGTTCTGCAGCGGCGAGCTTCGTTCGTCCCATCTGGATGTGACGAGGTTTCACCAGAAAAAGGAATCAGGCTTCTCATGGGCGAACTGGCCAAAGAAATCCTCCCGGTCAATATCGAAGACGAGCTGAAACAGTCCTACCTCGACTACGCAATGAGCGTAATCGTCGGGCGGGCGCTGCCGGATGCGCGCGATGGCTTGAAGCCCGTGCACCGGCGCGTGCTGTTCGCGATGAGCGAGCTGGGCAACGACTTCAACAAGCCGTACAAGAAATCCGCCCGTGTCGTCGGCGACGTGATCGGTAAGTATCACCCCCACGGCGACACTGCCGTGTACGACACCATCGTTCGTATGGCACAGCCATTCTCCCTGCGCTATCTGCTGGTAGACGGCCAGGGCAACTTCGGTTCGGTGGACGGCGACAACGCCGCGGCCATGCGATACACCGAAGTGCGCATGACCAAGCTGGCCCACGAACTGCTGGCCGACCTGCACAAGGAAACCGTGGACTGGGTGCCGAACTACGACGGCACCGAAATGATCCCGGCGGTCATGCCGACCCGTATCCCGAACCTGCTGGTCAACGGCTCCAGCGGTATCGCCGTGGGCATGGCGACCAACATCCCGCCGCACAACCTCGGTGAAGTCATCGACGGTTGCCTGGCCCTCATCGACAATCCCGAGCTGACCGTCGATGAACTGATGCAATACATCCCCGGTCCGGACTTCCCGACCGCTGCGATCATCAACGGTCGCGCTGGCATCATCGAAGCCTACCGTACCGGCCGTGGCCGCATATACATGCGCGCTCGCTCGACCGTCGAAGACATCGACAAGGTCGGCGGCCGCCAGCAGATCGTCATCACCGAACTGCCGTACCAGCTGAACAAGGCCCGCTTGATCGAGAAGATCGCCGAGCTGGTGAAAGAGAAGAAGCTCGAAGGCATCACCGAGCTGCGTGATGAGTCCGACAAGGACGGCATGCGCGTCGTGATCGAGCTGCGCCGTGGCGAAGTGCCTGAGGTGATCCTCAACAACCTCTACGCCCAGACCCAGCTGCAAAGCGTGTTCGGCATCAACATCGTTGCGCTGATCGACGGCCGTCCGCGGATTCTGAACCTCAAGGACCTGCTGGAAGCCTTCGTGCGTCACCGTCGCGAAGTGGTCACCCGCCGTACCGTATTCGAACTGCGCAAGGCCCGCGAGCGTGGTCACATTCTCGAAGGCCAGGCCGTCGCCCTGTCGAACATCGACCCGGTCATCGCCTTGATCAAGGCCTCGCCAACGCCGTCGGAAGCCAAGGAAGCGCTGATCAGCACGCCTTGGGAGTCCACGGCGGTGGTGGCCATGGTCGAGCGCGCTGGTGCCGATTCGTGCCGTCCTGAGAACCTCGATCCGCAATACGGCCTGCGCGAAGGCAAGTACTTCCTGTCCCCGGAACAGGCGCAAGCCATCCTGGAACTGCGCCTGCACCGCCTGACCGGCCTGGAGCACGAGAAGCTGCTGGCCGAGTACCAGGAGATCCTCAACCAGATCGGTGAGCTGATCCGCATCCTCAACAGTGCCACGCGCCTGATGGAAGTGATCCGCGAAGAACTGGAAGTGATCCGCGCCGAATACGGCGACGTGCGCCGCACCGAAATCCTCGATGCGCGCCTGGACCTGACCCTGGGTGACATGATCCCGGAAGAAGAGCGCGTGGTGACCATTTCCCACGGCGGCTACGCCAAGACCCAGCCGCTGGCTGCCTACCAGGCCCAGCGTCGCGGCGGCAAAGGCAAGTCGGCGACCGGCGTCAAGGATGAGGACTACATCGCTCACCTGCTGGTCGCCAACAGTCACACCACGCTGTTGCTGTTCTCCAGCAAAGGCAAGGTGTACTGGCTCAAGACCTATGAAATCCCTGAGGCGTCCCGTGCGGCTCGCGGTCGTCCGTTGGTCAACCTGCTGCCGCTGGACAGTGATGAATACATCACCACCATGCTGCCGGTGGAGGAATACACCGAAGGTCACTTCATCTTCATGGCCACCGCCAAGGGCACCGTGAAGAAGACCCCTCTGGAATCCTTCAGCCGCCAGCGTAGCGTCGGCCTGATCGCCCTGGAGCTGGACGAAGGCGACGTGCTGATTTCCGCCGCCATCACCGACGGCGAGCGTGAGGTCATGCTGTTCTCCGACGGTGGCAAGGTCACTCGCTTCAAGGAATCCGACGTTCGCGCCATGGGCCGTACCGCCCGCGGCGTGCGCGGCATGCGCCTGCCGGAAGGCCAGAAGCTGATTTCCATGCTGATCCCCGAAGAAGGCAGCCAGATCCTCACCGCTTCGGCCCGTGGTTATGGCAAACGCACGGCCATCAGCGAGTTCCCTGAGTACAAGCGTGGCGGCCAGGGCGTGATCGCCATGGTCAGCAACGACCGTAACGGCCGCCTGGTCGGTGCTGTCCAGGTGCTCGATGGCGAGGAGATCATGTTGATCTCCGACCAGGGCACCCTGGTGCGCACGCGAGTCGCCGAAGTGTCGAGCCTGGGTCGTAACACCCAAGGCGTGACGCTGATCAAACTGGCCAGCGACGAAACGCTGGTCGGGCTTGAGCGGGTCCAGGAGCCGTCGGAGGTTGAAGGCGAGGAGTTGGAAGGCGAGGACGGCGTGGCGTTCGACGGCACCCTGGGTGCCGATGTCGACGACGCTGTCGGTGACCAACCGCTCGACGCTGCCGCAGACGAAGAAGAACCGCAGGACTAAGCGGACACGCAGGGGGCGGATGAAAATTCGCCCCCTTGTTGTTTGTTCCTTTTGAAATTTCGTATCAAATTGCAGCTTTGTGAGAGCAAGGCTTGTGTGGGAGCAAGGCTTGTGGGAGCAAGGCTTGCCCGCGATGGCGGTAGACCAGTCAACATCAATGTTGGATGACAGTCTGCTATCGCGGGCAAGCCTTGCTCCCACACCTTTGCTCGCCCGCCCTAGGTCCACAATGCGCACCACCTGATACCGTATTAATTGCGTGAACCACCAGATCAGAGCGAGATTGGATGTGAGCAAGAGAGCCTATAACTTCTGTGCCGGCCCGGCGGCGCTTCCTGAGGCGGTCCTGAAGCGTGCCCAGGGCGAACTTCTCGACTGGCACGGCAAGGGCCTGTCGGTCATGGAAATGAGCCATCGCAGCGATGAGTTCGTGTCCATTGCCACCAAGGCCGAGCAGGACCTGCGTGATCTGCTGAACATCCCGTCCAATTACAAGGTGCTGTTCCTGCAAGGTGGCGCCAGCCAGCAGTTCGCCCAGATCCCGTTGAACCTGCTGCCGGAAAACGGCAAGGCCGACTATATCGACACTGGCATCTGGTCGCAGAAAGCCATCGAAGAAGCTTCGCGCTACGGTCACGTCAACGTGGCGGCCACCGCCAAGCCCTACGACTACTTCGCGATTCCCGGCCAGAACGAGTGGGAACTGTCCAAGGACGCGGCGTACGTGCACTACGCGCCGAACGAAACCATCGGTGGCCTGGAATTCAACTGGATCCCGGAAACCGGCGACGTGCCCTTGGTGGCCGACATGTCCTCGGACATCCTCTCGCGCCCTGTGGATATCTCCCGTTTCGGCATGATCTACGCGGGTGCCCAGAAGAACATCGGCCCAAGCGGCATCCTGGTCAGCATCATTCGTGAAGACCTGCTGGGTCGCGCCCGTTCCCTGTGCCCGACCATGCTCAACTACAAGGTCGCGGCCGACAACGGCTCGATGTACAACACCCCGCCGACCCTGGCCTGGTACCTGTCCGGCCTGGTGTTCGAATGGTTGAAAGAGCAGGGCGGTGTCGAAGCCATCGGCAAGCTCAACGAAGTGAAGCAGCGCACGCTGTATGACTTCATTGACGCCAGTGGCCTGTACAGCAACCCGATCAACAAGACTGATCGCTCGTGGATGAACGTGCCGTTCCGCCTGGCCGACGACCGTCTCGACAAGCCGTTCCTGGCCGGTGCCGACGAGCGTGGCCTGCTGAACCTCAAGGGTCACCGTTCGGTCGGTGGCATGCGCGCCTCCATCTACAACGCCGTCGACATCAACGCCGTCAATGCGTTGATCGCCTACATGGCAGAGTTCGAGAAGGAACATGGCTGATGTCTGAGCAAGAACTCAAAGCGCTGCGCCTGCGCATCGACGCCCTGGACGAAAAAGTCCTGGAGCTGATCAGCGAGCGCGCGCGCTGCGCCCAGGAAGTCGCCCGGGTGAAGATGGCCTCCCTGGCTGAAGGCGAAGTGCCGGTGTTCTATCGCCCCGAGCGTGAAGCGCAGGTGCTCAAGCGTGTCATGGAGCGCAACAAGGGGCCGCTGGGCAACGAAGAGATGGCGCGCTTGTTCCGCGAAATCATGTCGTCGTGCCTGGCCCTCGAGCAGCCGCTGAAAGTCGCCTACCTGGGGCCGGAAGGCACGTTTACCCAGGCAGCCGCCATGAAGCACTTCGGTCACGCCGTGATCAGCAAGCCGATGGCGGCCATCGACGAAGTGTTCCGTGAAGTCGCCGCCGGCGCGGTGAATTTTGGCGTGGTGCCGGTGGAGAACTCCACCGAAGGCGCGGTCAACCACACGCTGGACAGCTTCCTCGAGCACGACATGGTGATCTGTGGCGAAGTCGAGCTGCGCATCCACCACCACCTGCTGGTGGGCGAGAACACCAAGACCGACAGCATCAGCCGGATCTATTCCCACGCCCAGTCGTTGGCCCAGTGCCGCAAGTGGCTGGACGCCCATTACCCGAACGTCGAGCGCGTGGCGGTCTCGAGCAACGCCGAGGCGGCCAAGCGGGTCAAGGGTGAGTGGAACTCGGCGGCGATTGCCGGCGACATGGCGGCTGGCCTCTACGGGCTGACGCGCCTGGCGGAAAAAATCGAGGATCGCCCGGACAACTCCACGCGGTTCCTGATGATCGGCAGCCAGGAAGTCCCGCCAACCGGCGACGACAAGACCTCGATCATCGTGTCCATGAGCAACAAGCCCGGCGCGCTCCATGAGCTGCTGGTGCCGTTCCATGACAACGGTATCGACCTGACGCGGATCGAGACCCGTCCGTCGCGCAGCGGTAAATGGACCTACGTGTTCTTCATCGATTTCGTCGGCCACCACCGCGATCCGCTGGTAAAAGGTGTGCTGGAGAAAATCAGTCAGGAAGCAGTGGCACTCAAGGTGCTGGGTTCCTACCCCAAGGCAGTTCTTTAAGGGCGGATAGCAAATGAGTGGCAACTTCCTCGCTCTGGCTCAGCCAGGCGTGCAACAACTCTCGCCTTACGTTCCGGGCAAGCCCGTGGACGAACTGGCCCGTGAGCTGGACCTGGATCCGGCCAGCATCGTCAAGTTGGCGAGCAACGAAAACCCGTTGGGCGCGAGCCCCAAGGCGCTGGCGGCGATCCGCGACGAACTGGCCGAGCTGACCCGTTACCCCGATGGCAACGGCTTTGCACTGAAGAGCCTGCTGGCCGAGCGCTGTGGCGTCGAGCTGAACCAGGTGACGCTGGGCAACGGTTCCAACGACATTCTTGAGTTGGTCGCCCGTGCGTACCTGGCGCCAGGTCTCAACGCGGTGTTCAGCGAGCACGCGTTCGCGGTCTACCCGATCGCGACCCAGGCCGTCGGCGCGGATGCCCATGTGGTTCCGGCCAAGGACTGGGGGCACGACCTGCCGGCCATGTTGGCGGCTATCGACGCCAACACCCGCGTGGTCTTCATTGCCAACCCGAACAACCCGACCGGCACCTGGTTCGATGCCCAGGCCCTGGATGACTTCCTTCAAGACGTGCCCGCGCACGTGTTGGTGGTGCTGGACGAGGCCTACATCGAATACGCCGAAGGCAGCGATTTGCCCGATGGCCTGGATTTCCTCGCGGCCTACCCGAACCTGCTGGTTTCGCGCACGTTCTCCAAAGCCTATGGCCTGGCCTCGCTGCGGGTCGGCTACGGCTTGTCCACCGCGGTGGTGGCCGATGTGCTGAACCGCGTGCGCCAGCCGTTCAACGTCAACAGCTTCGCCCTGGCCGCCGCCTGTGCCGCATTGCAGGATGAAGCCTACCTGGCTGAAAGCCGTCGCCTCAACGCGGCCGGCATGGAGCAGTTGGAAGCCGGGCTGCGTGAGCTGGGCTTAGGCTGGATTCCATCCAAAGGCAACTTCATCTGTGTCGACCTGGGACGTGTCGCCGCGCCGGTGTATCAGGGGCTGTTGCGCGAAGGTGTGATTGTGCGTCCGGTGGCCAATTACGGCATGCCGAACCACCTGCGCATCACCATCGGCCTGCCAGCGGAAAACAGCCGTTTCCTTGAGGCGTTGAGCAAGGTTCTGGCTCGTGGTTGATGTCACTTCACTGCAACCTGTTGCCCCTATGATCGGTCGCCTGGTAGTGGTCGGCCTGGGGTTGATTGGCGGTTCGTTTGCCAAGGGCTTGCGTGAAAGCGGCCTGTGCCGCGAGGTGGTCGGTGTCGACCTGGATCCGCAGTCGCGCAAGCTGGCGGTGGAGCTGGGTGTGGTCGATCGCTGCGAGGATGACCTGGCGATTGCTTGCCAAGGCGCGGACGTGATCCAGCTGGCGGTGCCGATCCTGGCCATGGAAAAACTGCTGGCGCGCCTGGCGACCATGAGTTTGGGGCAAGCGATCCTGACCGACGTCGGCAGTGCCAAGGGCAACGTTGTGCGCGCTGCCACCGAGGCTTTCGGCGGGATGCCGGCGCGCTTTGTGCCCGGCCATCCGATTGCCGGTTCCGAGCAGAGCGGGGTGGAAGCCTCCAATGCGGAACTGTTTCGTCGTCACAAAGTGATATTGACTCCGCTGGAGCAGACCGACCCGGCTGCGCTGGCGGTGGTGGACCGTTTGTGGCGCGAACTGGGCGCCGATGTCGAGCACATGCAGGTAGAGCGTCACGATGAAGTGTTGGCGGCTACCAGCCATCTGCCGCACCTGTTGGCGTTCGGCCTGGTGGATTCATTGGCCAAACGCAATGAAAATCTTGAGATCTTCCGTTACGCTGCCGGCGGTTTCCGCGATTTCACGAGAATCGCCGGAAGCGACCCGGTCATGTGGCACGACATCTTCCTCGCCAACCGCGAAGCTGTCTTGCGCACACTCGATACATTTCGCAGCGACCTCGACGCCTTGCGCGACGCGGTCGATGCAGGGGACGGGCACCAATTGCTGGGCGTTTTCACACGCGCCAGGGTGGCCCGCGAGCATTTCAGTAAAATCCTGGCCCGTCGGGCCTATGTGGACGCTATGAACTCCAACGATCTGATTTTCCTGGCACAACCTGGTGGCTCCCTGAGTGGGCGTATTCGTGTACCGGGCGATAAATCGATTTCCCATCGTTCGATCATGCTCGGCTCCCTGGCCGACGGCGTGACCGAGGTGGAAGGTTTCCTCGAGGGCGAAGACGCCCTGGCGACGCTGCAAGCGTTTCGCGACATGGGGGTGGTCATCGAAGGTCCGCACCACGGTCGCGTGACCATCCATGGTGTCGGCCTGCACGGCCTCAAGCCCGCCCCGGGGCCGATCTACCTGGGTAACTCCGGGACCTCGATGCGCCTGTTGTCCGGCCTGTTGGCAGCGCAGGACTTCGACAGCACCTTGACCGGTGACGCCTCGCTGTCCAAACGCCCGATGAATCGCGTCGCCAACCCGTTGCGGGAAATGGGCGCGGTCATCGAGACGGCTGCCGATGGTCGTCCGCCGATGACCATCCGTGGTGGCAACAAGCTCAAGGGCCTGACCTACACCATGCCAATGGCCAGCGCCCAGGTGAAATCCTGCCTGCTGCTGGCCGGTCTCTACGCCGAAGGCAAGACCACCGTCACCGAACCGGCCCCGACCCGCGACCACACCGAGCGCATGCTGCGCGGCTTCGGCTACCCGGTCACGGTGGATGGCGCCACGGCGTCGGTCGAGTCTGGCAGTAAGCTGACTGCGACCCATATCGAAGTGCCGGGCGATATCTCATCGTCGGCGTTCTTCCTGGTGGCCGCCTCGATCGCCGAAGGCTCCGACCTGGTGCTCGAGCACGTCGGCATCAACCCGACCCGCACCGGTGTGATCGACATCCTGCGCCTGATGGGCGCTGACATTACTCTGGAAAACCAACGTGAAGTTGGCGGCGAACCCGTAGCCGACCTGCGCGTACGAGCGGCTAAACTCAAGGGTATCGAGATTCCGGAGGCGCTGGTTCCGCTGGCCATCGACGAGTTCCCGGTGTTGTTCGTGGCGGCCGCCTGTGCAGAAGGGCGCACCGTGCTGACCGGCGCCGAAGAGCTGCGGGTCAAGGAATCGGATCGCATCCAGGTGATGGCGGACGGCTTGTTGGCCTTGGGTGTCAAGTGCCAGCCAACGCCGGACGGCATCATCATCGACGGCGGCCAGATCGGCGGCGGCGAAGTCCATGGTCACGGTGATCACCGCATCGCCATGGCTTTCAGTGTTGCGTCTTTGCGCGCCAGCGCGCCGATTCGCATCCATGATTGCGCCAACGTCGCGACGTCGTTCCCGAACTTCCTGGCGCTGTGCGCGCAGGTCGGTATCCGAGTAGCACAAGAGGCACAGTCGTGAACATCAAGGCACCGGTCATCACCATCGATGGCCCAAGCGGTTCAGGCAAGGGCACTGTCGCCGGGATCCTGGCCAAACAGCTGGGCTGGAACCTGCTCGATTCGGGTGCCTTGTACCGTCTGCTGGCGTTCGCCGCCGCCAACCATGGCGTCGACCTGACCAATGAAGAATTGCTCAAGGCGCTGGCGGCTCACTTGGACGTGCAGTTCATTGCGGCGACCGACGGTCAGCTCCAGCGCATCATTCTGGAAGGCGACGAAGTCAGCGACGTCATCCGCACCGAAAGCGTGGGCGCCGGGGCCTCCCAGGTCGCCGCGCTGCCAGCGGTGCGCGAAGCCTTGCTGCAACGCCAACGTGCATTCCAGGAGCCGCCGGGGCTGGTGGCTGATGGCCGCGACATGGGCACGGTGGTGTTCCCCGACGCGCCGCTGAAGATCTTCCTCACTGCCAGCGCCGAGGAGCGGGCGCGCCGCCGATATTTGCAGTTGAAGGGCAAAGGCGAGGATGTTAGTCTGTCGAGTCTGCTAGATGAGATCCGTGCACGCGACGAGCGTGACACCCAGCGCGCAGTAGCCCCGCTAAAGCCGGCGGCCGATGCGATACAGCTGGATTCCACGGAGTTGTCCATTGATCAGGTGTTGCAACGCATCATGAGCGAGATCGCGCTTCGCGATATCGCCGGGTGACAGGAAGCTCCGCAGGGGACCAGTCATAGTCCTGCGGCGCTTCTTTTATATGAAACTAACCCACACCGTCTGGGGTGTGGAGATGGGCGTTTACTTCGCCCTAATCAACAGGAATTAAAATGAGCGAAAGCTTTGCGGAACTCTTTGAAGAAAGCTTGAAAACCCTGAACCTTCAGGCAGGCTCCATCATCACCGGCGTTATCGTTGATATCGATTACCAGGCTCGCTGGGTAACCGTTCACGCTGGTCTGAAGTCTGAAGCGCTGATCCCGCTTGAGCAGTTCTACAACGACGCTGGCGAACTGAACATCAACGTCGGTGACGAAGTTCACGTTGCGCTGGACTCGGTTGAAGACGGCTTTGGTGAAACCAAGCTGTCCCGTGAAAAAGCCAAGCGTGCTGAATGCTGGATCGTTCTGGAAGCGGCCTTCGCAGCTGAGGAAGTGGTCAAGGGCGTTATCAACGGTAAGGTTAAAGGCGGCTTCACTGTCGACGTTAACGGCATCCGTGCGTTCCTGCCAGGTTCCCTGGTTGACGTCCGTCCAGTGCGCGACACCACGCACCTGGAAGGCAAAGAGCTGGAATTCAAGGTCATCAAGCTGGACCAGAAGCGCAACAACGTTGTCGTTTCCCGTCGCAGTGTCCTGGAAGCCGAGAACTCCGCCGAGCGTGAAGCTCTGCTGGAATCGCTGCAGGAAGGCCAGCAGGTCAAGGGTATCGTCAAGAACCTCACCGATTACGGCGCATTCGTCGATCTGGGTGGCGTCGATGGCCTGCTGCACATCACCGACATGGCCTGGAAGCGTATCAAGCATCCTTCGGAAATCGTCAACGTTGGCGACGAGATCGATGTCAAGGTTCTGAAGTACGATCGCGAGCGCAATCGTGTTTCCCTGGGCCTCAAGCAACTGGGTGAAGATCCATGGGTTGCTATCAAAGCCCGTTACCCAGAAGGCACCCGCGTCACCGCTCGTGTTACCAACCTCACCGACTACGGCTGCTTCGCTGAGCTGGAAGAAGGCGTTGAAGGCCTGGTACACGTTTCGGAAATGGACTGGACCAACAAGAACATCCACCCTTCGAAAGTCGTACAAGTCGGCGACGAAGTGGAAGTCATGGTTCTGGACATCGACGAAGAGCGTCGTCGTATCTCCCTCGGCATCAAGCAGTGCAAGTCCAACCCATGGGAAGACTTCTCTGGCCAGTTCAACAAGGGCGATAAAATCTCCGGCACCATCAAGTCGATCACCGATTTCGGTATCTTCATTGGTCTGGACGGCGGCATCGACGGCCTGGTTCACCTGTCCGACATCTCCTGGAACGAAGTGGGCGAAGAAGCCGTACGCCGTTTCAAGAAGGGCGACGAGCTGGACACCGTTATCCTGTCGGTTGACCCAGAGCGCGAGCGTATCTCCCTGGGTATCAAGCAACTGGAAAGCGATCCGTTCTCCGAGTACGTTCAAGAGAACGACAAAGGCGCAATCGTTAAGGGCATCGTGAAAGAAGTTGACGCCAAAGGCGCCATCATCACCCTGGCCGACGATATCGAAGCGACTCTGAAAGCCTCCGAAATCAGCCGTGACCGCGTTGAAGACGCGCGCAACGTTCTGAAAGAAGGCGAAGAAGTAGAAGCCAAGATCATCAGCGTTGACCGCAAGAGCCGCGTAATCCAGCTCTCCATCAAGTCGAAAGACGATGCTGAAGAGAAAGAAGCAATCCAGAGCCTGCGCGACAAGCCAGCCGCTGACATTGCTGCTGGTCCTACCACTCTGGGTGACCTGCTGCGTGCACAAATGGAAAAACAGAACTGAGTTCTGTCAGACCATAGAAAAAGGGCGACTTCGGTCGCCCTTTTTTGTGGGCGCGATTCGGGAAGCCCGGCTTTGCTCGTTTCACTTACGCTGTCTGGTCTCGCTGTGAAACCAATCCTGCAACCCGGCTGTCTCTTTCTTTAAGTGGATCAAGCATCTATCAAGGCTGGACTACAGATGTCGTGGCTCTCCGGAACAATGTGGGAGCGAGCTTGCTCGCGATAGCGCCAGGTCATGCACCACCCAGTCGAGTATTGGATATTTAAGGAGATGAATGAACAGGCTCATCCTGGTATTCGCGGCATTGGCATTGGCATTGGCATTGGCATTGGCAGGTTGCACCACAAGCGCCAAGACCCACGCAGTGCGTGGTGTCAGCGGTATCGAGGTCGACTGCTCAGGGTTGGGCTCTGGCTGGGAGAAGTGCCATAAGAGAGCCGCAAGGGAGTGCAAGGGCGCTGGCTACAAGGTCATTACCCGATCAGACGACGCCAAAGATGACGATCAGTACCCCTTTGGTTTCAATCCGGCTGGCTATCTTACTCGTACGATGCTGGTCATTTGCCGGTAGCTTGAGAAACCTCCCCGTCTGCATGGAAGGAAGCGGCAAGGGAGTAATAGAGGAATGTCAATACTTGGGCTGTTCAAATCCCTCCGGTCATGCTAAAACCTTTTCAAGCGATTTTCCTAGCTGCTTGAAAAAGAAGGGAAAAATATGACGAAGTCGGAGTTGATCGAACGAATTGTCACCCATCAAGGGCTACTCTCATCCAAGGATGTGGAACTGGCCATCAAGACCATGCTTGAACAAATGTCCCAGTGCCTGGCTACGGGTGATCGCATCGAGATCCGTGGCTTCGGCAGCTTTTCCCTGCATTACCGCGCCCCACGGGTTGGGCGCAATCCGAAGACCGGTCAGTCCGTCAGCCTTGACGGCAAGTTTGTTCCTCATTTCAAGCCAGGCAAAGAGCTTAGGGATCGGGTGAATGAGGAGGAGGGCGATGAGCTCTGACGCAGCACTAAAGCAAAGGAATTCTCATGCGGAACTTTAAACGCTTGGCCCTGGTCGTACTTGCGCTGCTCGTGGCCTCAGCTATCGTCTTGTTCGTGCTTGAAAACAACCAGCCGGTTGCGCTCCTGTTTCTGGGCTGGTCAGCTCCGCAGCTTCCTGTCTCGGTTTTCGTGATCCTGGCGCTTCTCGCTGGTATGATAGCCGGGCCGTCGCTTGCGTGGTTCCTGGGAATGCGCAGACGGGCAAAATAATGGATATGTGAGCCCAGTAGTCTTGGTGTAAGGATCACGGCCAATAACTTTGTTCTGACTATGGGGGGCGTTTTGTTCGAATTTACTTTGATTCCATCTACAGCTTTATTTACAGAGAGCTCGCGTGCCTTACCTTTTGATGGGGGTGTTGTGTTTACTGCCAGCGAGGCTCTTTATGCAAAATGATCGTGATGATATTCGTAGAGCTGATGAAGTAGATCTGATTGAGCTTATTCAAAGTCTTTGGAATCAAAAATGGCTCATACTGAGCGTTACTATCTTGATAGCTGCCGGTTTCGGCGTTTATGCCTTTCTCGCAAAACCTGTCTATGAAGCGAAGGTTTTTATTGTACCTCCAACTCAGAACGGCATCGCTGAGCTGAATTATGGGCGTGGGAAAAGCACAGAGCTTGACCCTTATTCGATCGGATATGTGTACGGTGTTTTTACCCGAAATTTACAAGGAGAGTCACTTCGCCAGAAGTTTTTTAATGATATCTATCTCCCCTCTCTCTCTGAGCAAGCGCGTCAGGGGGCAATGGATCGATTGTATGAGGGTTTTTCTAAGCAGCTGGTTATAAAAGGTGGGAGTAAGGATGCTCCGGATCGATATTCTGTAACTGTTCAGGGGGGCGATCCCGTGAAGGCCACAGAATGGATCAAGGCTTATGTATCGCGCGCCAGCGAAGCTGCCGAGCTGGAGTTAGTTAAGAACGTAACTGCCGAAGCAGCGGTGAGAGCTCGAAATTTGGAGCAGCGGATTATCAGCTTGCGTGAAAATGCACAGCGTATACGCGAAGATCGTATTCAGCAGCTTCGTGAGGCGCTGAAAATAGCTGAGTCCATAGGGCTAACCGGCCCGGCAATAAAATCTACAGCCGCAATTGATATAACCGTAGAGGCTGGTAGTAAGATGGATTACCAACGGGGAAGCAAAGCGTTGGCTGCCGAAATTAATGCTTTGGAGTCTCGTGCCTCAGACGATGCTTTTATATCGGATTTACGGTCATTGCAGATGCGATACAACTTTTACCGAAAGTTAAATGTTGATCCCGAAAATATCTCGGTTTATCGGCAAGATGGTAGTGTTGAAGTGCCTGAGAGTCCTATAAAGCCCAGGAAGATTTTTATTCTTGGTGTGGGCGTAATCATTGGTCTTCTGTTTGGTGGGTTTGTGGCTTTGATTCGGTTTTTTCTGGCGCGTGCTAATGTGCATGAAAGAGTGAATCATTAATTATATAGCGCCAATTGTCCCGATAAATGAAGTGAGCATCGTCAAATGAGTCCGCGGGGTTTGCTAAATCTCGCGATTCAGTTGTCATTTTTTATTTTATAGGTTGCTCATAAAACTCCAGTGCTGCGTTTGACGCGATCAGCTCGATGTCTCACTCTTGGATCAGTAGCGGCCTCCCTTAGTTGCTACAGATATCCACTTTTTTAAGGTGTTTTTAGTACGTTCTAAGTTGACATGTATTCATACAAGCTCATTTTGTTGTAGAGACGCATACATCCAGTACTCTAAATAATCTAATGATATTTGGGATGGTTCTTGCTCGCGATTGCGTTCGGCGCTGCTACAGTTGCATCTAAGCTTTTCTCCAAAGTTGAGTTATCATTTTCAGGGAGCGAGTAATGTTTGATGTCAATCACGTGTTCCCTGATTCAATAAGACTTATGCTGGGTTAATTTCATTTCATATGGGTGGAGATGACCTGTGAGATCAATTTAATGGAACGATGTGAAATGTGGATAGGCATCCAGTGTGATGCCGGTTGAGGTTTGGTGTGCTTGGGTGGCGCGCCATTTTTTTTGGGGCTCGCCTTTACGATTTTCAGCTTGTGCAGAGATTTATTCGCTTCGTCCAAAGGGATCGAGGTACTTATTTTGCTGAATCTCGCTCAGGGCCGACAAAATTTTGACCATTGCAGTCATTTGTCAATCGGATTGAGATTGTATCTATCCAGGGGTGAGCTAGGTCATGAAGAGTCAATAGAATTTTATTGGCATGAATGATATCTTCATGACGATGAAATCGAAAATTGTGTCTGAGCGGAGTAGAGCGCTTAATCAGCAAGCGGCCGGTTGCTGATGGCTAAAAGCTATTAACTTTTGATGTGGGCGTCCATGTCCCCGCATGAGGTCTGATGACCTGGTGGATCAGGCGTTTCAAGAAGCGGTAGTAAATGCTAAGGCAATAATGTGCCTATATGGGTTAACTGAACAAAACAGAAGCGTAAAAATGAGGGGATAGCCCCCTGTCAAAAACGCTTGGTTACAAAAAATAGGGAGTTGTGTTTGATGTCAAGCTTGAAGCAGGCGAGCGTCGCCAAATTTAAGAATAAAGAGGCCGTTATCGGCATAGTGGGCCTCGGCTACGTCGGTCTGCCTCTGATGCTTCGATATAACGCTATTGGTTTCAAAGTGCTAGGTATAGATATTGATGTTTCAAAAGTAGAGGCGTTGAATTCAGGGAAAAGCTATATCGAACATATTTCCAGTGAAAAGGTTTTCCTTGCACGCCAAAGTGGTTTTGAAGCAACGGTCGACTTCACGCGTGTTGCGGAATGTGATGCCTTGATCCTATGTGTGCCTACTCCTTTAAATAAGTATCGTGAACCTGATATGAGCTTTGTGATTAATACTACAAACGCTCTTAAACCTTTTCTTCGTCCGGGGCAAATTGTTTCTCTGGAGAGCACCACTTACCCGGGTACAACTGAAGAGGAGTTACTGCCACGCGTGGAGGAGGGTGGTCTGCGCGTTGGACAGGATATTTTTTTAGTTTACTCACCTGAGCGTGAGGATCCAGGCAATCCAAATTTCGAAACACGTACGATACCTAAGGTGATCGGTGGGCATACCCCGGCTTGCCTTGAGGTGGGAATAGCGTTGTACGAACATGCTATTGATAAGATTGTATCCGTCAGTTCAACCAAAACTGCGGAAATGACAAAGTTGTTGGAAAATATACATCGAGCTGTGAATATTGGTTTGGTTAATGAAATGAAGGTCGTGGCTGACCGGATGGGGATAGATATTTTTGAGGTTGTTGACGCCGCAGCGACCAAGCCGTTTGGCTTCACGGCCTATTACCCAGGGCCTGGCTTGGGGGGGCACTGTATCCCAATTGATCCATTTTATCTGACCTGGAAGGCTCGTGAATATGGCCTGCATACCCGATTTATTGAATTGTCGGGTGAGGTCAATAAAGCGATGCCTGAATATGTTGTAAACAAGTTGATGGATGGACTGAATGACCGAGGCAAGGCGCTTAAGAATAGTCGAGTATTAGTTTTGGGTATTGCTTACAAAAAAAATGTCGACGATATGCGAGAGTCTCCCTCTGTGGAAATTATGGAGTTAGTTGCAGCTAAAGGTGGGGTAGTTGCCTACAGCGATCCGCATGTCCCTGTTTTTCCAAAAATGCGAGAGCATAATTTTAATCTTGTAAGTGAGACGCTTTCGGCCGAAAATATCGCCAGCTTTGATGCGGTGATTTTGGCGACGGATCATGATGGGTTTGATTACAGCTTTATTTCTAAGCACTCAAATTTATTAATTGATACGCGTGGAAAATATCGAATCTCAGAAAAACATATCATTAAAGCTTGATTGCTGGAGAGGTGATCTTGAAACGTTTTGCTCTAATTGGTGCAGCGGGTTATATAGCTCCACGTCATATGCGTGCAATCAAGGATACAGGTCATGAGCTGGTCTCCGCTTATGATATTAATGATTCAGTTGGTATAATTGATAGTATTTCACCTCAGAGTGAGTTTTTTACTGAGTTTGAGCGCTTTTATGAACATGCTTGGAATTTGAAGCGAGATCCCGCCCAGGCATTAAATTATGTAGCTGTATGTTCGCCTAATTATCTTCATAAGGCCCATATCGCTGCGGGGTTGCGTTTGGGGTGCGACGTTATTTGTGAAAAGCCGTTGGTGCCAACGTCGGAGTGTCTTGATGAGCTTGTTCTAATTGAGCAGGAAACGGGGCGCCAAGTATACAATATCCTACAATTGCGTCATCACCAGGCAATTATCAAACTCAAGGATGAAGTTTCTCGAGAATTCCTTGAGCATAAGCATGATGTAGAGCTTACCTATATCACTTCGCGGGGTAAGTGGTATATGGAAAGCTGGAAGGGCGATCCACGTAAGTCCTATGGCGTGGCTACCAATATTGGTGTGCATTTCTACGATATGCTGCATTTTATATTTGGGAAGCTTCAGAGAAGCGTCGTTCACTTTAATAGTGAATATAAGGCAGCCGGTTATCTGGAATACGAGAAGGCTCGCGTGCGGTGGTTTCTATCAATTGATGCCAACGATCTGCCGGAAGCGGTGAAAGGCAAAAAGCCTACCTATCGCTCGATCACAGTCGATGCCGAAGAAATGGAGTTTTCTGAGGGGTTTACGGATCTTCACACTGTAAGTTATGAGGAAATACTTGCGGGGCGTGGTTATGGCCTTGAGGATGCCCGGCACTGTGTCGAGACGGTTGAAAGTATTCGATCTTCAATGATTTGCAGTGTTCGGGATGATGAAGGTCACCCGTTTCTTCAAAACTTGAACAGATGAGCAATCTATGAACTATCAGTTACACCCTTCCGCTATCGTGGATCCAGGCGCCGAGATCGGAAGCGGGTCGCGCATATGGCATTTTGTTCATGTTTGTTCGGGTGCGCGTATCGGTGAAGATTGTTCGCTTGGTCAGAACGTGTTTGTGGGTAATTGTGTTGTTATAGGTAATAACGTAAAAATTCAAAATAATGTGTCAGTCTACGATAACGTCACTCTCGAAGATGATGTTTTCTGCGGCCCGAGCATGGTATTTACCAACGTATATAATCCACGTAGCGCAGTTTCTCGCAAAGATGAATATAGGGATACGTTGGTTAAGCAAGGTGCCACGTTAGGTGCTAACTGTACTATTGTATGTGGCGTAACGATTGGTGAGTACGCATTCGTTGCCGCAGGTGCGGTTGTTAATCGGGATGTCAAGCCCTACGCATTGGTGGCCGGTGTGCCAGCTAAGCAGATCGGCTGGATCAGTCAGCAAGGAGAGAGGGTACCACTCGGCCTTGCTGGAGAGGGGACGTATACATGTCCTCACACAGCACAACGTTATAAATTAGTTGCTGGCTATCTGGAGTGCACTGGCGCATGAGCATCCCTTTCGTTGATTTAAGAACTCAGTATGAGGCATTGAAGGAAAACATTCAGTGCCGGATTAATAACGTTCTTGAGCATGGGCAATACATTATGGGGCCTGAAGTTGCAGAACTTGAGTCGCGGCTTTCTGTCTACACAGGTGCCAAACACTGCATAACAGTCTCCAGCGGTACTGACGCACTACTCATTAGTTTAATGGCTTTAGGTGTGGGACCTGGTGACGAGGTAGTGACAACTCCATTCACCTTTGCGGCTACTGCAGAAGTCATCGTTCTGTTAGGGGCAATACCCGTTTTCATTGATATAGATCCACTTACTTGCAATATCGACGTGACGCAATTAGAGGCGGCAATTACAAGCAAAACAAAAATAATTATGCCTGTAAGCCTTTATGGTCAGCCTTCAGATATGGATGAAATAAATGCTATTGCGGCTCGCTACGGAAATATACCAGTAATAGAAGATGCTGCACAAAGTTTTGGAGCTGATTACAGAGGCAAAAAGAGCTGCAACTTGTCTACTATTGGTTGCACTAGTTTTTTTCCAAGTAAACCGCTGGGATGCTACGGAGATGGCGGTGCGATTTTTACATCGGATGATTCGATTGCTCAAACGTGTCGGGAAATTCGGATTCATGGACAAAGTAAGCGTTACTGGCATACCCGTATTGGTTTAGGCGGTCGAATGGATACGCTGCAGTGTGCCATCGTCTTGGCTAAACTTGAGCGTTTTGATTGGGAGGTCGCTCAGCGTATAGAAATAGGTAGTACCTATAACAAAATGATGGATGAGTTGGGTGTGGAACGAGTTCGGCAGAAAGCGGATCGGACAAGTGTATTTGCTCAGTACACGGTTTTGATAGAGAATCGAGAAACTCTTCAGGAATTGCTTAGTTTGAAGGGTATCCCTACAGCGATACACTACCCTGTACCCTTGAACGAGCAGCCCATCTACCGGGGTTACGGTCTTGCGATCGACACACCAGTTTCCACTGCAGTAGCAAAAAGAGTATTGAGTTTGCCGATGAGTCCCGATGCATCTGAAATTATTAATCATGTGTGGGCGGGGTTAAGGGAAGCGCTAGAGCACGTCTCTCATGATTGTGAAAGTAACAGGTAATGATTAGGAAGTTATTCGGCAATGCCGGTATTTTCCTTGCGGCCAATATAGTTAACGCCGGAATTCCGTTTCTCTTGCTTCCGTTTCTCACTCGTGTGCTGACACCAGCTGACTACGGTGTGGTTGCTATGTTTGGCGTGATGGTGAGTTTGTTTGGTGCCTTCACAGGGTTGAGTGTACATGGAGCGGTTGCTGCGCGCTATTTTGAGTTGGATAAGCTCTCTTTGGCGCGTTACGTGGGTGGATGTCTTATTATACTTGCTGTAAGTACTATCGCGGTTTTCCTGGTGGTTGGGATATTTGGAAAATGGTTAGTTAAACCGACTGGTGTGCCTTTTGAGTGGTTACTCGCTGCTGTCCTCGTTTCCGGTGCTCAATTTATAGTTAATGTAAAGCTCACTTTATGGCAAGTGAGCCGCGCGGCAAAAAAGTATGGATCTTTTCAAGTGCTGCAGGGCTTAACGAATGCCGGCTGTTCATTAGTGCTTATATTCGGTTTTTTGATGGTTTGGGAGGGTAGAGTATTAGGGCAGATTTTCGCAGTCTTGATATTTGGTAGTGTAGCGTTATTTTGGCTCATTAAAAGCAAAGAGGCTGCTCTTCCTTCCTCCAAAGAAGGGGCGGTCGGGGATGCTCTTCGATTTGGAGTGCCGCTTATTCCACATGTGGTTGGTGGTTTGGTAATGGTGGTTGCCGACCGTTTTGTTATTGCAAATATGTTAGGTGTTGAATCGGTAGGTATTTATACACTGGCGCTACAGTTTGGGCTTATTTTGGGCTTGGTAGCTGATGCTTTCGTTAAGGTCTACGGCCCGTGGTTATATGGAAAACTGAAAGAGAATACTGCCGGATCGAGAATGGAAATTGTGGGTGTTACTTATCTCGTGTGGTTATGTTTTTTGTTAATGGCATTAATGGCGACTTTCTTTTGTAAGCTGTTTTTTACGGATATGGTTGGGGCTGAGTTTCTTAGGGCACAGGAAATTGTGTTCTGGTTTTTTCTTGGGCAGATGTTCAAGGGGATGTATTTTTCGATCGCGGGGTTCTTTTTTTTCTCCTCGAGAACGAGCAATGTTTCCATTGTGACAATATTCACTGGGGTGTTTTCTATTGTCGCTACGATGTTTCTTGTGAAGTTGCTCGGAATTAAAGGTGCGGCTATGGCATATGCTCTTTCGGAGAGTGTTTTGTTTTTGCTTGCTTGGCTGCTCTCGTGGAGGGTTTATAGTATGCCATGGTTTGAGGTTTTTTCATCGATGCGGTTTGTCCTGAAGCGGAGTCTTTCTAAGTGAAGGGATTATTAGTGCGGGCTCTGTCGAAGTTTGTAAGTGTTATGCGCTCGACGAGTTGGAAGATAACTTATGCGATGTATCGAGAGCAGTATGAGTTGAATAAAACTTTTAGATTTAATGGCTACTATATTCAGTTTTATGGTCCAGGTAGAATTGAGGGTGGTCGAAATAGCTATATTGGTGAGTTATCTACTATACAATCAGCGTCAGAATGTGTTGTGGTAATTGGCGCTAATTGCCGAATTTCTCATAACGTAAGAATTTATACGAGCTCCGCTATGGCAGACTCTGATTTTTCCAAGCCTCCAGTGGGGACGAAGCAAGGAGATGTAAAAATCGGAGATTTTTGCTGGGTAGGCGCCAATGTATTTATAAACCCTGATGTGACCATAGGTGAAAACTCTGTCGTCGGGGCGAACTCCGTAGTGACGAAAAACATTCCGCCCAATGAAATTTGGGGTGGCGTGCCCGCAAAGCTTATTAGGAGAAAAGCGTGTGCTGCTATATAGTCGGTTTGTATTGCGGTGTGAAATGCGGTTTTTTGGCGGTTAATGATGTATTTATGATTGTGGATTAGATGCGGCTCTGCTGACGTGCTTGTTGTGGAGACTGTTGATAAGCTTGCTTAGTTTGAATAGGAGACTGCTTGTGAAAGCATTGATCACAGGTGCTGATGGTTTTATCGGTTCACACCTTACCGAACTGCTTGTGCGTGAGGGGTATGAAGTAAAAGCGCTTTCTCAGTATAACTCTTTTAATTACTGGGGATGGTTGGAGAATATTGACTGTTTGTCTAGTGTGGAAGTGGTTAGCGGGGATGTTCGAGATCCCCATTATTGCAAACACGTCACCAAAGACGTTGATTTGGTTTTTAATCTCGCCGCTTTAATTGCTATCCCCTATTCTTATGTTGCTCCGGATAGTTATGTCGATACCAATATCAAGGGTACGCTAAATATTTGTCAGGCCGCCTTGGAAAATGGTGTGAAGCGAGTCATACATACATCAACCAGCGAAGTATATGGCACCGCTCAATATGTACCTATAGATGAGAATCACCCATTGCAGGCGCAGTCGCCTTACAGTGCATCGAAAATTGGTGCCGATGCGATGGCGATGAGCTTTTATAATTCGTTTGACCTGCCTCTGACTATCGCCCGGCCATTTAATACCTACGGTCCTCGTCAGTCTGCGAGAGCGGTGATTCCAACCATTATCACTCAGATTGCCAGCGGGAAAAAACAAATTCAATTGGGCGACACTACCCCTACCCGTGACTTCAATTATGTCGCTGATACCTGCCGGGGTTTTCTGGAGTTGGCTCGGTGCAGCGAAGCTATTGGGGAGACAGTGAATATCGGCTCAAACTATGAAATATCCGTAGGCGATACTTTGAACCTCATTCGTGAGTTGATGGGGAGTGATGTGGAATTCCTCACAGATCAGCAGCGGATCCGCCCTGGTAAGTCTGAAGTATTCCGTCTGTGGTGCGATAATACCAAAATCCGTGGGCTCACCGGCTTCGAGCCACAATATGACATTCGTCAGGGGCTTCAGAAGACAATTGACTGGTTGTTGCTTCCCGAGAACTTGGCCAAATACAAAGCCGATATTTATAACGTTTGAGGCGCTCTTATGTTCGACTCTCTAATCCAGTTCGTGCGTGCGCAATACCGTACAAACGATTTTATTCCACTTCACGCGCCTGTTTTTTTAGGGCATGAGCGTGATTACGTGGTGGAAACGATCGAGTCGACGTTCGTTTCAAGTGTGGGCGCCTTTGTTGATCGCTTTGAGCGGGATATGGCTTCTTACACCGGGAGCCCCCGAGCAGTTGCGACGGTGAATGGCACAGCGGCACTGCACGTCGCATTGTTATTGTCTGGGGTTGAGGCTGGTGATTTGGTCGTGACTCAGTCATTGACATTTGTAGCGACGTGCAACGCGATTGCGTATTGCAACGCCGAGCCAGTGTTTGTTGATGTTGATCGCCATACGTTGGGGTTATCACCGAAGGCCCTTGAAATTTGGCTTGAGAACAACGCGCAGCTGAGTGCCGATGGCTTATGTCGGTATAAGGCGACCGGGCAGATAGTGCGGGCCTGTCTTCCAATGCACACCTTTGGCCATCCGGTTGAACTGGATGACTTGTTGGATGTGTGCATCCGTTGGGGGCTGGTTCTGATTGAGGATGCAGCGGAGTCGTTGGGTAGTTTGTATAAGGGGCGTCACACCGGTTGCTTCGGTCGCTTGGGCACCCTGAGTTTTAACGGAAACAAGATCATTACGACCGGCGGTGGCGGTATGATTCTGGCTAATGAGGAATGGGGAGCCAAGGCGAAGCACCTTACAACCACTGCCAAGCAACCTCATCCCTACGAGTATGTGCACGATGAGCTCGGCTACAACTATCGTCTGCCTAATATAAACGCGGCACTGGGGTGCGCGCAGTTGGAGCAGTTGGAGGGCTTTATTGCGTCCAAGCGAGAGTTGGCGTCTAACTATGCGGAAGTATTGAAAGGGAGCGATTTGCAGTTTGTTAAAGAGCCTGAAGGCTGTCGGTCAAACTACTGGCTGAATGCTGTAATTTGCGCTAATAAGGTTCAGAGAGACGAGCTATTGAAGGCTACCAACGACACTGGCGTCATGACCCGGCCTATCTGGAAGTTGATGAATCACCTCCCTCTCTACGCTAAGTGTCTGCGGGGGGACTTGACAAATTCCGAGTGGCTATCAGCGCGCATCGTGAATTTACCAAGTAGCGTTGTGCCGGAGATACCAACGTGAAACGCAAGATAGCCATTTTTACCGGCTCGAGGGCTGAGTACGGTCTACTCTACTGGTTGATGAAAGACCTTCAGTCGAGTAGCGAAGTTCAGTTGCAGATCATCGTAAGCGGGATGCATCTATCGCCTGAATTTGGGGAGACATGGCGTCAAATTGAGGAGGATGGTTTTCACATTGATGCAAAGGTAGAGATGTTGCTTTCATCGGACTCTGCCGTTGGAATCGTAAAATCAATGGGCGTTGGTACGTTAGGTTTTGCCGACGCTCTAGATCGGTTGCAACCGCACATGTTGGTGGTTCTAGGGGACCGTTTCGAAGCATTGGCAATTGCGCAGGCTGCTTTGATAATGCGTATCCCCATTGCACACCTTCATGGTGGCGAAATTACCGAGGGTGCTTATGATGATGCTATTCGGCACGCCATCAGTAAAATGGCTTATCTGCACTTTGTGGCCGCTGAGCCCTACCGTCAGCGTGTCATTCAGATGGGGGAGTCGCCGGAGCGTGTCTTCAACGTCGGGGCCGTCGGAATTGACCATTTGCTACGTGCTCCGAAGATGAGCATTGAGGTGCTTCGAGAAAGTCTCGGTTTTGACTTGCATTCACCTTATCTCGTCGTCACCTACCATCCGGTCACGGTGATGGATGAAGACCCTCAAGAGAGTTTCATTGCACTCACCGAGGCGCTGGATAAATTCCCCCAGTATCAGATCATATTCACCTACCCTAATGCTGATAACGGTGGTCGAGCTATCATTCCGTTACTTGAAGCCTATGCACAGGCGCAGCCTGACCGAGTATTGGCTATTCCGTCGTTGGGCTTCAGACGTTATTTGTCTGCGATCTCCATGGCATCTGCTGTAGTGGGTAATTCTTCGAGCGGGATTATCGAGGTCCCAGCTTTTGGAATTCCAACAGTAGATATTGGCGTTCGGCAGAAGGGCAGGTTAGCAGCCAACTCTATATTGCACTGTGACCCGAATAGCGATTCAATCGAGCAGGCGCTTCACAAGGCGCTGACATCTGAATTCGCAGCAGCGTGTAAAACTACTGTCAATCCGTACGGGAAGGGCGATGCTTCAGAGGCAATCTTAAAGGTCCTGGAGAATTACGACGGGGCGTCCCACAAATCATTCCATGATCTGAGCTGACACATGAAGCACTACGATAGAGACGCGGTTTACGTTATCGCCGAGGCTGGCGTAAATCATAACGGTGATCGAGAGCTAGCCTTTGCTTTGGTGGATGCCGCGGCAGCCGCTGGCGCCGATGCTGTAAAATTTCAGACCTTTATTGCTGCACGTCTGGCTTCGAAAGAAGTCCCTAAAGCGGCTTACCAGAAAAGCAGCACGGATGAGGCCGAGAGTCAGTTGGCGATGCTCAGTAAATTAGAGCTGCCGCGGGCTTGGCATGTTGACTTGCAGAGCTATGCTCGACAGAAGGGAATTGATTTTCTTTCTACCGCTTTCGATTCAGATAGCCTAGCTTTTCTGTGTGATCTTGAAATGCCTCTATTCAAGGTACCCTCCGGTGAGCTGACAAATGGTCCATTGCTGTGGCAGTTCGCTCGCACCGGTAAAAAACTAATATTGTCTACAGGCATGGCGACCCTCTCGGAAGTCGAGCAGGCGTTGGCGATAGTTGCACATGCTTTAGAGTTCAGTAGTGAGCCGGCAGATATGGATGACGTCTGGCGTTGCTGGAGTCATCAGGAGTCGAGAGCAAGGCTGCAGGGGCATGTGGTATTGCTTCATTGCACCTCTCAGTACCCAACGCCATGGGGTGAGGTTAACCTTAGAGCTATGGATACCTTGGCGACGGCTTTTGGGCTTGACGTAGGTTATTCCGACCACACTAAAGGCAGCTTGGTCTCTATCGCAGCAGTAGCTCGAGGAGCAAGGGTTATCGAAAAGCATTTCACTCTGGATCGATCATTGCCCGGCCCGGATCACCTGGCGTCGCTCGAGCCTGAAGAGCTCAAGACGATGATAGATGATATCCGTGCTCTACAGGAGGCGTTGGGTGATGGAGCTAAAGCGCCCCAAGCTAGTGAGTGGGATACTCGTAAGGCTGCCCGCCAGCAGGTCGTTGCGGCTTGCGACATTGCCGAAGGGACGCTGCTCAAAAGGGAGCAATTAACCACGGCAAGGAGTGGGCAAGGTTTACCGCCGACTGCTTTGTGGGCGCTAGTGGGGCGCCGTGTGGGCCGCTCCTACAACGCAGGTGAGATCATTGAGCTGTGAGCATGAGCAAGCGGTTGGTGATGCTGGGGGCTGGAGGTCATGCGAAGGTGCTATTGTCGCTAATTCAGGCGATGAAGCTGGACCTGTTAGGTCTTTGTGACCCCGGATTGTACGCTCAGGGTGTTTCCCAGTGGCGCGGTATCAAGGTTCTGGGTGGCGACGAGGTGCTTGATGAGTGGGGGCCCGCATCTGTAGACCTGGTCAACGGCATAGGTCAACTTGTGGGTGGGGCGGGGCGGCGGGACATATTTGCGAATTTAAAGTTGAAAGGGTTCCATTTTCCTGTCCTTGTCCATCCTGCCGCATGGGTCGACCCCACGGCGCATTTGGAGGAAGGGGTGCAGGTCATGGCTGGGGCGATAATTCAAGCAGATGTCGTTATTGGCTCGAATTCGATCATTAACACCCGGGCCGTGATCGATCATGACTGTTGCGTGGGAAAGGACGTTCATGTCGCCCCCGGCGCGACAATCTGTGGAAGCGCTCAGATACATGATCACGCTTTTATTGCCAGCGGTGCCACCGTGATCCAGGGAATAACGGTCGGAGAGGGCGCCGTCGTTGGCGCGGGGGCTGTGGTGGTTCGTGACCTCGCGACCCGACAGATTTTGTTAGGTCCAGCGGTGCGTAAAAAAGCCGTTTCGCGCGATGACTAAGGATTATTTTGTATGCAAAAGTGGGAATCAGTACTCGTAGGCCCGGAGACATCTCTCGAAGAGGCGATCGCAACACTTGATCGCATGGCGTTGCGCATCGTTCTGGTTGTAGATGCCGAGAGACGTCTGTTGGGGACTTTAACTGATGGTGATGTGCGACGTTGCTTACTCAAGCACCTGCCACTGGATATTAGTGTTAAGGAGGTCATGTGCGCTTCGCCGCAGACGGTTGAGCGGAGTTGGAGTAAGGAGCGCATGCTAGCGGTTATGGAGAAGCATCAACTGCTGCAGTTACCCGTCGTTGATGCCCTGCAACGCGTTGTGGGTTTGGAAACCCTCCATGGGCTTTTGCAGAAACGACAATATGATAATCCTGTCTTCCTTATGGCCGGCGGGTTTGGATCGCGTCTGCGTCCGTTAACTAAAACCTGTCCAAAACCTTTATTAAAAATAGGTGATAAACCTATTCTTGAGCTTATTCTCGAGAGTTTCATTAATGCCGGGTTTTATCGGTTTTTCATTTCTACGCATTACATGCCAGAAATGATCCGTGAGTATTTTGGCGATGGCAGCCGTTGGGGCGTAAGCATCCAGTATGTTCATGAGGAAGAGCCTCTGGGTACGGGCGGTGCATTAGGGTTGTTGCCTCATGATGAAATTGATTTACCAATGTTCATGATGAATGGCGACCTGCTCACCACCTTGAACTTCCAGAACCTGCTGGAATTTTATCAGGAGCATCAAGGTGTGGCGACCATGTGCGTGCGAGAGTACGAACATTGTGTGCCCTATGGTGTTATCCAAAGTGAAGGGCATCGGATTCGTTCCATGGTGGAGAAACCAGTACATCGTTTCTTTATTAATGCGGGAATCTATTTGCTCTCACCTGAATTAGTAAAAAGCGTTGTTGCGGGAACTCGTATTGACATGCCCACATTGTTGGAGCAGCAGATTGCGAAAGACAAGGATGTAAATATGTTCCCCATACACGAATACTGGCTTGATATAGGCAGAATGGAGGATTTTCAACGAGCGCAATCTGACATTTCAGGTTTATTCAATGGGTAACTACAATGTAGATATCCTTGCGGTGGTGCCCGCCCGAGCGGGTAGTAAGCGTTTACCTGGAAAGAACCTTTTGGATCTGCACGGTAAACCGTTAATCCGTTGGACGCTTGAGGCAGCCCTCGAGAGTCAAGTTGTCGATCAGTTAGTCGTTAGCAGCGATGATGATGCGATTCTGGCGGAAGGCATTCGACTCGGTCTTCACACAATTAGGCGTCCAGTCGATCTGGCTAGCGACACCGCAGCGACCGTCGATGTGCTTGTTCATACATTGGAGTCTTTGGCCAAGGAGGGAGTGCGGCCTGCCCGACTGATGCTCTTACAGCCGACTTCACCTCTGCGCAAAGCTGAGGACATCTACCAGGCTGTGCAATGTATGGATAAGACGAAAGCAGAGAGTATCATCAGCGTATGCCGGTGTGAGCACTCGCCGCTGTGGAGCAACACGCTAGAGGCTGACGGGTTTATGGACGACTTTTTACGGCCGGAAATATTGAATCAACGTAGCCAGGATCTTCCTGTGTATTACCGCCTGAATGGCGCAATTTATTTGGCTAAAACGGAAAGCTTTTTAAAGTCGCGAGGTTTTTTTATGCGTAATAGTCAAGCTTTTATAATGCCGACGGAAAGGTCGATAGATATTGATACGCCTCTAGATTTTAAGGTGTGTGAATATCTTTATGATACCATGGATAAATGAAAGTGACTTTTTCGAAACTCAGGTTGTTGCTATTTGCGATCTTTCGCAAAAATTGCTGGTCTAACCTTGAGGCGTCCGATGTTTTAGTTGTTCGACACGATGCGGACTGCGGATATCAGCACGCGGGGAAAGCGTATTCTCCGATAATTGATACAGTTGTTGAGGAGTGTTTTAAGAAAAATATAAGCGTTCAGTCTGTTGCTACACCTATTAGTCGGCTCGTGGGGGCGCGCGCTTATAATTCACCTGCAGCCTTTAATCGTTCCCTGTCATGGATTGCATTGTGGGTGCGAATGCTGTCTGTTTTTATCGGGCGGGAGAAAAGTAAAGAGTATGGGGTGTCAAGAAAGGCTGTTGTATGGTTAAAAATATTGAATTTGGTTAAACCCAAAATAGTAATAGGTATACAGCCCGACCTTGCTCTCTGTCGAGCTTGTAGACTTTTAAATGTTCCTGTATATGATATCCAACATGGCGTTATTTCTAAAGATAACAAGTGGTATGGGGATATTTTACCAAACAAAGTCGCCGTCTCGGATTTGCCGGATGGCTTTTTATGTTGGGATCGACAAAGCGCAGAGTATCTAAAAAGTTGGGCTCCCGCGCGTGGTGTTACAATTAATGTGATAGGTCATCCTTGGTTTCAGCGATTCCAGTTTCCGAGCGATAACGACTTACTGGTTCAGGATGCACTGAGAAGTAGCAGAATTTTTTTCGATGAAAAACCCATTATTTTGGTGGCTTTACAATGGGGGTTACATATTCATTACTATTCCGATATCGACTTCAACAAGGTTATGTGTAAGGCGCTGGAGTCAGTGATTAAGCGGACTCATAATCGATATAACTGGTTGTTACGTCTGCATCCGATTCAATTGACGGGCGATGAGGGCGAGTACTGCGAGGCGTATTTGGATCAGGAATTTGGTGGCTTTGCTGGAGTAGAATGGCATCGAGCAAGTTTATTGCCGCTACCCATATTACTATCTCAAGCCAGCTTACATATAACTGATATGAGTTCTGTGGTGATCGAAGCCTCCTGGTTTGGATTACCTTCTGCGCTGTTGAATCCTTATTTAAACAAGGGCGGAATTCTTGAAGGCCTATATGACTATGAGCGTCGCTCTGGAATAGCAACTGTTGTTGAGCAGAATGCCGAGGCTATAGAGTTGTGGATAAGTGAAAGGCTCTCTTGCGCTCAAGCCGCTCCGAGCGTCGTTCCTGAGGGCGGCATCCAGGCCATACTGGATAAGGCGATGATGAAAGCATGAATAAGCGTAAGATTTCTGTCATTAATTACGGAGCCGGTAATATCGCCTCTGTAGTCAACATGATTAAGCATGTCGGTGGGGAGGCTGAAATAATTTCCTGCCCCAGTGATTTGTCGAACGTTCAAAAATTGCTGCTCCCAGGCGTTGGTGCCTTTGGTCACGCTATGGAGTGTTTGCGGACTGGTGGCTGGCTTGCTGAACTCAATCAGGCAGTATTGCAGCGTAAGGTCCCGACTCTAGGCATTTGCTTGGGCATGCAGCTGATGTGTAAGTCAAGTGAGGAAGGGCAGGAGGCTGGATTAGGATGGATCGACGCCAGAGTGAGACGGTTTGAGTTTCAGGATAACGTGGGTAGATTGAAAGTTCCGCATATGGGGTGGAACGCGGTAAGTATTGTTGGTGAGGATTCGCTCGTTTCCAGCGAATCATTGGAGCGGCGCTTTTATTTCGTGCACTCTTATTATGTGGAGTGTATGAACAAATCGGATGAAATGTTTATCTGCAACTATGGAAGAGATTTTGTTGCAGGCTTTCATCGAGAAAATATGTGGGGGGTGCAATTCCACCCCGAGAAGAGCCATCGGTTTGGCATGGAACTATTCAAGCAGTTTTTAGAGGTGTGACTTGCTGGGACATCGAGTAATACCAGCTTTACTACTACGTGATAACGGTTTAGTAAAGACGCAGCGTTTTGGCAAGTCAAAATACGTTGGCGATCCGATCAACGCTATCCGAATTTTCAATGAAAAAGAAGTGGATGAGCTCGTTGTTCTTGATATTGATGCCACTCGTCTAAAGCAGCCCCCAAATTACGCGCTGATTGAGGAGTTTGCGGCTGAGTGCTTTATGCCGCTTGGTTACGGTGGCGGAATAAATACCGTGGAGCAAGCACGGACTTTATTTTCGCTTGGCGTTGAGAAGGTTATTTTACAATCTGCAGCGCTAGACAATCCAAGGCTTATAGCTGAATTGGCTTCGCGCTTCGGCAGTCAAAGCATCGTAATATCTATTGATGTAAAGCGCGACTGGTTAGGTCGAATTAAGCTTTGGTCAGCCTCTTCTCGGCGAAAACTATCCGCCGATTGGCTGGCAGTCATGAAGGAATTATCCTCAGTCGGAGCGGGGGAAATCCTTCTGAACGCTGTTGACCGTGACGGTATGCAGAATGGTTATGATTTGGACGTGATAAAATCCGCCGCTTCAGTCCTTGATATTCCATTGGTTGCCTTGGGCGGTGCTGGTAACATGGGGCATTTGCTCGAAGCCGTTCAAGCGGGAGCTTCTGCGGTAGCCGCGGGTAGCTTATTTGTTTTGCAAGGACCTCATCGAGCTGTACTGATTAGTTATCCCAGTTACTCAGCGCTTGAGTCGTTATTTAGGAGTTCAGATGTATCATAAAAAATACCAGGTATGCACACGGTGCGTGATGGATACCTCAGCCCCTGATATATCCTTTGACGTCAATGGAATTTGTAATTTTTGTTCGTATTTTGAAAGGCAGATTAGCAAGATTGTTTTCGTTTCAGAAGAGGAGCGAGCAATACAACGCAAACTCTTTATAGATAAAGTTAAACAAGCTGGTAAGGGCAAAAGATACGATTGTGTAATGGGGTTGTCTGGCGGTGTGGACAGCTCATATGCACTTGATCTTGCGGTAAAGGAGGGGTTGAGGCCATTAGCTGTACATATGGATAATAACTGGAACTCCGAATTGGCAGCAAATAATATAAAAAATCTTGTTTCGGGGCTTGATGTCGATCTCTACACCCACGTTATCGAGTGGCCGGAATATAAGCGTCTCATGCAGGCTTTTTTTGATGCGGATGTTATCGATGTTGAATTGTTATATGATAACGCGATGCTCGCAGTTAATTTTGCTCAAGCGCGAAAGTATGGAATAAAGTATATCCTCTCAGGAAGTAATTCTGCTACTGAGGGTATGCCCATGCCAGAAGGTTGGAATTGGCGAAAGTGGGATAAAAAAAATATTAAGGCATTGGGTGCGCTTGGTGGTGTTAAATTAAAAACATTTCCGTCCGTTGGTACGCTTGATTATATTGTCAATCGTTTGGTGCGTAGAATCCAATGGGTTTCCTATCTCGATTTTTATGATTATCAAAAGAACCAAGCTTTGGATGAGCTTGAAACAAAGTATGGTTATAAACGTTACCCCTATAAGCATTACGAGTCTATCTTCACTCGCTTTTATCAAGGATATTTGCTTCCGGAAAAGTTCGGCGTGGATAAACGAAAATTACATTTAGCTACGCTTGTAATGAGTGGTCAGATGAGTCGTGATGAAGCGTTGGCCAGGCTTGAAGAGTCGCCTTACCCGTCAGAGGAAGGGTTGGAAACAGACAAAAAATACTTTCTCAAAAAAATGGGTTGGGATGAATCTACGTTAAGGGCTTACCTTGAACGCCCCGAAAAGCGACATGATGAATATCCAAGCGACCGAGCGCTATGGGATGGGATGAAAAAAATTTATCATAAGTATTTTAGAGCGGCCTCTTAAAGCGTAGTGATCCATAGGCTGTTCGCTAGAAAATAAGGGGTGCCAACACAGCCCCTTATTTACGGCATATGTATATTTCTAAAAGCCACGAAATTGATGTTCGTGATGCGGTGTCGCAGCGAGGGGAAAGATGAAGCTGTACATGAGGAAGTCGACATTTCTGTTATTTTTCTTCGCGGTTTCTGCAGTTTTGTTCTACGCTTTTTTGGGTAGGTATATGCTTAGCGGTGAGATTGATTTCAAATTTTTTGCAGACTCACTGACTTACGAAAAGTTATATCAAGAGTCAGATTTTAAATCTTTTTCTGAAATGATTTCTTGGGATAGTAATTATTTTGGCCCATTGGTAATTTTAGAGGTCTTCGGCGGTGACCGTGTTTTAGTGCTCTGTTTTAATATTGCTCTAGCCTTTATTTCCTTGTGGTTGGTTAGAACCGGTGATCAGTATGATTGGGTTCTTTTTGTTTTTTTGTTTTTTTTGAGTCCGATCACATTTTCTAGTTTGCTCTCTATTAACAAGGAAATAATCTCCTTGTTAACAATGTCGTTGCTTGTTGCTTGGTTGTTTCGCAGGAGTGCGGGCTATTTGATTTTGGCGTTTATTTCGTCTTTTTTGGTTCGTTGGCAGCTCTCTCTTTTTATTTTAGTGGTTTTTTCAGCCTTCTCATCCATCAATCCATTACGACATCAACGTGTGTTTTTTTTGGCGCTTCTGTTATCAGGTATCTCTATAGTCTATTTTTTTATAGGAGATCAATTTGTTGGTGTAAATAGTAATGCTGATAGAGGCGCCGCCATAGATGAAGGCAGTGGAGCATATGTTTTCCTCAACGATGCTCAGCGGAATGGACTTTATTTTTTGGTTTTTATACCTAAAGCGCTTCATGCTATGTATGGTTTGGTGTTTAGGGTAGGTAATGTGTTTGATTTTAATGATGTTTATAATAATGTAGTGGTTACACTGCATTGTCTTGTTGCATTTTTGTTTTTTTTGATTATTTTTTTTCGTCGACGTTTAAGGTTGAGTGATGATTTGATTTTTATCGCGGTCATTTATTGTTCTATATTTGTGCTGACTCCGATTTATTCTCCGAGGTATTTTTATCCGGTGTTCTTTTTGTCCTGTCTGGTTCTAGCGCGGCGCTCTGAGTTTGTTGGGGTAGTCAAGAACTTTGGCTCACAGGCTAGGCTTGGTTAGATAGCTGCGGAAATAAAGAATGTCAGTATTGGCTAGCGAGGGGAATGGCATGAAATTTTTTAGTTTTGCTTCGGTCTGGCCAATGATAGTTGGGTTCGTATGAGCGTTAATAGTTTCAAAATTCTGATGGTCAGCCACGTCTCCCCTGACTCCATATATGGAGCCGGTTCCAGCTTGCGTCAGCATATGAGTCTGATGGCAAGACACCAGTTATCGCTGTTTTCACCTGTGCATAGGGTGGTTTCTAGTGTTGGGAAAGACGTACATGTGATAAATTTTTTGTCTCCGATCACTTACAACTATGATGTACAGTTGTCTTTTTTTAGGGCCGTCATTCTCTCTTGGGCTTCGCGCTTTGCTTTCTGGGCTAGCAGCCCCTGGGTGCTCTATAAATTGTTTAGGCTTTCGCCTGATATAGTCCATATGAACAGTTTGGTTTTGTCGGACTTCTTGCTGTTGTTGCGTGCTTATCGGTTTTTCAAAAGAGTCGCAGTGGTGTCACATGTTCGGGAGATGCTGGCTACCCATATTTCTCCTTATCAGAAATATCTCATGGGTGTATGTGACCACTTTGTATTTATTGATAAGGCTGTACAGCGGCGTTTTTCTGAAGTTGTAGGGGGGGAGCATGAGTTTGATATTGTCCAAAATCCTTTCAAGGGAGCCAGGGCAAATGAGCGTTTGCCGAGAGAAATAGCTACGCTGAAAGAAGCTGGGAGAGTCGTATTTGCCATTGCCGGTCGAATTGAAAATGGGAAGGGCGTTCTAGAAATCTGTAGTCATTTTTTGTCGCAAGCTCCCACTAACGCGGCGCTGTTAATCGTCGGAGGGGGCACGGCTGGATGTATTGATCAACTGAGGGCCATGGTAGATAGGTCTGGTGGTACTATTGGTTACCTTGGGCAGATCACTGATTTACAATCCACGGGTTTTTTCGGAGAAATCGATTTTTTGATCCGAGGGGAGCCGTTTTTTTGCACTGGTCGAACTGTATATGAGGCCCTGTATTCAGGTTCTAAAGTCATTGTTCCCGGAGCGGACAGTGATCTTGAGGGGGATGAGTTGCTAGTTGAATTCAAAGATAAAGTTTTTTGCTATCCTCCGGGGGATTTTGCAAGATTGATGGGACTTGTGGGGGCATTGTCTGGTTGCCAGGAGTCGGCGGGAAACCGATGTGTCCGTGATAACTATGAAAATTATGTTGCTTCATTAAATGCTATTTATTCAAGGGTGGTTAAATGAACGGTAAGAAGGCACTCATCACAGGCGTTACTGGTCAGGACGGTTCTTACTTGGCTGAGCTGCTGCTTGAAAAAGGCTACGAAGTCCACGGTATAAAACGTCGTGCGTCATCTTTCAACACTCAACGCGTAGATCATATTTATCAGGATCCGCACGTTGATAACCGCAATTTCGTTCTCCATTACGGTGACCTGAGTGACTCCTCGAACCTCACTCGAATCATACAGGAAGTACAACCGGATGAAGTCTATAACCTCGGTGCTCAGTCTCACGTCGCAGTGAGTTTTGAGTCTCCAGAATATACTGCTGATGTCGATGCAATGGGTACGCTCCGGATTCTGGAAGCTATCCGCTTGCTAGGTCTGGAAAAAAAGACGCGTTTCTATCAAGCGTCTACTTCTGAGTTGTATGGATTGGTGCAAGAAACTCCGCAAAAGGAAACGACTCCTTTCTATCCTCGCTCTCCCTATGCCGTAGCGAAGCTTTACGCTTATTGGATTACCGTAAACTACCGTGAAGCCTATGGTATGTATGCTTGTAACGGGATCCTTTTCAACCATGAATCACCGCGCCGTGGTGAGACCTTCGTAACACGCAAAATCACCCGTGCCTTGGCAAACATTTCCCAAGGGTTAGAACAATGCCTGTTTCTGGGCAACATGGATGCGTTGCGAGATTGGGGTCATGCCAAGGACTATGTCCGTATGCAATGGATGATGCTGCAGCAGGAGCATCCTGAAGATTACGTGATCGCTACAGGTGTCCAGTATTCGGTACGCGAGTTCGTGCGGTGGTCTGCCGCTGAGCTGGGGATTACGTTGCGTTTTGAGGGCAAGGGTGTAGAGGAGTGCGCGGTAGTGGAGCGCATCGATGGTGAGTTGGCACCGGCGTTGAACGTCGGGGATGTTATCGTTCGTGTGGATCCACGTTACTTCCGACCTACCGAGGTTGAAACCCTATTGGGTGATCCGAGCAAGGCCAAACAAAATCTTGGTTGGATACCGGAAATTACCGTACAAGAAATGTGTGCGGAAATGGTCCGTGAAGACCTTAAGGTAGCTCAGCGCCATGCCTTGCTCAAGCTGCATGGACACGATGTACCGGTCGCTTTGGAGAATTGATAATGCCGCGCGAATTAAACCAGACCATTTTCGTTGCCGGCCATCGGGGCATGGTGGGCTCAGCCATCGTGCGTCGGCTCCATGCTCTTGGCTACCGTTCCATTCTTTGTGCCAGTCGTGACGAATTGGATCTGCTTGACCAGCAGGCGGTGCATGCCTATTTCGCAAAGAATCGTATCGATCAAGTCTATCTTGCAGCAGCCAAGGTCGGAGGCATTCATGCCAACAACACATTCCCAGCAGACTTCATCTACGACAATTTGATGATTCAGGCGAACGTAATTCACGCGGCGCATGGGGCAAATGTTCAACGGTTGCTGTTTCTCGGATCCTCCTGCATCTATCCCAAGCAGGCGGTTCAGCCAATTCGAGAAGAGGCCCTGCTTACCGGGGAGCTAGAGCCTACCAACGAGCCTTATGCGATTGCCAAGATTGCCGGGATCAAGTTATGCGAGAGCTATAATCGGCAACACGGTCGCGATTATCGTAGTGTCATGCCTACGAACCTTTATGGACCGAACGATAACTATCACCCGGAAAACAGCCATGTGATCCCGGCGCTACTTCGTCGCTTTCATGAGGCAGTGCAGGAGAACCAAGCTGAAGTGATTATCTGGGGGAGCGGCAATCCGATGCGAGAGTTCCTGCATGTCGATGACATGGCGGCTGCTAGCGTGCACGTAATGGAGCTTGCTGCGGCCAGCTACCAGGCCAACACCCAGCCTATGCTGTCGCATATCAATGTGGGGACGGGGATAGACTGTACGATACGTGAGCTCGCACAAACCATTGCCAAGGTTACTGGATTCAAGGGGCAATTGTCTTTCGACGCAAGCAAGCCTGATGGTACGCCACGTAAATTGATGGATGTTTCTCGGCTTAGGGCGCTAGGATGGCAGGCTACAATTGATCTTGAAGAAGGGCTGACCGACGCCTATCGATGGTTTGTTGAGCATCGCCTGGAAACCAGAAATTGAGGCATCGTCGGGCTGGATTTATATGGCAGTGACGCCATAACCTATGAGTAATAAAAATAGCAGCCAATCTTGATAGCAGCAGTAAAGGACACTTTTGCATGTTTCTTCCGGTAATCATGGCAGGCGGTGCGGGATCCCGTCTCTGGCCCCTGTCTCGCCAGCTAAATCCCAAGCAGTTTCTGCCTTTGGTCGATGCGGAGCTATCGCTGCTGCAGTCGACAATCAAACGGCTGGAAGGGCTTGATCATGATATGCCGATACTGATCTGCAATGAACAGCATCGCTTCCTTGCGGCAGAACAATTGCGGCAATTGGAAATGGAGGAGGCTAGGATACTACTTGAGCCGGTAGGACGTAATACTGCACCGGCTATCGCGCTCGCAGCATTACAGGCGACCGCTTCCGGGAATGATCCGATTTTATTGGTTCTTGCTGCCGATCATCTTATTCAAGATACAAAGGCGTTTCACACCAGTGTCAGTCAGGCGTTGGTGCTGGCCGAAGCTGGCAAATTGGTAACGTTCGCAATTGTCCCCACCCATCCGGAAATTGGTTTTGGCTATCTGGAAAGGGGTAAGGCGCTTGAACAAGGGGGGCACGTTGTCAGCCAGTTTGTGGAAAAACCTGATTTGGCGACTGCTCAGGGATATCTGAACAGCGGGCAGTATTTTTGGAATGGCGGCATGTTCATGTTTCGAGCGAGCCGTTATCTACAAGAGCTGGAACGCTTTGCGCCGGATATTCTTAATGCCTGCCGCGCAGCATTTGAAGGTGCCCAGCAGGATATGCATTTTATCCGTGTCGATGCTCAGGCGTTTGGTGCATGCCCGGAAAAATCAATTGACTATGCGGTGATGGAGCGTACTTCGGACGCCGTAATGGTGCTGCTTGACGCGGGATGGAGTGACGTCGGCTCGTGGTCAGCACTTTGGGATACCGCAGATAAGGACGCTGATGGCAACGTACTTAAAGGCGATGTACTGACTGAGCGTACAAGTAGCAGCTATATACATGCCACCCACCGACTTGTGGCTACAATAGGAGTGGATGACCTTGTGGTCATTGAAACCAAAGACGCGGTGCTCGTAGCGCACAAGGGTGATGTGCAAGACGTCAAGAAAATCGTCGATCAATTGAAGAACTGTAAGCGTCCTGAGTACGCTAATCATCGTGAAGTTTACCGTCCGTGGGGTGTCTATGACTCCATCGATAATGGACCGCGTTATCAGGTTAAACGTATTACGGTAAATCCGGGTGCGAAGTTATCGGTACAAATGCACCATCATCGGGCGGAGCATTGGATAGTTGTCAGTGGGACTGCGCGAGTAACCAATGGCGAAAAAAACTATCTCGTCACGGAGAACCAGTCTACTTACATCCCTGTTGGGCAGGTCCATGCCTTGGAGAATCCTGGTGTTATACCGTTAGAGTTGATTGAAGTTCAATCAGGCACCTATCTGGGGGAGGATGATATTGTCCGTTTTGAAGATATATACGGTCGGAGCTAGTGGCATTGAAAATCTCGATAATTACTGTTTGTTATAATAGTGTTGAAACTATTAGAGATACCATCGAATCTGTTCTTTTGCAGCGGTATCCCAATATTGAGTACATCGTGGTGGACGGTGCATCGAAGGATGGAACACTCAGCGTAATATCCGAGTACGAAGGCCGGATTGCCAAAGTAATAAGCGAGCCCGATAAAGGCATATATGATGCTATGAATAAAGGTGTCAAGGTCGCAACGGGTGATTATGTTGGTATATTGAATTCTGATGATGTTTTTGCTGGGGAAAATGTGATTCAGGAGATGGTGGCGCATCTGCAGAGTAATCCGGATGCAGAGGCCTGTTACGCGGATCTTGTTTTTGTACAGCGAAAACAAATAGATGTTGTTACTCGAAAATACTCTTCAGAAAGTTTCTCTCCGTGGAAAGTTCGTTTCGGCTTTATGATACCTCACCCTACCTTTTACGCACGGCGTGAGCTTTTTGAAAGGTACGGTGATTACAAATTGGGTTATCGGGTTTCTGCTGACTTTGAATTGATGGCTCGTTTTTTTTCCAAGAATGTAAAAATGGTCAGGCACGCCGCAGTCATGGTTAAAATGCGAGAGGGCGGAATAAGTACTACGGGTTTTTGGTGGAGAATTCATCAGAATTTGGAGATCGTCAAAGCTTGCAAAGAAAATGGGATTTATACCAACATTCTACTCGTGGCTATGAAAGTTCCATTCAAGCTGGCAAGCTATCTTAAAAAATGAATTCTATAGAACGGGTCTTATTAACAGGTAGCACGGGCTTTGTCGGGAGCAGGTTGCACGCCGCTCTTGGTACGACCTATTCTGTTGTAGCGACATCTCGCTCGGCTCAGATAGTTTGGAACGGCTCCCAGACGATCGGTGTTGGTGATCTTTCGAGTGAGACTGTGTGGACTCCTGCGTTGCAAGGTGTTGATTGCGTCGTGCATGTTGCTGGCAGAGCTCATAAACTTAATGACAAGCTTGAAAACCCTTTGGCGGAATTCAGGAAGGTGAATGTTGGTGCCAGTCTCAATCTCGCGCGGCAGGCTTCCGAAGCCGGGGTGAAGCGATTTGTTTTCATCAGTTCAATCGGGGTCCATGGAGCGAGTACGGCAGGTAAGCCCTTGGATGAACTCTCTCCGTTGATACCTCATGCTGATTACGCGCTTTCAAAATTGGAAGCAGAGAACGGCCTCAAGGAAATTTCGGTTGAGAACGGGATGGAACTGGTTATTCTCCGTCCACCCTTGATTTATGCTGGACATGCTCCTGGAAATTTTGAACGTTTGTTAAAACTAGTTGCAAGCGGGCTGCCGCTTCCTTTTTTGGGTGTCAATAATCAGCGCAGTATGATTGCTTTAGATAATTTGGTCGATTTGATTGCGCTATGCATAGAGCATCCTGCCGCAGCCAATCAGTCTTTTCTCGTGTCCGATGGGATAGATGTATCGACTCCGCAAATTATTCGTTGTCTCTCCAAGGGGATGGGGCGTGAGGCTCGATTATTTTCTATCCCTGATTCATTGATTTATCGGGGGGCTGAGTTATTAGGGCGCAAAACGACCTATGATCAACTTTATGGTTCTCTTGCTATTGATTCGAGCAAGGCTCGTGACCTTTTAGCTTGGACGGCTCCTATAACACCCGACGAGGCGTTATTCAGGGCTGGGAAAGATTATATTTCTCGTGTTCGTTGAGCCTCTTACTTTTTGTTATGGAAAATTTTCATTCATGTCTTCTTGGTCGATCATTTCTATCGCGGCTGTGTTATCACTCCTCTTGACGGGAGCATTGCGTAAATATGCCCTTGCCCGAAGCATAATCGACATCCCCAACGCCCGAAGCTCACATACTGTCCCAACCCCACGCGGTGGCGGCGTGGCAATCGTCGTTAGCTTTCTGTTGGCGCTGCCCGTATTAGCAATCACTGGGTCTATGGATTGGCCCACTATGTGGGCGATGCTGGGGGCAGGATCAGGAATCGCTATATTAGGTTTCCTCGACGATCATGGCCATATTGCGGCGCGCTGGCGATTGTTGGGGCATTTCCTGGCATCAGCATGGGCGTTGTATTGGTTGGACGGCTTGCCGCCAATCACGCTGTTTGGTATCGGCCTCGAATTGACTTGGTTTGGAGACGTCCTAGCTGTCTTTTACCTGGTGTGGATGCTCAACCTCTACAACTTCATGGACGGCATCGATGGCATTGCCAGCGTCGAGGCTATTTGTGCATGTCTTGGAGCCTGCCTTCTTTATTGGCTGGGTGGTTTTGAAAGCTTGATCGTCGCTCCGCTGGTACTCGCAATGGCTGTGGCTGGTTTCCTGTATTGGAATTTTCCTCCCGCCCGCATCTTTATGGGCGACGCGGGAAGCGGGTTTCTCGGCATCATTCTGGGGCTGCTAGCGTTGCAGGCAGCCTGGGCTTCACCGGAACTGCTCTGGGGCTGGTTGATTTTGCTGGGGGTCTTTATTGTCGATGCTACCGTCACGTTGATGCGGCGCCTACTGCGCGGCGACAAGGTGTATGAGGCGCATCGCAGTCACGCCTATCAATTTGCTTCGCGTCATTACGGCAGGCACTTGACGGTGACGCTAGGGGTGGCTGCGATCAACCTGTTTTGGTTGTTGCCCGTGGCGGCGAGTGTGGTGCTCTGGAACATGGACGGAGCATTGGCTTTGATAGTGGCTTACGTACCATTGATACTGCTAGCCATCAGGTTTCATGCAGGCGAGCTTGAGAAGGCCTGATTTCAGGGTAAGGCTCGCGTTTTTCGTTTATCGATTGTCCAATGCTCGGCGATGGAGCCGCCTGCATCAGGAATGGATTAGTTTAGGAGCTGGCCAAGGTGCGTGAAGGATTTATGGATAAGTTAAGAGCGGCTTTGCTGGGGTTGCCAAGACGCCACAAACGCGCGATCCAGGTAGCCACAGATGTTTTTCTCGTCTGGGTTGCCTTATGGTTGGCATTCGTTGTTCGACTGGGAGTCGAGGCATCGGCCAGTCCGATTGCAACGCATCTTTGGCTTTTTGCTTCTGCCCCACTGGTCGCCATCCCAATTTTCATCCGCTTTGGCATGTATCGCGCCGTCATGCGTTACTTCGGTAACGATGCGCTGATCACCATTTGCAAGGCTGTCAGCCTTTCAGCGTTACTGCTAGCCCTCATAGTGTATTGGTACAGCAACCATAAAACCGTGGTCCCGCGCTCGATCATCTTCAATTACTGGTGGCTCAGCCTGATCATGATCGGCGGCTTGCGCCTGATGATGCGGCAATACTTCTTGGGGGACTGGTTTACCGCAGCCCAGCATGTGCCCTTTACTAATCGCGATGACGGCCTGCCCAAGGTTGCTATTTATGGTGCCGGGGCCGCAGGTAACCAGCTCGTTGCCGCGCTTCGCATGGGGCGAGTGATGCGACCGGTCGCATTCATCGATGACGACAACAGCATCGCAGACCGCGTGATCGCTGGGCTGCAGGTCTACGCGCCCAAGCATATCCAGAAAATGATCGACACAACCGGTGCACAGGAGATTCTACTGGCGGTGCCTTCCTCGTCGCGTGGGCGCCGTCGGGAGATCTTGACGTTGCTTGAAGGCTTCCCGCTGCATGTCCGCAGCGTCCCCGGGTTCATGGACCTGGCCAGCGGCCGGGTCAAGGTCGATGACATTCAGGAAGTGGACATCGCGGATCTTCTAGGGCGCGATCCGGTTCCCGCACAACCTGACCTGCTGGAGCATTGCATCACTGGCCAGTCGGTTTTGGTCACTGGGGCCGGAGGTTCGATTGGCTCCGAGCTTTGTCGGCAAATCCTGGCACTGAAACCGACTACGCTGCTGCTGTATGAGCATAGTGAATTCAATCTCTATAGCATTCTGTCTGAACTTGAACCTCGAGTGATTCGGGAATCGTTGTCGGTTCGGTTGCTGCCTATCCTTGGGTCGGTACGAGACCAGGACAAACTGCAGGACGTGATGAAGACCTGGAATGTCGACACGGTCTATCACGCCGCGGCCTACAAACATGTGCCGATGGTCGAGCACAATATCGCCGAAGGCGTCCTGAACAATGTGATCGGTACGTTGAATACGGCACAGGCTGCGTTGCAGGCCGGTGTGTCGAACTTCGTGCTGATCTCTACGGATAAAGCGGTGCGCCCGACTAATGTAATGGGCAGCACCAAGCGGCTTGCAGAGTTGACCTTGCAGGCCCTTAGCCGTGAGCTGGCCCCTGTGTTATTCGGCGATAAGGCCAACGTCTCAAGAGTCAACAAAACCCGTTTCACCATGGTCCGGTTCGGCAACGTGTTGGGGTCATCCGGTTCGGTTATTCCTCTGTTTCATAAACAGATCAAGTCCGGCGGTCCGTTGACGGTCACGCATCCAAAGATCACGCGTTATTTCATGACCATTCCCGAGGCCGCGCAGTTGGTGATCCAGGCGGGCTCCATGGGGCTGGGTGGGGATGTGTTTGTGCTGGACATGGGGGAGCCGGTGAAGATTGTCGAGCTGGCGGAAAAAATGATTCATTTGTCCGGCCTGAGTGTCCGTTCGGAAAAGAACCCCCACGGCGACATTTCAATCGAATTCACAGGCCTGCGTCCAGGCGAGAAGCTATACGAGGAGTTGCTGATTGGCGACAACGTCGTCGCCACCCAGCACCCAATGATCATGAGTGCCAACGAGGACCATCTGCCTTGGGATGTGCTTAAGTTCAAGCTGGCTGAGTTGCTGGCCGCCATCGAACACGATGACTACACCAGGGTCCGCCAGCTGCTTCGGGACACTGTCAGTGGTTACGCTCCGGACGGCGAGATTGTCGACTGGATCTATCAGCAACGCCGCCTCGAACCCTGATTGTTACATACGCTGTAACGGACACATTTTTGACAGCGATACATCATCGCCTAAGTTTGAGAGGCAGCTTCGCAAAAGCTGCTTCTTTCTTAACGATGTCATGGAGCGTCATTTATGCGTACAGGCTATTTCTACTCTCTGGTTTTTGCCTTCCTCACCAGCGCCTCGATTGCTGCTATCGCAGCCCCGGTGAGCAAACCTGAGTCGGTCGCTGCGCCGCAAGCAGTGGAGCAGCCAGCCAGAACGCAGGGCGCCAAGGTGGATTTAAACGGGGCGGATGCTGCAACGCTGCAGCGCGAGCTGACCGGAATAGGTAAAGGCAAGGCTGAGGCGATTGTTGCGTATCGGGAGAGTAATGGGCCGTTCTCTTCGGTAGAAGAATTATTGGAGGTCAAGGGAATCGGCAAGGCGATTCTCGACCGGAACCGTGACAAGCTGGAAGTGAATTGAGTTTGTGATTGAAGGAGGCCGGTCGAATTGACTGGCCTTTTTGCTGACTGGCTGGTGCAAATTTTGGACGAGTTCTGGGAACGTCCCACCATTGGCATAAATAATGATTACCTACAGCCAACCGATTGTTCAACAATCCAAGGCCTTCCACCCATGACCAACACACTCTCCCTCGCCGACCAGATCACCCTGGAGCTACGAGCCGACATCATCGGCGGCCGCCTGCTACCAGGCATGGCCCTGATAGAGAACAACCTGGTCTCGGCCTACAACGCCTCACGCAACACCATCCGCGAAGCGCTACACCGTCTAGGCCAGGAAGGCTTAACCCGTTACGTGCGCAACAAAGGAGTGATGGTCCGCAGGTTAGGCGTCGATGACGTGCGAGATCTATTCAAGGTCCGTCGCACCCTGGAGTTGCAAGCCATCCTGGGTAGCCAACCATTGCGTGAGTATCAATCCGACCGGATGCTCGAAGCCCTCGAAGCTGCGGATTTGGCTCGCGAGCGTGAGGACTGGCGTTCAGTCGGTACCCATGGCCTGGCCTTTCATCAGCACATCGTCGGATTGATGCGCAGTCCATTGCTTGATGAGTTTTTCACCAATGTGGTTGCACAACTGCGCCTGGTGTTTAGCTCAGCGCCTGATGAGGCGCGTTTCCAGGCGCCGTGGCTGGCCCGTGACCGGTGCATCCATGATTGGCTGGCCGAAGGTGACAAGCTTGCGGCCCACGAAGCCATGAGCCTTTACCTCGATGATTCCGAGCATCTGCTTCTGCAACTGCTAACTCCCACCCACCACTGATCAAGGACCCGCGCCATGTACAAAGACTACCCAGCCGCCTACCAGGTCAGCAAAGGTTCAGCCCTGCAGGTGGACAAACCCTTCTACGACCGTATCCGCTCCCAGCAAAACAAACGCACCCTGATCGAACAGTTCGAGGTACCCATCCGCACCGGCCGCGCCTGGCACGTACCCGCTGGCCATGTGTTCCGCGTCACCACCCCGGTGGGCCCGCAGGTGGGGGACTTCAACGTCTGGAACGCCCACGATCCTCGGGAACGCCTGTGGGCGGCGCGCACGCGTCAGCTTCAGGGCGCTCATGTCAGCACCCATGATCGGTTGTGGTCGAACCTGCCATTCCTTCGGCCCTTGGTGACCATCACCGATGACAGTCTGGCCGGTTACGGCATCGACGAGCATGGCGGACGATTGCACGATCTGCTGGGGACGCGCTGTGATCCGTATGTGAACAAGATGCTCACCGGGGAGGATTTCCACCACCATTGCCACTCGAACCTGACCCGTGCCGTGTTGCCCCACGGCCTGACGGAGTTCGATGTGCATGACGTGCTGAATATTTTCCAGTGCACGGGGCTCAATCATGACGATATGTACTTCATGAAAGCTTGTCCGGCGCAGAAGGGTGATTACCTGGAATTTTTTGCCGAGATTGATCTGTTGTGTGCACTGTCCACTTGCCCGGGTGGTGATCTGTCGCTGGCGATGTGGGGGCCGGATGCGCAGGATCCTCTCAGCGTCTGTCGTCCGCTGGGGGTGGAGATCTATCGGTTGGAGGATTCATTGTTGGAAGGCTGGAGCCAGCCTGAACGGGCGGCGTACAAGGGGTTGCATGGCTTGCATATTGCCAAGGCGGATTGGGAAAAGTGAAGCCGAAGGCGCGGGCTTTTTGTGGCGAGGAAGCTTGCTCCCGCTGGGCTGCGTAGCAGCCCCAACGGCTAAAACCCGATTAGCCTGATACTCCGCGCCAGCAGGTTCAGGGCCGCTTCGCGCCCCAGCGGGAGCAAGGTCCCTCGCCACAAAAGCACTATGTAGCCGGGACGGGGAATAGCTCAACGATCCTTGGCCTCCTTCGCATCCATTTCCGCATTGCGCTCGGCAACACGCTTGCGCTGTTCGTCCGTCAATTCGACCTTGTTGGCGGTGTCGCGCAGCATCATCAGACCACCAACGATCGAGCCGATTGCAACAATCAGAATCAACCAGGCATACCAGGGCATAGGGCTCTCCTTGAGGGGGCGATGGACGGACGAACATTTCGCCGATCCATCGCACCTACCACTTATGAGCGAAGGTTGTTCGCAGTGGTTCAATACTACGCCCGTTCGGCCGGCTTCACCTCAAAGCCCGGTCAGCATTGCATCGGCGGGCGCGTCCGCACGCAGTTGGGCGGTGAGGATGAAGTAGACGAAGCCCACCGCCATGAAGCCGAGGAAGATCAGCCCGATCAGCGCGTTGAACCAGGCCATCGCTACCAGGCACACCAGCGCCAGCACCAGGGCGATGCCGGGCACGATCGGATAGCCCGGTGCGCGGAAGGTGCGCTCCAGGTTGGGTTCGGTTTTGCGCAGTTTGAACAGGCTGAGCATGCTCATGATGTACATGACGATGGCGCCGAATACGGCCATGGTGATCATCGCTGCGGTCAGGGTCATGCCGCCTAGGTTGATCAGGCCGTCGCTGTAGATCGCGGCAATGCCGATCAGTCCTCCGGCGATGATGGCCCGGTGCGGGGTCTGGAAGCGGGACAGTTTGGCCAGGGAGGCGGGCAGGTAGCCGGCGCGGGCCAGGGCGAAGAACTGCCGCGAGTAGCCGAGGATGATGCCATGGAAGCTCGCCACCAGGCCGAACAGGCCGATCCATACCAACATGTGCAGCCAGCCGGAGCTTTCGCCGACCACGGTTTTCATGGCTTGGGGCAGCGGATCGTTGATGTTCGACAGGGTGCGCCAATCGCCGACGCCGCCGGCCATGAACATGACGCCCATCGCCAGGAACACCAGGGTCAGGATGCCGCTGATATAGGCCTTGGGAATCGTGCGTTTCGGGTCCTTGGCTTCTTCGGCGGCCATGGCCGCGCCTTCGATGGCCAGGAAGAACCAGATGGCGAAAGGAATCGCGGCGAACATGCCGGCAATGGCTGGGGCGCCGAATACATCGGAACCGGCCCAGCCGTTCAGGGCGAAGCTGCTGAAACTGAACGCCGGGGCCACGACGCCCATGAACACCAGCAGTTCGGCCACTGCCAAGACGCAGACAATCAGCTCGAACGTCGCCGCCAGTTTGACCCCGAGGATGTTCAGGCCCATGAACACGATATAGGCGCCGACCGCGGCGTGTTTCGGGTCCAGGGCCGGGAACTGCACGTTCAGGTAGGCGCCGATGGCCAGGGCAATGGCCGGCGGCGCGAAGACGAATTCTATCAGCGTCGCCAGCCCTGCAATTAACCCGCCTTTCTCGCCGAAGGCACGACGGCTGTAGGCAAACGGCCCTCCGGCATGGGGAATGGCGGTGGTCAGCTCGGTGAAACTGAAAATGAAGCAGGTGTACATGGCCGCCACCATGAAGGAGGTCACCAGGAAACCCAGCGTCCCGGCCACGCCCCAGCCATAGCTCCAGCCGAAATACTCGCCGGAAATCACCAGGCCGACGGCAATGCCCCATAAATGCAGGGTGCCCAGGGTAGGTTTGAGTTGTGTGTTCATCGGTGGCTCCCCTCGATCCATAGCAAAAGCGCTGGGGAGGGCAGTGCAGTGGGCGTGCCAGTGTGGCGGGGGCGGTCGTAATGGGTGAAATCGTGTCGTATCGAGGATGTTCGCTGCTGGATGGCTTGGTTTTGTGCCCCAGTTCAGAGCGTCGGCGCCTGGGCTGGCCTCATCGCGAGCAAGCTCGCTCCCACAGGGGATCATCAGTCGACGTGAACTCTCTATTCACAACAGAGCCATTGTGGGAGCGAGCTTGCTCGCGATGAGGTCCGCCCAGCCAACCACTCAGCCGATTTTTTACAGTTTCTTTATCTCCCAACCCCTCTCTCGATCTCGTTCCTTTACAGCCTCCCTGTCGACAATCACTCCATACACGGCACGACGCCGTATCACGGAGAAATCCCATGAGTGTTCTGGACGGGGTGTCGCTGCTGCTGGCAGTGGTGCTGTTCATCTATCTGCTGGTTGCGCTGTTGCGCGCCGATCGGAACTAGGAGCGGCTATGCACGGTTATGACTACGGGTTGATCCTCGGCTTTTTCGCCCTGGTGCTGATTCCCGCACCGTTTCTGGGGCGTTTTTACTATCGGGTGATGGAAGGCCAGCGCACCTGGCTTTCGCCGATCCTCGGCCCGCTGGAGCGCGGCTGCTATCGCCTGGCCGGTGTCGATCCCGCCGCTGAGCAGAGCTGGCAGAAATACACTCTGGCCTTGCTCGCCTTCAACCTGGCGGGTTTTGTGTTGCTGTTTGCGATTTTGCTGCTGCAGGGACATTTGCCCCTCAATACCGAGCAACTGCCCGGCATGGAGTGGACCCAGGCCTTCAACACGGCCGTGAGTTTCATGACCAACACCAACTGGCAGTCCTACAGCGGTGAAGCGTCCCTGAGCTACCTGAGCCAGATGGTCGGCCTGACCGTGCAGAACTTCGTCAGCGCCGCCACCGGCCTGGCGGTGTTGGTGGCGTTGTGTCGCGGCATCGGGCGCAAGTCCGCCGCAACGCTGGGCAACTTCTGGGTCGACATGACTCGCGCCACCCTCTACGGATTGTTGCCGCTGTGCCTGCTGCTGGCGTTATTCCTGGTCTGGCAGGGCGTGCCCCAAACCTTCGCGCACTATGTGCATGGGGTCACGCTGCAGGGTGCCGACCAGGTCATTCCTCTGGGGCCGGCCGCCAGCCAGATCGCGATCAAGCAACTGGGTACCAATGGCGGCGGTTTCTTCGGCGTCAACTCGGCGCACCCGTTCGAAAACCCGACGGCCTGGAGCAACCTGTTCGAGGTCGCGTCGATCATCCTGATCCCCGCCGCGCTGGTGTTCACCTTCGGTCATTACGTCAAGGACCTGCGCCAGAGCCGCGCGATCATTGCCTGCATGCTGGCGCTGTTCCTGATCGGCGGCGCCACGTCACTGTGGGCCGAATACCAACCCAACCCGGCCTTGAACGACGCGGCCGTCGAACAGACCGCGCCGCTGGAAGGCAAGGAAACCCGCTTTGGCACCACCGCCACGGTGCTGTGGTCGGTGACCACCACGGCAGCGTCCAACGGCTCGGTCAACGCCATGCACGACAGCCTCAACCCGCTCAGCGGCATGGTGTCGCTGGTGAACATGATGGTCGGCGAGGTGATCTTCGGCGGCGTCGGGGCCGGGCTCTACGGGATGCTGTTGAACGTGTTGATCGCCGTGTTCCTGGCCGGCTTGATGATCGGTCGCACCCCGGAATACCTGGGCAAGAAGCTGGGCGCCCGCGAGGTGCAACTGTTGGTGGCAACCCTGCTGGTGATGCCCGTCAGTGTGTTGGTGCTGGGTGCCGCCGCCGCCAGCCTGCCCGGGCCCGCCGCAGCGGTGAGCAACCCGGGTGCCCACGGTTTCAGCCAGTTGTTGTACGCCTACACCTCGGCGGGTGCGAACAACGGTTCGGCATTCGCCGGGTTCGGCGCCAACACACCTTTCCACAACTTGATGCTGGGCCTGGGCATGTTGATTGGCCGGTTCGGCTACATCCTGCCGGTGCTGGCGTTGGCCGGCAGCCTGGCCTTGAAGAAAACCGCGCCGATTGGCCAGAACAGCTTTCCCACCCACGGCCCGCTGTTCGTGACCCTGTTGACCATGACCATCCTGCTGGTGGGTGGCTTGACCTTCCTGCCGACCCTGGCGCTGGGGCCGATTGCCGAACATTTGAGCATGGGCTTCTGAGGATCTGATGATGAATATGCCGATGAGCAAAACCGTCGCCGCCAAGGCGCCGGAACAACCGAAGACCCACCTGTCGGCCCTCTGGCGGCCAGCGTTGGTGCAAGCGTTCGTCAAGCTCGATCCTCGCCAACTGCACCGTGCACCGGTGATGCTGGTGGTGGAATTGACCGCGATCCTCACTACGGTCTTGTGCTTCATTCCCGACAGTACGGTGCCGACCTTCGTCGCCGCGCAAATTGCGTTGTGGCTGTGGTTCACCGTGCTGTTCGCCAACTTCGCCGAAGCCTTGGCCGAAGGGCGCGGCAAGGCCCGGGCCGACAGTCTCAAGGCCGGCAGCGAAGGCCTCAACGCACGTCGCCAGACTGCCAGCGGCTTTGAAATCATCCCCGCCACCCGTCTGCGCAAAGGCGATGTGGTGCGCGTCGAGGCCGGCGACATGATTCCCGGCGATGGCGAAGTGATCGAAGGCATCGCCGCGGTCAACGAGGCGGCGATCACCGGCGAGTCGGCCCCGGTCATTCGTGAGTCCGGCGGCGATCGCTCGGCCGTCACCGGCAATACGCGGTTGGTCTCCGACTGGTTGCTGATACGCATCACCAGCAATCCTGGCGAGTCCACCCTGGATCGCATGATCGCCTTGGTGGAGGGTGCCAAGCGCCAGAAAACGCCGAACGAGGTGGCGCTGGATATCCTGCTGATCGGCCTGACGCTGATCTTCCTGTTGGTGGTGGTGACGCTGCAACCGTTCGCCCATTTCGCCAACGCCAGCCTGCCGCTGGTGTTTCTGGTGGCACTGCTGGTCACCTTGATTCCCACCACCATCGGCGGGCTGCTGTCGGCCATCGGCATCGCCGGGATGGACCGGTTGGTGCGCCTGAACGTGATTGCCAAATCCGGCCGTGCGGTCGAGGCGGCGGGGGACGTGCATGTGTTGATGCTGGACAAGACCGGCACCATCACCTTTGGCAATCGTCGTTGTACGGCGGTCTATGCCGCTCCCGGCGTGAGTGCCAAGGAGCTGGCCGAAGGCGCGCTGTTCGCCTCGTTGGCCGATGACACGGCCGAGGGCAAGTCCATCGTCGAGTACCTGCGAGGTTTGCATTCACTGCCCGAGCCCGGCGTCGACGCGCTGACGGCCGTGCCGTTCAGTGCCGAAACCCGTTTGTCCGGGGTCGACTATCAGGGTCGCATCTACCGCAAGGGGGCCGTGGATTCGTTGCTGGATTTCATCGGCCTTGCACGCAATGAATTGCCATCGGCACTGGCGCGGGAGGTCGACAAGATCGCCCAGAGCGGCGGTACGCCGTTGCTGGTGTGCGTGGATGGCAAGCTGCTCGGCGCTATCCATCTCAAGGACGTGGTCAAGCCCGGCATCCGTGAGCGTTTTGCCGAGCTGCGCAAGCTGGGGATCCGCACGGTGATGGTCACCGGCGACAACCCGTTGACCGCCGCTGCGATTGCCGCCGAGGCCGGTGTCGACGACGTGCTGGCGGAGGCCACGCCGGAGAAGAAACTGGCGCGTATTCGTCACGAGCAAAATGACGGTCGGCTGGTGGCTATGTGCGGCGACGGCGCCAACGACGCTCCGGCCTTGGCCCAGGCCGATGTCGGCATGGCGATGAACGACGGCACCCAGGCGGCGCGGGAGGCGGCCAACATGGTCGACCTCGACAGCGACCCGACCAAATTGCTCGATGTGGTGCAGATCGGCAAGGAGCTGTTGGTGACCCGTGGGGCGTTGACCACTTTTTCCATTGCCAACGACATCGCCAAGTACTTCGCGATCCTGCCGGCGCTGTTCGCGTCGATTTATCCACAGCTCGGCGTGTTGAACGTGATGCACCTGAGCAGCCCGCAGAGTGCGATTTTGTCGGCCATTGTCTTCAATGCCCTGATCATCGTCGTGTTGATTCCCTTGGCCTTGCGTGGCGTGCGCGTGCACGCGGCAAGCGCGGCGGCGTTGTTGCGGCGCAATCTGTTGATCTATGGCCTGGGCGGGATCGTGGTGCCGTTCGTGGGGATCAAGGCGATCGATATGTTGCTGACGGCGTTGCACCTGGTTTGAGTTCACCATTTGTGGGAGCAAGGCTTGCCCGCGATGAACGATGACGCGGTCTGCCTGGGATCGAAGTGTCTGCATCGCGAGCAAGCTTTGCTCCCACAAGGCGATTCCCAGGATTTACTTCAATTCGAGGATTTTGAAATGTCCACTCTGATTCGCCCGGCCTTGAGCCTGCTATTACTGATGACCCTGATCACCGGTGTCGCCTACCCACTGGTAGTCACCGGCGTGGCGCAAGTCGCCTTTCCCGCCCAGGCCAACGGTAGCCTGATCGTCGATGCCGCCGGCAAGGTCCGTGGCTCGACGCTGATCGCCCAGGATTTCACCGGCGATGCCTGGTTTCATCCACGGCCATCGGCCGGTGCCTTCGCCACGGTCGCCAGCGGTGCCAGCAATTTCTCCCCGAGCAATCCGGCCCTGGCCACACGGGTGATCGATGACGCCCGCAAACTCCAGGTGCCCGGTCAGGGCCCGGTGCCGCTGGCATCGCTGACCACCTCCGCCAGCGGGCTGGATCCGCACTTGCCTCCGGCGGCAATTGCCTATCAACTGGCGCGTGTCGCCGTCGCGCGCAACCTGCCGGCCTCGACCTTGCAGCAATTGCTCGATGCCAACACCGAGCAACCCCTGGTGGGCCCACCGGTGGTGAATGTGCTGGCGCTGAACCTGGCCCTGGAAAAACTGTAAAACCTGTGGGAGCGAGCTTGCTCGCGATAGGGGTACATCAGTCACCATCAAGGTTGGCTGGCCTGCCGCTATCGCGAGCAAGCTCGCTCCCACAGGGTGTTCGAACAATCTGAATAAGAGACTCCCCCAACATGAGCGACTCCGGCCGCGCCGACGCACTGTTAGCCAATCTGCCCCGCAACGGCCGTGGCCGGCTCAAGGTCTTTCTGGGCGCGGCCCCGGGTGTCGGCAAGACCTACGCCATGCTGCAAGCGGCTCACACCCAACTGCGCCAAGGCGTGAAGGTCGTCGCCGGGGTGGTGGAGACCCACGGTCGCAGCGAAACCGAAGCGCTGCTCGGCGGCCTGGCGCAGCAGCCGTTGGTGCGCTCGGAGTATCGCGGCGTGATGCTCGAGGAAATGGACCTCGACGGCCTGCTCGCCGCCCGGCCGAGCCTGGTTCTGGTGGACGAACTGGCCCACAGCAACGCCCCCGGCAGCCGCCATGCCAAACGCTGGCAGGACATCCAGGACCTGCTCGCGTCGGGCATCGACGTCTACACCACCGTCAATGTCCAGCATCTGGAAAGCCTTAACGACCAAGTGCGGGGCATCACCGGCGTGCAGGTGCGCGAGACGTTGCCGGACTGGGTCCTGCAGGAGGCCGATGAACTGCTGCTGATCGACCTGCCACCCCGTGAGCTGCTGGAGCGGCTGCGCGATGGCAAGGTCTACGTGCCGGAACAGGCCCGGGCGGCGATCGATGCGTTTTTCTCCCAGACCAATTTGACCGCGTTGCGTGAGCTGGCGATGCAGACCGCCGCCGCCCAGGTCGACAATGACCTGACCCAGGGCTATCGACAACTGGGCCAGGCTGCGCCGGCGGTGCGCGGACGCTTGTTGGTGGGGGTGGACGGTGACGTGCAGGCTGAACGCCTGGTGCGCCATGCCAGCCGCGTCGCCCAACGTCGGCATCTGCCCTGGAGCCTGGTGCACGTGGACAACGGCAGCGCCCGTGACGAGGCCTCGCGCCAGCGTTTGCAGAGTGCCCAGCAACTGGCTGAACGCCTCGGCGGTGAAGTGGTGCTGCTGCGGGCCGGCGAAGTGGCCAGGACGCTGATCCAACATGCCAGCGAACGTCGCGCCACCCTGGTGCTGGTGGGCCAGTCCCGGCCGCGTTTGCGCCGACGGTTGTTTGGCGGCGGCCTCGCTTCGCGTTTACTGCGTGATGCCCGGGGCCTGGAGATCAACGTGTTGGACAGCGATGAGCAACCGCGTCCCGCCCGCGTGCGTTCAAGCGCCGTCCAGACCGGGTTCGATTATGTGCTGGCGTTGTTGGCTACCGCGGCGGCCAGTGCATTGGCCTGGGGAGTCTCGGGGCTGTTGGCGTTGCCCAATATTTCCCTGGTGTTCCTGATGGCGGTGTTGCTGGTGGCCGTACGCAGCAGCCTCGGCCCGGCGCTGGCCTGCGCGGCGTTGTCGTTCCTGGCCTATGACTTCTTGTTCATCCCGCCGAATTTCTCCCTGACCATCCAACGCGAAGAAGACGTTCTGACGCTGGTGTTTTTCCTGCTCATGGCCGCCCTGACCGGTAACTTGGCCGCCCGCCAGCGCCGCCAGTTGCAGGCCCTGCGCGACACCCAGCAGGAAACCGGTGAACTGCTCAACCTGTCGCGCAAACTCACTGCCGCCACCGACCGCCAGGCGGTGATCAGCGCCGCCGCGCAGCACCTCAACGGTTGGCACGACTTGCAACTGTGCCTGCTCAACCGCGACGGCCAGGGCGGTTGGAAAGTCGAGAGCGGTGAGCCGCTGACCTTCACCGAGGCCGAGCGCGCGGCGGCCGACTGGTCCTGGCAGCACGACCAGCCGGCCGGCGCCGGCACCGGGACACTGCCCTCCGGGCGTTGGTGGTGGTGGCCGTTGTCGGCGGAGGGCGGGCCGCTGGCCTTGTTGGGTGTATGCCCGAAAGAAGGCCAGCCCCTGAGTGGCCAGCGCCGCCGTTTGCTGGCGGCCCTCAGTCAGCCATTGGCCCAGGCGCTGGCCCGGGCGCAACTGGCCCAGGACCTGGAAGCGGCGCGTCTGCACGGTGAAACCGAACAACTGCGCAGCGCTTTGCTGGCTTCCGTGTCCCACGACCTGCGCACGCCGCTGACCGCCATGCGTGGCAGCATCGACAGCTTGCTGGCGCTGGGGGAGGCGATCCCACTGGCCGATCGTCGCGAACTGCTCGAAGGCACCCGCGATGAAGCCGAGCGGCTGGATCGTTACATTCAGAACCTGCTGGACATGACTCGCCTGGGCCACGGTGCGCTGAAGCTGGCGCGGGACTGGGTGGCCCCGGCCGACATCGTCGGCAGCGCGCTGAACCGCCTGCGCGCAGTGTTGGCACCCCTGGCGCTCAGTGTCGAGGTGCCCGCTGAATTGCCTCTGCTGTATGTCCATGCGGCGCTGATCGAACAGGCCCTGGTGAACGTGTTGGAGAACGCGGCGCGCTTCTCGCCGGCCCAAGGATGCCTGCTGCTGAGCGCCGGGGCGACAGACAATGAGGTGTTTTTTGCCGTGGCCGACGAAGGGCCCGGGATCCCTGAAGAGGAGCGGGAGAAAATCTTCGATATGTTCTACACCGCCGCACGCGGTGATCGAGGCGGGCAGGGCACAGGGTTGGGATTGGCGATCTGCCAGGGCATGGTCGGTGCCCACGGCGGGCGCATCAGTGTGGCCGAAGGTCTCGACGGACGCGGCACCTGCATCACGTTGCACCTGCCGTTGCAGGCGCAACCGGGCATGGACGATGAAGCCTGAGCCTGGATGAGATACTCTTCTGTTACCCGCAGCTTGCCACCTGCTTGCCTTTCCACTTGATTGCAACGAACGAGCCCCATGAGCCAGACCGCGACCCTTTTGGTCATCGATGACGAACCGCAGATCCGCAAATTCCTGCGCATCAGCCTGAGCTCCCAAGGCTACAAGGTGCTGGAAGCCGGCACCGGCGCCGAAGGGCTGGCCCAGGCGGCGCTGAACAAGCCCGATCTGCTGGTGCTCGACCTGGGCCTGCCGGACATGGACGGCCAGCAGGTGTTGCGCGAGTTTCGCCAATGGTCGACGGTGCCGGTGCTGGTGCTCTCGGTGCGGGCCAGCGAAGCGCAGAAAGTCGAGGCGCTGGACAACGGCGCCAACGATTACGTGACCAAGCCGTTCGGCATCCAGGAATTCCTCGCCCGCATCCGCGCCTTGCTACGCCAGGCCCCGGCCGGCGAACCACAGGAAGCCGCGCTGAAGTTCGGCCCGTTGACGGTGGACCTGGCCTATCGACGGGTGCTGCTGGACGACACCGAAGTGGCCCTGACCCGCAAGGAGTACGCGGTCTTGGCGCAACTGGCGCGGCACCCGGGACGGGTCATCACCCAGCAGCAATTGCTCAAGGACATCTGGGGTCCGACCCACACCGAAGACAGTCATTACTTGCGGATCGTGGTCGGTCACCTGCGTCAGAAACTGGCCGACGACCCGACCCGGCCGCGGTTCATTGTGACCGAGGCGGGGGTGGGGTATCGGTTGTTGGGGGAGGGTGGGCTCTAGTTCTGTGTTGTCCGGGCTGCCGCCATCGCGAGCAAGCTCGCTCCCACAGAGAATCGAGTTGGCAACAAATTTTTATTTACTCAGCAGGACCCATGTGGGAGCGAGCTTGCTCGCGATGAGGCCTGCTCAATCAATCGAGATTTCCCAGATTCAGTTCTGTTCACGCTCATACCGATCCAGGGTATCGCTGGCAATCTCCCGTCCCAACGCGATCAACTCCGGCGCCTTGTAGAACTCGAAAAACCGGCACACTCGTTTTGGCACGTTGATCAGCACATCCGGCGGGTAACCGGCGATCTTGTACTGGGCCAGCGAGGTCTGCATCACTTCGAAGCTCTGGTTGATCAAGTCCAGCAACGACGCCGGGCCGACGTTATCGATGATGAACGAGCCGGTGGCGGATTTCGGCGCGCCTTCGTTCTCCGGCGCGGCAGCTGGTTGTTGGCCTTCGGGCTCGGCCGAGTCGATCCACGGATTGATGTCGGCGGCCTCGGCCTTCAAGGCTTCCTGTTCCAGCAGCAGCAATTGCTCGGCCTGTTTGCGGCGAAACGGCAGGCGCGAGCCCAGGGAGCTGACCAGGGTGTCGAAGCGACGCCTGAACGCGGCGGGGCGCGGGATCACCGGTAATCGGTACTGTTTCTGGTTGGTGGCGTTGAGGTTGACCGCGATGATCAAGTCGCAATGGCTCGACACCACCGGCACGATCGGCAAGGGATTGAGCAGGCCGCCATCCACCAGCATGCGGTTGCCTTGCATCACCGGCGTGAACAGGCTGGGAATCGCCGCCGACGCACGCATTGCCTGATGCAGGCAACCTTCCTGGAACCAGATTTCCTGCTGGTTGGTCAGGTCGGTCGCGACGGCGGTGTAGGGGATGCGCAACTCTTCAATGTTGAGTTCGCCGACGATCTTGCGGATCTGCCCGAAGACCTTCTCGCCGCGGATCGCCCCCAGGCGAAAACTGACGTCTACCAGGCGCAGGACATCCAGATAATCCAGGCTTTCGATCCAGTTGCGGTACTCCTCAAGCTTGCCCGCCGCATAGATCCCACCCACCACAGCCCCCATGGAACAACCGGCGATGCAGGCAATGTCGTAGCCACGTCGTTCGATTTCTTCGATCACCCCGATATGGGCATAGCCCCGGGCGCCACCCGAGCCCAATACCAATGCGACACGTTTTGTCATGACCCGGCCTCTTGTCGAACAGACTTCAACAATGCACTTATCGACGGCTCGGCTCAATCCTTGTAGCGCAGGCGTCGTTTTTTGACACGCTGCGGCGGCATTTGCGTATGCTCGCCCACACTTGAATTTACGCGGTCAAGCAAGGCACTTTTCGCCGTTGCCACCGTCTTAACAGCACGACTGTTGACCTGACCTGAGGTGTTATTGATGAAAGCCCGGATCCGCCTGCCCTTGGTGGCATCTTTGATGGTTTTGGCCCTGGCCGGTTGCGCAGGTAAAACCGCTTACCGTGACAGCTGCGGCAGCCAACTCGACAGTGCCTGGCGTGAACTGGACCTGGCCAAGGCCGAAGGTTTTGCCGGCACCGTTAGCTACTCCAAGGCCCTGTCCCTGCTGACGGGTGCCAAGACCCAGCAGCAATTCGAAGCGTTCGAAGGCTGCTCCAAGAAAGCCGAGAAGGCGCGTTTCTACATCCGCGAATCCCGCGCGGGACGATAAAGACAGCGACAACCAATCAGCTGCAAGCTACTAGGGAAGGGCGCAGAATCGTTTTTCACGGGTAGCTTGCGGCTTGACGCTCAACGCTGTGTACGGAGTACGTCCATGATCGATCGGCTGGTGGCCCGCATAGTGGGCCTGGAAGTCCGCCTGTTGGCCTGTCAGGCCCGCTTGAATGCCCACACCGACAGCGAAGCGCTGCATGACCTGCGAACCACGGTACGCCGTTTACGCAGCCTGCTGCGTCCACTGCGTGGGTTGCCCGGTGTCGAACAGCTGGAAACGGCGGCTTCGGCGGTGGGCACCCTGACCACGCCTTTGCGTGACCGGGAAGTGTTGGCTGCTTACCTTGAACAACATGGCCAGGCCGAGGCGGCGCGGCGACGCCAACTGCAAATGGCCGATGCCTATCCCGCCGTGGCCGCGAGTGTCGAACTGGCCCAGTTGCTGATGATCCTCGATGCCTTCCCGCGCTTCATTCGCGCCGCCCAGCGTGAGGGGCTGCTGAAGAGTTTGCGCAAACGCATCGAAAAACGCCTGGACAAACAATGGAAAAAGCTCGATGAAGCCCTGCGTGATCCGGCCCATGACCGCCACCGGTTGCGCCTGCTGATCAAGCGCGTGCGCTACGCCATCGAAGCTTACCCTGAGCTCGACCGCCTGCCTGAGGCCGCCATGCCCCGGCTCAAGTCCGCCCAGGGCGCGCTGGGCGACTGGCACGATTGCTGGCAATGGCTGGCCAGGGCCAAGGAAGAAACCGATCTGCAAGCGTGTGTGCCCACCTGGCACGCCACGATGGAGAAGGCCGAGGCCAAGTCCGACAAGGTGCTCGACAAGCTGATTGCCAGTTGCTTCGAAAAATCCTGAACCCATCCCATTCCCTCTGTGGGATTTCCCCTTGTGGGACTTCCCCCTGTGGGAGCGAGCTTGCTCGCGATGACGGTGGTTCAGCTTGCATACGGATTGACTGATACACCGCTATCGCGAGCAAGCTCGCTCCCACAGGGGATTGGGGAATTCAAGATCCTCGGCTTTTCTGTCAGCCTCTTTGGCCGGAATAAGCCCTGTGCCGTCAGCCCGGTCTGGTTAAGATCCCTTCATCCTTTTCCCCGTTTTCGAGGTTGTCATGCGCTTTTCCGATTTGATCGATGCTGTACGCCGGCAGCCAGGTGCGGTGACTATCGCGCCTGAATGGGGCCAGGGTCGGGCCAGTTTTGGCGGGTTGGTGGCGGCGCTGCAATATGAGGCGATGCGTGCCCAGGTGCCGGCAGATCGCCCGGTGCGTTCGTTGGCGATCACCTTTGTCGGCCCGGTCGAAGCCGACGTGCCTGTCAGTTTCGAAGTCGACGTGTTGCGCGAAGGCAAGGCGGTGAGCCAAGTGTTGGGACGGGCGGTGCAGAACGGCCAAGTGGTGACCGTGGTGCAAGGCAGTTTCGGCGCTTCGCGCTCGTCCGTGGTGGCGGTGCAGGCCGACCCCGCGCCGGAATTCAAGAGCGTGGAGCAATGCCAGGAAATGCCTTACGTCAAGGGCATGACCCCGGAATTCATGCGCCACGTGGCGCTGTGCTGGAGCGTCGGCGGCTTGCCGTTCAGTGGTAATAAATCCCGGAGCATGGGCGGCTGGGTGCGCTTGCGCGGTGACGTGCAGGAGGAGCCGCTGAACGAAAGCCATATCTTGGCTTTGGTGGACGCCTGGCCCCCGGCCTTGTTGCCGCACCTCTCGCAAATGGCCCCGGGCAGTACGCTCACGTGGACCATCGAGTTCGTCCAGCCTCTGCTGGACCTCACGACGCTGGACTGGTGCAAGTACCTGGCCGAGATCGAGCATGCCCAGGACGGCTACGGCCATGTCGCCGCGAAGTTCTGGAGTGCCGATGGCCGCTTGATCGCCCTGAGCCGGCAGACGGTCACTATTTTCGGATAAGGCTTTGGTTAAGGTTTACGGTTGTGACGATGGCGATCGCGCCAGGCGCGCCACCAGCCACCGCTGAGAAAGAAGCGTGGAAAAGTCAGGAACTGCTCCACCAGCAGGCGTGACACGGCATCCTTGCGATCGCTGAACGGTTCGGAGGCCTGGGCCTCCAGGCTGTGTCCGTGACGCTGCAAGCCGAGCGCCGCGAGCAGGCCGATGATGCCGATGGCGACATCGCCCAGGCTCAAGCTGAACACCCCCGACACAATCAGCAGAAACGCGATGATGAACAGCGGCACGGCAATCAGGTGCAACACCAGGTTGGTGGGGTGGCGATGATTGTCGGGGTAGGCGCGCCATTGCCAGGCTGGAAGATTGGGGTGACGTTTGCCCATGATGCTATTCCTTGAACGAAACCGAATAATCCAAGGATAGGTCCGGGCGGGCGGGGCGGCGAATGGCGGTTGGCTATCGAGGCGATAGGTGGCCATACAGTTTTGCTGTTGTGGCGAGGGGACTTGTTTGTGGGAGCAAGGTTGTGGGAGCAAGGCTTGCCCGCGATAGGCGCAATACGGTCTTTGGTGAACCGAGGTGCCTCCATCGCGGGCAAGCCTTGCTCCCACAGAGGGAGTTTCCTCACCACAGGGAGTCAGGCAAGCCAGCGCTCTACAGTTTCAACTGCCCAATCGCCTTGCTCAACTCCCCCGCCAACGTCGCCAGTTCATGGCTGGTGGTGGCTGAGTCGACGGTCTGGCGCACGGTGTTTTCGGTCACGTCGCGAATACTCACCACCGCCCGGTTCATTTCCTCGGCGACGTGGCTTTGCTGCTCGGCCGCGACAGCGATCTGAGTGTTGCTCTCGCGCATTTGCGCCACCGCTGCGGTGATCTGGGCCAGCGCGTCGCCGGCCTCGCGGGCCTGTTGCACGCAATCGTCGGCCTTGAGCGAACTCTCCTGCATGAAGTCCACCGCGTCCCGAGTCCCGGCTTGCAAGGCCGAAACCATGGTGGTGATTTCATCCGTGGAGGCCTGTACCCGCTTGGCCAGGTTGCGCACCTCGTCGGCCACCACGGCAAACCCCCGGCCCATTTCCCCGGCCCGCGCGGCTTCGATGGCGGCGTTCAGGGCCAGCAGATTGGTTTGCTCGGCGATGCTGTGGATCACATTGACCACGCCGTTGATCTTCTGACTGTCTTCGGCCAGGCGCTGGATCATTTCGGCAGTCTGCTGCACCCCCGACGACAACCCGGTGATCGACTGCTGCACCCGGCCGACCACTTCGTGGCCGTTGCCGGCCAGGGTGTCGGCGGTTTTCGACAGGTCGCGGGTGGCGCCGGCGTGCTGGGCGATGTGATAGACAGTGGCAGACATCTCGTTGATCGCCGTGGCTGCCTGATCGGTTTCGCTTTGCTGGCCGAGCATGCCGTGGCGCACCTCGTTCATGCTCGACGCCAGGCGCGCCGCACCACTGTCCAACTGCCGGGCAGTGCTGGCTACGGTGTCGACCACTCGTTGATAACCGGCCTGCATGGCGTTGAACGCTGCCGCCATCTGGCCCACCTCGTCCTTGCAGGCCAGGGGCACGCGGGCGGACAAATCACCGGTTTTTTCCACATGCAGCATCACGTCTTTAAGCGTGTTGAGTTGGCTGAGCAAAAAGCGGATCAACAGCTGCGACGCGCCCAACATCGCCAGCATCAACACGAATACCGCCACGGCGTATTGGCTGAAGCGTTCACCGAACACTTGGCCCAGGCTTGCACCATGGGCCAGCACCGCGATTTGCTGGCCGTCACCTCGACGGATCACTTGGGCGCCCAGCAGCGGATTGTCGCCCAGCAGCGGCCCTGCATCGAGTTCGACCCAGCCCTCGGCCTGCACCAGCGAAGACAACGGTTGTTCGTGGAGCATCGGGATCTGGTCGCGCTGGAATGCCAAGAGGTTGTCGGCCTTGGGCAAAGGTTGTCCGACAGGCCAGGCATCGAGCACCTGTGCCTGGGCCTGGGCGTTCGCCTGGGCTGCGTGGTTGCGCGCCTGCTGTTCGAGATGCACGGCGTAGAGCACCAGCAGCAAGGTGGTGATAAAGGCGACCGCATTGACCGCCCAGAATTTGTATTTCAACGAGATATTGCTAAGCCAGGCACCCATGGAAGGTTTTCTCTGATAGCGGAAACAGCATTGGCAAGGTGCCATTATTCTGCCGCTATTCAGGCGCCGGGATTTTGATGTGGGTCAACAGACAATATAGGTGCCGGGGATTTTGATATGGACTAACAGACCACACAGAGCCCAGGGTTTTGATGGAGCCAACAGCCAACACAGGACCCCTTGTGGGAGCGAGCTTGCTCGCGATAGCGGCGGGTCAGCTTGCCATGGGCCGACTGATACACCGCTATCGCGAGCAAGCTCGCTCCCACAGGGGGTCATTGCCACAGGGCTCATTTGGTCAGGAGAGGGTGGGCAATCCAAAAAACGCCCGGGCGCAGGCGCTGCTGTGAGCTGCCAGATCCTCCTGGGTTTCGCCCCGGTGCAAGGCCACTTCACGCAGAACCTCCGTCAGGTAGGCCGGCTCGTTGCGCCCATTCTTGGGTTTTGGCCGTAGCGTGCGGGGCAGCAGGTACGGCGCGTCGCTTTCGAGCATCAGCCGACCACAGGGTATTTCGCGCACCAGCGGATGCAGGTGCGTGCCCCGGCGTTCGTCGCAGATCCAGCCGGTGATACCAATATGCAGGTCGAGATCGAGGTAGCTGAACAGCGCCTTTTTTTCACCGGTGAAGCAGTGCACCACGGCCGCTGGCAAGTGATCGCGAAATTCCCGAAGGATTTCCAGCAAGCGCTGGTCGGCGTCGCGTTCATGCAGGAAGACCGGTAATTGCAACTGAACCGCCAGGGCGAGGTGTTCCTCCAGGACCTTTTCCTGCTGGGGACGTGGAGAGAAGTCGCGGTTGAAATCCAGTCCGCATTCCCCCACCGCACGCACGCGGCTGTGCATCAGCAGATCCTTGAGGTGCCGGGCGCTGTCGGCGGTCCACTCGCTGGCGCTGTGAGGGTGAATGCCGGCGGTGGAAAACAGCCGTTCTCCAGTGTCGTCGAGCTGTTGGCACAATTGCAGGGCCTGTTCACTGCCCTCGATGCTGGTGCCGGTCAAGACCAGTTGGCAGACCCCGGATGCATAGGCGCGCTCAAGCACCGCCTGGTGTTTGTCGGCGAAACTGGGGTTGGTCAGGTTGACGCCGATATCGATGAGTTGCATGGTGCTACCTCGGCCCAAAGGCCGGAAAGCATATCAGAGCTGTAGATTTATAAGAAAAGCCAAGAACTACAACGAGTTGAGGCTGTCTGTTAAGGCCGCGAGACACATCGGGTTGGTATAAAAGCCATCACTGTGCCAGTCTTCCGCACTTTTTCAGCGTCTCAGGCGCTCTGTTTCTGTCGACTCAGCCTCGTTTTTCACGGAGGCGGTCGGCAGTATTCCTTCCGGAGAGTGGATGACACGTCCCCAGGTATTGTTACTGTTGTGTTGTTCGCTGCTGTTGCCGATGCCGGCCGAAGCGCGGCTGCCCGGGCCGGTGCAGGCCGTGGCGCCGGGCACGGTGCGCGACCTGGCGCAGATCCGCGGCAGCCGTGTGTTGAAGGTGCTGGTCAACCAGAGCCGCAACAGCTCCGGTGAAGTCCAGGGGCAACCCATTGGCGTCGAATACCATCGGTTGCGCGCCTTCGAGCAATACCTCAACGGCCACGCCCGTGACGGCCAGGAAATCACCCTCAAGATCATTCCCAAAGCCAAGGACCAACTGCTCGGTGCCTTGCAGCGCGGGGAGGGCGACCTCGTCGCACCGGGTGAGCTGCTCGAGCCCCAGGCCGGCCATGCCGTCAGCGCCAGCAATCCGATCCGTACCGACGTGCCTTTGCTGTTGGTGGGCATCAAGGGCGAGAAGCGCTACACCCGCGTGGAGCAACTTTCCGGCAAGACCCTGGCCCTGCCCAATGGCAGTGCGGCGGGGGATGCCGTGAGCCAGATCAACCAGAAGCTGGCGCTGCTCAAGTTACCGCCGGTGAAGGTCGAATGGGTCGATCCCTCCCTGGCTGTGGAGGATGTCCTGGAGATGGTCCAGGGCGGGATTTTCCATTTGACCATCGTCGAGCAACCCATCGCCGAGCGCTGGGGCAAGATCCTGCCCAAACTGCGCTTCGACCGTCAGGTGTTGATTGGCGAACCGGGTGACGAGTATTGGTTCGTTCGCCGTGACGCCGCCATGCTGCGGGCGAGCATCGACCGATTCCTGGCGACCTATAAGGTGCCCTCCAACCAGGACGCGGCCTTCCTGCGTATCTATCGGCGTTTGTACCAGGTCCACTATCCGCTGGCCCGGGCCAATCGCCAACGCCTGGAAAAACTGCGCCCGGTGCTGCAAAAACACGCCGATGCCCAGGGCATGGATTGGCTCAACCTGGCGGCCCTGGCCTTCAAGGAGTCAGCCCTGCAACCCAATGCCCGGAGCGGCTCAGGCCCCACCGGCCTGATGCAGATCACCCCGGCGGCGGCCCAGCGGGTCGGGGTCAATAACATCCAGAACCTGGACGCCAATGTGCAGGCCGGCGCCAAGTACCTGGCCCTCATCCGCCGCAAGTTCTTTGCCAGCCCCAAGCTCAATGAGCGCGAACGCATGGCCTTCGTCCTGGCGGCCTACAACATGGGCCCCGAGCGCGTCCAAGGCATGCGAGCCGAGGCCCGGCGGCGGGGACTGAACCCCAACCAATGGTTTTTCCAGGTTGAGCGTATTGCCATGGAGCAGGTGGGAATGGGCGCCGTCAGCTATGTTAATAGTGTGAATAAGTACTACCTGGCGTTTGATCGTGAACGGGAGTCCTTGGAACCGAAGGAGCAAAAGGTTGCATTGCGTAAGTGATCGAATAAATTGATTGGTATTACGGATTATTTCCGCTTTTAACATGAATTTAATTGATTAATATAGCGGCCAACTCTCTACAACCCAAGGAATGACCTTATGAGCACTCTCATTAACAAAGTTCTGTTCACCCGCGCCGGCTATGGCTTGACGGTCCTGCGCATCGCCGTCGGTGTCATATTTGCCGCCCATGGCGCGCAGAAACTCTTTGGCCTGTTCGGTGGCTACGGCCTGGCAGGCACGGCGCAGTGGATGGAAAGCATCGGCCTGACCCCGGGCTATGTGATGGCGACATTGGCGGGCGGTACCGAGTTTTTCGCTGGGCTGGCGCTGATCATCGGTCTGCTGGCGCGTCCTGCGGCGCTGGGCTTGGCGCTTGTGTCGCTGGTGGCGATTTTCTCCGTGCACATCGGTAACGGCTTGTTCATGGCCAACAATGGTTATGAGTTCGCCCTGGCGTTGCTGGCGGGCAGTATTGCCGTGCTGATCGAAGGGGCGGGCAAGCTGTCGGTGGATCGCGCCATCGCAGGTTGATTGCTCGATTTGAACCTGAGGCTCGTCTTGTACGTAAAGCTGTTCACTTAGGAAAAACGGTGCTTCTTTCAGAAATGGGAAGCGCCGTTTTTTTTGGTTTTTTTGAGAGTGTTCGGTGACGGGTTGCTTTGGTGTGTATATCCATTTTTTGCGTAACGGCTACTTAGGGTTCCGCTTTTACAGCGGGTCACTTTTGAAGAGCCCGGAAGCCGGCCCAGTCAAAAGTAACCAAAACGCTTCTGCCCCACCACTCGGTGCCTCGCCTGCTCGGCATGCCTGAACGAAGGCATTGCTCCGTGGGCCGCCGCGAAGGGCCATCCATGGCCCAGCGCGGCTACCTCGGCATCCATGCCGAGGTGCCCACTGCGCAACACCTTCGTTCAGCCAGCGTGGTTAACGGGGCGCCCGAGATCAACGTCCACCGCGAGGCGGCCTGATAGCCGGCCTGGTTCTGGGTGAGACCGCGTTTCTCCTGTGGGAGCGGGCTTGCTCGCGAAAGCGGAGTGTCAGCCAATGAAGATGTTGGATGTGCCGGCCTCTTCGCGAGCAAGCTCGCTCCCACAGTGGTTCTGTGTCGGACATAAATTTGTGTTCACCGGAGATCCAGTGTGGGAGCGAGCTTGCTCGCGATGGCGGTGGTTCAGCCACATAGATGCCGGCATGAGCCCCGCTTTTGCTTTGCTTTGCTTTGCTTTTGATCTGGACGCCCCGTTAACCACGCTGGCCGAACGCAGGCATTGCGCAGTGGGCACCTCGGCATGGATGCCGAGGTAGCCGCGCTGGGCCATGGATGGCCCTTCGCGGCGGGCCCACGGAGCAATGCCTTCGTTCGGGCATGCCGAGCCTAAGCGAGGCACCGAGTGGTGGGGCAAAAGCGTTTTTGGTTACTTTTGGCGCTTTTCCAAAAGTGACCCGCTGTAAGAGCGGAACCCTAAGTAGCCGTTACCTAAATAACGGATATACACACCAACCCACACCTCTCGGAACAGATAATCAGAAAACAGCATTACCGTCTTGCGCGGCCTTTTTTATGGGAAGTGATTCTTGACACTGGCCAGTCAGCTTCTCTAGGATGCCGCTCATGCGCCGATTTAAACAGCTACTTGCGGGGCGCCAGGTGACCCATCCCGTCGCCGATAGAAGCCGAAAAGACATGGCTTCGAAATACCGCTAAAGCGCTGGTTCGGTGTTGCCTCTCACCTGCCATGCAGACTTTTGAGGCAGAGACACGACACAATGAACGCACCCAGTCCCCTTGTACGTCTTGCGCCAATCACGGCGAACCTTGTGCAACGCAACCCGAAAATTCTCCTGGGCGGCACTCACCAGCCAACACTCTTGCGTTACCTCGACGGCTGGCCGCGTCGCAACCACGGGCCTGCTGCATTCCTGATCCAGTTTGTCGAAGACGGTGAGTCACTGGCGCGTTTTGCCAATGACAGCTTCGACCTGGCTGTCATCCAGTCCCCCAGCGCAGCGGACGCTCCTGAAATAATCCGGCACCTGACCCGTGTCGCACGGCAAGGCTTGATCACGCGCCGCTGAGGCGCGATTACGGATACGCGATGTCGACGATGTAGACCCGTTTCTCGCCTGTGGGCGTCTGGACGCTGACCTCGGCGTCCAGGGCCTTGCCGATCAGTGCCCTGGCCAACGGCGAGTCGATGCTGATCAGGTTCTGTTTCAGGTCCAGCTCGTCCGGGCCGACGATGCGGTAGCGTGATTCCTTGCCGTCCTCATCTTCGACCGTGACCCAGGCACCGAAATACACCTTGTTCGGATCGCTGGGTTTTTCACTGACCACTTTGAGCGCCTCAAGGCGCTTGGTGAGGAAGCGCACGCGACTGTCGATTTCCCGCAGCATTTTCTTGCCATAGGTGTATTCGGCATTTTCCGAACGATCACCCTGGGCCGCCGCCTCGCTGACCGCCTGGGTCACCTGGGGACGGCGCACGTGCCACAGCTCATGGAATTCAGCACGCATCCGCGCTTCCCCCTCGGGTGTGATCAGCGCGGTGCCGGCAGTGCGGGGTGGGCGATAACGGCTCATGGCAACTTCTTGTGATAGCGAAGCCGGGAGTCTATCAACCCTCGCGCAATACTGTCAGCGGGCTGGCGTTGAGCGCCCGACGGGTGCCGAACACCCCGGCTGCGCCGATCAACAAAGCCCCCAGCAGCGGCAATACCAACAGCCATGGATGCGGATGCCAGGGCAGGTCGAAGGCGTACCGGTAAAGCACCAGGCTCACCAGCTCCGAACCCAGGGCCGCGAGCAGGCCACTGACCGCGCCCAGCAGGCCGAACTCGATGCGCCGGGCCTTGACCAGCAGGGGCCGTTCGGCGCCCAGTGCGCGCAACAGCGCGCCTTGGCGAATCCGTTCGTCGAGGGTCGCCTGCAGGCCGGAAAACAGCACCGCCATCCCCGCCGCCAGCACAAACAGCAACACGTATTCCACGGCCAGGGTCACCTGGGCCAGGATGCTGCGCAGTTGTTCGAGCAGGGCCTCGACTTGCAGGATCGTCACCGCCGGAAAGGCCCGGGACAGGTCGACGATCTGTTGGTCGTGACCCGGCGCCAGGTAGAAGCTGGTGAGGTAGGTCGCCGGTAAGTCCTTCAGTGTGCCGGGCTGGAAGATCATGAAGAAGTTGGGCTGGAAATTGTCCCAGTTGATTTCCCGCAGGCTGGTGACCTTCGCTTCACGGTTGACGCCGCCGACATTGAAGACCAGGCGGTCGCCCAACTTGATCTTGAGGTTCTCGGCCACTTTGCCTTCCACCGAAACCCCCGGGACATCGTCCGGAGGTTGCTGCGGCCACCAGGTCCCGGCGGTGACGACGTTGCCCGCCGGCAGGTCCGCGGCCCAGGTCAGGCTCAGGTCGCGTTGCAGCGCCCGGTCACCCGCTGAATCCTTGGTGACGAACTCCTTGGCCGGTTCGCCATTGATGCTGATCAGACGTCCGGGGACCACAGGGTAGAGCGGGGCCGATTGCGCCGACAGTGCCAGCAGCTTGTCGGTGAAGGCCTGCTTGTCGTTGGGCAGGATGTTCAGGGCGAAATAGTTCGGCGCGTTTTTGGGCAACTGGTTTTGCCAGGTGTCCAGCAATTCACCGCGCAGCAGCGCGATCAATGCCATGGACAGCAGGATCAGGCCGAACGCCAGGGCCTGGCCGGCCGCCGCCAACGGATGGCGCAGCAGTTGGCCGAGGCCCAGCCGCCAGGGCAGGGCGGCGCGGGCCAGCAGGCGACGCAGGCTCTGGAGCAGCAGCAACAACAAGCCGCCGAGCACCAGCGCGGCAACGACGCCACCACCCAACAAGGCGAAGGTCAGGACCAGGTCCAGGCTCAGGCGCCACATGATCAGGCCCAAGGCACCCAGTGCCGCACCGTAGATCACCCAGGAACTGGAGGGGATCGGCAGCATGTCCCGGCGCAGCACGCGCAATGGCGGCACTCGCCCCAGCGCAGCCAGTGGCGGCAGGGCGAACCCCGCCAGCGCCACCAGCCCGGTGCCGATCCCGGCGATCGCCGGCAGCAGGCCGCCCGGCGGAACGGTGGTCGGCAGCAAGTCATGCAGCAGGGCGAACAGACCCAGTTGGGCGACCCAGCCGAGCAGGGCGCCGCTGATACTGGCGAGCAGGCCCAGCACCGTCAATTGCAGGCTGAACAGCACCATGGTTTCCCGGCGTGACAGGCCCAGGCAACGCAGCAGCGCGCTGGCATCGAAGCGTCGGGTGGCAAAGCGGTTGGCCGAGAGCGCGACAGCGACCCCGGACAGCAACACCGCCACCAGGCTGGCCATGTTCAGGTAGCGCTCGGCCTTGCCCAGGGCGCCGCCGATCTGGCGGTTGCCGTCGCGGGCATCCTGCAGGCGCTGGTTGGGTTCAAGGCCAGGCTTGACCAGATCGCGATAGGTCTGCAGGGCCGGCGCCGGGCCGCGCCACAGGTCGCGATAGCTGACACGGCTGCCCGGTTGCACCACGCCGGTGGCCTCCAGGTCCTTGAGGTTGATCAGCACCCGCGGGGTGAGGCTGTAGAAGTTGCCGGCGCGATCCGGCTCATACGTCAGCACTCGGGCCAACCGCAGGGTCTGGTTGCCAACGTCGATGCTGTCGCCGATCTTCAGGTCCAGTGCCGTCAGCAGGCGTGCCTCGACCCAGGCCTCGCCAGGGTTCGGACGTCCGCCGGTTTCTTCCGGCGCGAATGGGGCGGGGGTGCTTTTCAGCTCTCCGCGCAGAGGGTAGTTGTCATCGGCGGCCTTGACGCTGGACAGCTGGATGCCATTGTCGGTGGCCACGACACTGGAGAACTCCACCACCCGGGCGTGTTCCAGCCCCAGTTCGGTGCCGCTGCGGATCTGCTCAAGGCGGGCCGGCGAGCTGCCTTCGAGCAGCAGGTCGGCACCGAGGAATTCGGTGGCGCGCATCATCATCGCGCCGTTGAGGCGGGCACCGAAGTAACCGATGGCGGTACTCGCCGCCACGGCCACCAGCAAGGCAAAGAACAACACCCGCAACTCACCGGCGCGGGCATCGCGAAGCAATTGACGGACAGCGAGACTGAACAGGCGCAACAGCGGCAAACGTGCCATCAAGGCTCCAGAGGGGCGACCATCTCGCCGGCTTCAAGTCGGATCAGGCGCCGGCAGCGATGGGCCAGGCGTTCATCATGGGTGACCAGCACCAGGGTCGTGCCGCGTTCCTTGTTCAGTTCGAACAGCAGGTCGCTGATGCGTTCGCCGGTGTGGCTGTCGAGGTTGCCGGTGGGTTCGTCGGCAAACAGCACATCGGGCTCGGCGGCAAAGGCGCGGGCAATCGCCACCCGTTGCTGCTCGCCGCCGGAGAGCTGGCGCGGTGAATGGGTCAGGCGCTGGCCCAGGCCGACGCGCTGCAACAGTTGCGTGGCGCGTTCGCGGGCATCCTTGCGGCCGTCCAGTTCCAGCGGCAGCATGACGTTTTCCAATGCATTGAGGCTGTCGAGCAACTGGAACGACTGGAAGACGAAACCGACATGCTCGGCGCGGATCCGCGCCCGCTGGTCTTCATCCAGCGCGCTGAGGGCCTGGCCGGCGAGCGTGACTTCGCCGCTGCTGGGCAGGTCGAGGCCGGCCAGCAGGCCCAGGAGGGTGGATTTGCCGGAACCGGACGCGCCGACGATGGCCAGGCTGTCGCCTTTGTTCAGTTCCAGGCTGAGTTCGTGCAGGATGGTCAGTTCACCTTCCGCGCTGGCGACCACTTTGCTAAGGTCCGTCGCGGTGAGAATGCTTGAGCCCATGGAGAATCCGATGCGTGTGTGGTTTTTGAGTGCCGGCCTGGCCTTGATGTGCATGGCCCAGAACGCAGCGGCGGGTACAGTCCTGATCGTTGGCGATAGTATCAGCGCGGCTTTCGGCCTGGATACCCGGCAAGGATGGGTGTCGTTGCTCGAACAACGGCTCAAGGCCGAGGGTTTTGACGATAAAGTGGTCAATGCCTCCATCAGCGGAGACACCAGCGCCGGAGGTCAGGCGCGGCTGCCGGCGCTGCTTGCAGCCCATAAACCGGACCTGGTGATCCTGGAGCTGGGTGGCAACGATGGCTTGCGCGGACAACCGCCAACACAATTGCAACAAAACCTTGCAGCGATGATCGACAGCGCCCGCGCCAGCGGTGCCAAGGTGCTTTTGCTGGGCATGCAATTGCCGCCCAATTACGGACGCCGCTACACCGAGGCCTTTAGCCGGGTCTACAGCACCCTGGCCGAGGAGAAAAAAGTCCCGCTGGTGCCATTTTTCCTCAAGGACATCGGGGGCGTTCCAGCCATGATGCAAGCCGACGGATTGCACCCGTCCGTCGCAGCCCAGGACAAGTTGCTGGAAAATGTCTGGCCGACGCTCAAACCGCTGCTTTGACGCTTTTCTACCGGCGGGCTTTCGGCTAATGTGGCGCCCCCGATTTGGAGCCCCCGATGCCGCGTCCCGCCTGGTCCCTGTTTGCCTACCAACTGATCGAGCCTGACGAGCAGCTGGATCTGTTCGCCTGCCAGGAAGTACGGGTGCACCTGGTAACCCGGCAACTGGAACTCGGTGGCTCGGCCGACCGGACCCTCTGCGGCAGCCTGCTGCCGGCCCAGCCGCGCTGGTCCGGCGTCGATCGCAAGATTTTCCAGGATCATCGCCTGTGCTCGCTGTGCCGGGCGATCCTAGAGTCCCAGAAGCGCGGCACCTCGCCGATCTGGCCGGAGTTGCGGTTCGAGTTGTGATCCCTTGCTCCAGTGTGGGAGCGAGCTTGCTCGCGATGAGGGCGGCACATTCAACACTAATGCCAGCAGACCCACCGCTATCGCGAGCAAGCTCGCTCCCACAGGTTTCATTTCAGTTCCAGACATGCTGCGCATCGGACGCCTGCGTACCGCTCTCCCCGAAATAACAGGTGGCAGTGTACAATCGCCGTTTTCATACCCCTGTTCGATCTGCGAAGGATTTCCCGGATGTTGCCGCGCTTGCCTGCCGTCGCCCGCTGCCTGTCTCTTGCCGCCTTGTGTATGGCGGGCCCCGTTGCCGCACTCGAGCTGCCTCTGCCACCGCCGGGTGAAGACATCATTGGCCAGGTGCAAGTCATCAAGGCCAAATACGAAGACACCTTCGCCGACCTGGGCACTACCTATGACCTGGGCTACAGCGAGATGGTCGCCGCCAACCCGGGGGTCGATCCCTGGTTGCCGGGCGCTGGCACCGAGATCGTGCTGCCCACTCGCTTCATCCTGCCGCCGGGCCCGCGCGAGGGCATCGTGATCAATCTGGCCGAGTACCGTCTCTACTATTTCCCCAAGGGCCGGAACGTGGTCTACACCTTCCCACTGGGGATTGGCCGTGAGGGCTGGGGTTCGCCGATCGCCCACACCAGCATCATCGCCAAGACGCCGAACCCGACCTGGACGCCGCCTGCCTCGATCAAGGCCGAACACGCCGCCGACGGCGACCCGTTGCCGAATGTCGTGCCCGCCGGCCCTGATAACCCGCTGGGGCCTTTCAAGTTCACCTTGGGTACCCCGGGCTATCTGATCCACGGTTCGAACAAGAAGTTTGGCATCGGCATGCGGACCAGCCATGGTTGCTTCCGGATGTTCAACAACAACGTACTGGAAATGGCCGGCATGGTGCCGGTGGGCACGTCGGTGCGGATCATCAACGACCCCTACAAGCTGGGCTTGAGCGGTGGCAAGGTGTACCTGGAAGCGCATACGCCGTTGGACGACAAGGGCAACCCGTCGGTGGTGGACAAGCACACCGCGGTGATCAACGCGATGCTCAAGCGTGAAGACATCACCAGCAACCTGCGCATGAACTGGGACGTGGTGCGGGACGTGGTGGCGGCCGAAGATGGCCTGCCGGTAGAAATCGCTGTCCCCAATACCTCGGCACCGATGGTATCGAGCGCGCCGATCGATTTACAACAGTAAAAACCTCTAAAGCAACCCGCCGACGTTTCGCGATGTCGGCGGGTTTTTTATCGCCTGCTAAAACACCAGGCAATAAAAAGCCGACCCAAAAATGGGTCGGCTCGATAACAATCCCGAAGGACTATTACTTGCGGCTAGCTTTTTCCAGCATGCGCAGAGCACGCTCGTTAGCTTCGTCAGCAGTCTGTTGTGCTTTTTGAGCAGCAGCCAGAGCTTCATCAGCTTTACGGTAAGCTTCGTCTGCACGAGCCTGGGAGCGAGCTGCTGCGTCTTCGGTAGCAGTCAGACGTGCTTCGGTTTCTTTCGATGCGCTGCTGCAACCGGTAGCCAGAACTGCGGCCAGGGCCAGAGCAGAGAATTTCAGAACGTTGTTCATCGGTTTCCCCTTCAAGGACTTTCTATTAGTGACTGTCTCCCCAGACTGAGGAGTTAGCCGGCGTACATACTACCCATTACTTGTAGTAAGTAAACTGACGTAGCGCAAGAAGCAAAAAAATTGTAGGCGGTGATTCTTTTTCGAGCAACTTTTCTTAGGCGTGTTGAAAAAATATACAGCCCCAAGCCCTTGGCTGGAGCGCGTCGACGAAGAAAAGTTCCGCAGCCTGGAAGAACTCTTGCAGCCCTCGCTAACGTCGTTGTTTATTGATTCACCTACACTTTTGTACATTTTTTGTGCAGCGCCCCAGGCATCTTTGTTGGTATTGGCGGTGACTTTAACTACGCGCGCTCGTCTCAAGACTCAACAACTGGCGATGTTCAGCTATTGCACCGTGATCGACTACAGCGCGACGATGGCGCTCAATCGATAAACCCGACCAGGTTTACCCCTTCGATGACAGGCGTGCCTTGAGCATTTGCGTCATTGGTGCCTACTATTCACGACGTGCTCGGGTTTGAGCGGATCGTTTTTGGCGCTCGGTGACCAGGAAGGCACGGGGTGGCGTAGATGTTCCTTCGCCGGAAAAACATCGGTAAGGTAGGGGTCGGCATTCAGACCCGCGAGGAGTAGTGATGAGCGAGGCGGTTACCATCCACCATGACCAGGCTGGTCATCAGTTCGAGACCAATGTGGACGGTCATCGTGCCTATCTGACCTACATGGACCTGGGCAAGCAGACCCTGGATATCTATCGTACCTTCGTGCCCAACGCCTTGCGTGGCCGGGGCATCGCGGCGGCGCTGACCGAAAGGGCGCTGCAGTACGCTGAAGAAATGGGCTACACGGTGATCCCGTCCTGCTCCTATGTGGAGCGTTACATGGAGCGTCACCAGCGGCACGCGGCGAAGCTCTGAGAAAACGGATTCCCCATAAAAAAACGCCGGACTTTTCAGTCCGGCGTTTTTTTATGCGTTGTTTTTTATGCGTTGAAGCAGGCCGATCAGCTGCGCTGACGCTTCGGCAGCACGTCCTTGAGCTTGGCGTGCATGCTGCGCAGGGTGTTCTCGGTCGCGCTCCAGTCGATGCAGGCATCGGTGATGGAGACACCGTACTGCAAGTCGGCGAGGTCTTTCGGGATCGCCTGGCAGCCCCAGTTCAAGTGGCTTTCGACCATCAAGCCGATAATCGACTGGTTGCCTTCCAGGATCTGGTTGGCCACGTTCTCCATCACCAGTGGTTGCAGCGCCGGGTCCTTGTTGGAGTTGGCGTGGCTGCAATCGACCATGATGTTCGGCTTGATCTTGGCCTTGTTCAGCGCCTGCTCGCACAGGGCGACGCTGACCGAGTCGTAGTTCGGCTTGCCGTTGCCACCGCGCAGCACCACGTGACCGTAGGCGTTGCCCTTGGTGGTGACGATCGACACGCCACCTTCCTGGTTGATACCCAGGAAGCGGTGCGGGCTGGAAACCGACTGCAAGGCGTTGATCGCCACGGTGAGACCGCCGTCGGTGCCGTTCTTGAAGCCCACCGCCGACGACAGGCCGGAGGCCATTTCGCGGTGGGTCTGGGATTCGGTGGTGCGCGCGCCGATGGCCGACCAGCTGATCAAGTCCTGCAGGTACTGCGGCGAGATCGGGTCGAGGGCTTCGGTGGCGGTGGGCAGGCCCATTTCCGCCAGGTCCAGCAGCAACTGGCGACCGATGTGCAGGCCGTCCTGGATCTTGAAGGAGTCATCCAGGTACGGGTCGTTGATCAGGCCTTTCCAGCCGACGGTGGTCCGAGGTTTCTCGAAATACACGCGCATGACCAGGTACAAGGTGTCGGAGACTTCCGCGGCCAGCACTTTCAAGCGCTCGGCGTATTCGTGGGCGGCCTTGATGTCATGGATCGAGCAGGGGCCGATGACCACGAACAGGCGATGGTCGGTGCCGTCCAGGATGTTGCGAATGACTTCCCGGCCCTTGGTCACGGTGCGCAGGGCAGCGTCGCTCAGGGGAATATCGCGCTTGAGCTGGTCAGGCGTGATGAGGGTCTCGTTGGAGGCGACGTTAAGGTCATTGATCGGTAAATCAGCCATCGTGTTACTCGTCAGGTCACGGGTGCCGGCCGCCAGCGATCCCCGCGCGGCGGTGCACAGCGGATTTTAAGCGCGTCGGGGAGCCGAACCTTATCGCGTTACGAGGTGGCTCGACAATGGGCTGGGACGGGTTTAATGCCCTATAGGCTGGGGAAAGGGCCTTGGAGAAGGCTCTGCGACAGATTCGTGAGCAGATGTAATGAAGATTGCATGCCATGCTGCTCGCACTGATAGTGTGCAGGGGCTTTTACCAGGAGAGTTGCAACGATGCAGGCAGGGGTTAAACCGCGGATCGGGATGATCGGCACCGGGGCGATTGGCGGGTTTTATGGCGTGATGCTGGCCCGTGCCGGTTTTGACGTGCACTTTCTACTGCGCAGCGAATTTGCTGCCGTGGCCGAAGCCGGTTTGCGCATCGACAGCGCGGTCCATGGCGCGCTGGCCCTCGACCCCGTCCAGGCCTATCGCTCGGCGACCGACATGCCGCCTTGCGACTGGCTGCTGGTCGGCGCCAAGACCACCAGCAATGCCGACCTGGCTCCGGCCATTGCCCAGGCGGCCGCTGATGGGGCAAAAGTCCTGTTGCTGCAGAACGGCCTGGACGTCGAGGACAACCTTCGACCGTTGCTGCCCGATTCGTTGCACCTGCTGGGTGGCCTGTGCCTGATCTGCGTGCATCGCGTCGGCCCGGGCGTCGTCGCCCACCAGGCACTTGGCGCGGTCAACGTCGGTTATCACAGCGGTCCCTGCGCCGATCAGGCACAACGCATGGCGATCGTCGAAGAGGCGGCGACGCTGTTCCGCAGCGCTGGTATCGAAGCCCAGGCCATGCCTGGCCTGCAACAGGCCCGCTGGCAGAAGCTGGTGTGGAATGTGCCGTACAACGGTCTTTCGGTTCTGCTGGGCGCCAGTACCACGCCGCTGATGGCCAACGACCATAGCCGCGAATTGATCCAGGCATTGATGGCGGAGGTGGTCCGCGGTGCGCAAGCCTGCGGGCATCACATCGCGCCGGGTTACGCCGAGTACCTGTTCACGATGACCGAGAAGATGCCCGATTACTGGCCGAGCATGTACCACGATTATTCCCACAAACGTGCGCTGGAGGTGGACGCGATCTACGGCCGGCCATTGGCGGCGGCGAAAGCGGCAGGGTGTGAGCTGCCGAAAATCGAGGCCTTGTATCAGGCGTTGGCGTTCATGGATCGCAATAACCGCTGAGCGGGGCGAAAGGGGGAGCGGCATGGTAAACAACATCGACGACAAACTGGTGCTGGCGATTTCGTCGCGGGCGCTGTTCGACCTGAGGGAAAGCCACAAGGTGTACCTGTCGAGTGGCGTCGAGGCCTATCGGCAATACCAGATCGAGCATGAAGACGAAGTCCTCGCGCCGGGGGACGCCTTCGCTCTCGTGCAGAAACTGCTGGACCTCAACGAACACCTGGGACGTGCCCGGGTCGAGGTGATCCTGGTGTCGCGCAACAGTGCCGACACCGGCCTTCGGGTGTTCAACTCGATTCATCATTACGGGCTGGCGATTTCGCGCGCGGCCTTCGTCGGTGGTCGCAGTCCTTACCCGTACCTCAAGGCATTCGGCTGCGACCTGTTCTTGTCCACCCACGCTGAAGACGTGCGCAGCGCCCTGGACGCCGGGTTTGCCGCGGCGACCATCCTGTCGGGTGGGGCCAGTCGTGCCGCCAGCGGGGAATTGCGCATTGCGTTCGACGGTGATGCGGTGCTGTTTTCCGACGAGTCGGAGCGTGTCTATCAGGCTGGGGGGCTGGAAGCCTTCCAGGCCAGCGAGCGACAGTCTGCCCGAGAGCCGCTGCGGGGCGGGCCGTTCAAGGGCTTCCTGGCGGCGCTCAATGCGCTGCAGCGCGAGTTCCCCGAGGACGCTTGCCCCATTCGCACGGCACTGGTGACGGCCCGTTCGGCACCGGCCCACGAGCGGGTCATCCGGACCTTGCGTGAATGGGATATCCGTCTGGACGAGTCGTTGTTTCTTGGCGGCCTGACCAAGTCGGCGTTCCTGGAGGCCTTCGCCGCCGATGTGTTTTTCGATGACCAGACCGGCCACTGCGAACTGGCCCGGGAGGTGGTCGCCACCGGTCACGTGCCCCATGGCATCAGTAACGAAATAAAGCCCTGACGTCCTCGAGGCCGGGACGTCAGGCCGCACGTCGCAGTCTCCAAGGCGCTGCTAAGCTGAATCAATCTCCGCCATTCTGGCACGCGAGGAGGTCACATGATTCGTTCGATGCTGTACGCCACAGACCTGGGTCTTTATGCCCCTTATGTGATGCAGCATGCCTTGGCGCTGGCACGGACGTTTGAAGCCGAGTTGTATGTGGTGCATGCGGTAGAACCGATGGGGCTGTTCGCCGAATCGGTGTTGCAAAGCTATCTCGACGAGCAGGCGCTGAACGAATTCCATCGCCAAGGTCTGAATACGGTGATGGCCAATATCGAGCAGCGGGTGCTCGACAGTTTCCGTGAGGAATTGGGAGAAGGGCAACAGGACTTGAAACTGATCAAGTCGGTCAGGGTGTATCAGGGCGACCCTTCCCAGGTCATCCTGGAACAGGCTGCGAAACTCTCTGTGGATTTGCTGATCGTAGGCAGTCATTGCCAAGGAGCGAGCGGTGAAACCCCTTTGGGCAGGACCGCCGCGCGGGTATTGCAGTTATCCCGGGTGCCGGTCTACCTGGTTCCCCTGGTGCAGCGCCGACGCCAGGGTGAGGCTTGAGGCTAAATGATGGCGTTTTATAAAAAGTTCTAGATTTATTGTCGAAACCTTCCATATAGTTATATACCGTCGCTGATGCCCGTGGCGTCCAACTGCTTTGAGGGATACATATGAAGCTTCAACAACTGCGCTACATCTGGGAAGTGGCGCACCACGACCTCAACGTTTCCGCTACTGCCCAAAGCCTCTACACGTCGCAACCCGGCATCAGCAAGCAGATCCGCCTGTTGGAAGACGAACTGGGCGTCGAAGTCTTCGCCCGCAGCGGCAAGCACCTGACCCGCGTGACCCCGGCCGGTGAGCGTATCATCACCACGGCTGGCGAGATCCTGCGCAAGGTCGAAAGCATCAAGCAGATCGCCCAGGAGTTCTCCAACGAGAAAAAAGGCACCCTGTCGATCGCCACCACCCACACCCAGGCCCGCTATGCGCTGCCGCCGGTGATCAGCAATTTCATCAAGCAATACCCCGACGTGGCGCTGCACATGCACCAAGGGTCGCCGATGCAGATCGCCGAGATGGCCGCCGACGGCACGGTGGATTTTGCCATTGCCACCGAGGCCCTGGAGTTGTTCGGGGACCTGGTGATGATGCCGTGCTACCGCTGGAACCGCTGCGTGGTCGTGCCCCAGGGACATCCGTTGACCAAGCTGCCGAAGCTGACCCTCGAAGCCCTGGCCGAATACCCGATCGTGACCTACGTGTTCGGTTTCACCGGTCGTTCCAAGCTCGACGAAGCCTTCAGCCATCGTGGCCTGACGCCGAAAGTGGTGTTCACTGCCGCCGACGCCGACGTGATCAAGACTTACGTCCGCTTGGGCCTGGGCGTGGGCATCGTCGCGAAAATGGCCGTCGATACCAAGCTCGACAGTGATCTGGTGGTGTTGGATGCCAGCGAGTTGTTCGAGTCCAGCGTGACCAAGATCGGCTTCCGTCGTGGCACCTTCCTGCGGGGTTTCATGTGCGATTTCATCGAGAAGTTCGCGCCGCACCTGACCCGGGAAGTCATGGCCAAGGCCATCCAGTGCCACAACAAGCAGGAACTCGAAGAGCTGTTCGACGGCGTCGAACTGCCGGTGCACTAAAAGCGTTACCTGCCTAAATCGCCTCGGTGACAGCGAACTGTTGCCGGGCGCCCGCGACCACGATCTCGACTTCATCCCCTTCGAACTTGCCGAGCAGGCCTCGGCCCAGCGGTGAGCGAGGGGTGATGACGGTGATCGGCTGACCCACCAGCGAAACCTTCAAGCCGGCCGCATCCGGCCCGAGGAAGAGCCATTGCTGGCGGCCGTCCTCATCTTCCAGCCCAATCAATGTGCCGACCTGAATACCGCGCTGCTCGTCGTAAGGCCTCAACGCCAGGTTTTGGCAAAGGGTGAGGGCCTGGCGGATTTCTTCCACGCGCCTGGCTTGTCCGGCGGCGAGGTAGGACGCCTCGAGACCCAGGGTGTCGTACTTGTTTTCGGCGATGTTTTCTTCGTGGGTTGCGGTTTCGTAGGCGGTCTGCGCGGCGCGTTCGGCGATGTCGAGATCAATCTTGAGCTTGTCGAGAATCAACTGGTGGACGGTCTGTTTGTTCATATCATTCGCAGAATTGCAGCACGTTGGCGCGGCTTTTTTCACTGGGCGCATTCTGGTCCTGTTGCAACCAGAACTGGCACTTGGGGTTGGACAGGTTGCGCGGATTACTGCGGGCCTGATCAAGCGCCTGGCGCTGTTCGTTCCGTTGCAGGTTCTGCTGATACTGCTCGAACATCGGCGCGGGCGGCTCCGGCTCCGGCTCCGGGGCCGGTTGCACCGCCGGTGGTTGCGCCAGTTGATGGACGGCGGCGGCCACCGGTGCCAGTTGTTCGTTGAACAGGAATCTGGACAGCAGCCAGCCCGTCAACACGATGGCCAGGAACCCCAGCCACAGGCCCAGGGCAATGCTGAAAGTCAATTGCAAAGCCGTAAGGCGCGAGGGTGTCGAGTGATCGGGCATGGCTGCTTCCTGGCAGGGTCATGGGCAGGCGCTGATTGTCGCATGAAGATTAATCGCCGTCGGCTCTTCTGCGCGATCGGTTTATTCGGGACAATCAGGCCTTTGTCATGGGGAGTCGGGAATGGCTGTGCGCTGGGATATTTTTTGCACCGTCGTCGATAACTATGGCGACATCGGTGTCACTTGGCGCCTGGCTCGGCAATTGGTGGCCGAGCACCCATGTGCGGTGCGGCTGTGGGTCGACGACCTGCGTGCTTTCGAACGGCTGTGTCCGCAAATCGATATCACCCTGTCCGAGCAATGGCAGCAGGGTGTGCAAGTGTGCCACTGGCCTGCGGACTGGCCGTCCACCGAAGCCGCCGAGGTGGTGATCGCCGCGTTTGCCTGCCAGTTGCCGAGTGCCTACATGGAGGCGATGGCCGAGCGCCAGACAACGCCCTTGTGGATGAACCTCGATTATTTGAGCGCCGAAGACTGGGTGATCGGCTGTCACGGCTTACCGTCGGTCAAATACAAGCACGTGCAGAAATATTTCTTTTTCCCGGGCTTTCGGGAGGGAACCGGTGGCTTGCTGCGTGAGGCCGGTCTGCTGGAACGTCGTCGGCAATTTCAGCAGGATGCCGAGGCACAACGCCGTTTCCTGCAAGGCTTGGGCGTCGAGCGGGCACCGGAGACCTGCCTGATCTCGTTGTTTGCCTACGAGAACGAAGGTTTGGCGAGCTGGTTTGACGCGATGGCAACCGATGCCCAGGCGTTTCATGTGCTGGTCCCCGAAGGGCGGGTGCTGGGCGATGTCGAGCGGTGGCTCGGGGTCGAAGACCTGAAGGCCGGTGCGCTGCATCGACGCGGCGCGCTGACGGTGCAGGTGCTGCCGTTCGTCCGCCAGGATCAGTACGACCAATTGCTGTGGTGCTGTGATTTCAATGCCGTGCGTGGCGAAGACTCCTTTGTGCGCGCCCAATGGGCCGGTCGGCCGATGCTCTGGCATATCTACCAGCAGGAAGAAGATGTCCACCTGGAAAAGCTCGAGGCATTTCTCAGGCTCTACACCCAGGGGCTTTCGGAAACGGCGGAAAAAGCGATCAGCGGTCTTTGGCGGGCCTGGAATGCCGGCCAGGACATGGCCGAACATTGGAAAGCGACTCGCCAAGAGCAGCAGGAACTGGCCGAACATGCCCAGGCGTGGTGTCTGGAACAGGCCTCGCGCCCCGATCTTGCCGCAGCGCTGGTGAAGTTTTATGGAAATTGGATATGATACGCGGCCTAGATTTTTGTAAATCCCATCCAAATTCGGATATTCGCAATGAAAACTGGTAAAGAACTGAAACCCGGGACCGTGATCCGTCTCGAAAACGATCCTTGGCTGGTTCAGAAAGCTGAGTTCACCAAGTCGGGTCGTAACAGCGCGATCATGAAGACCAAGCTGAAGAACCTGCTGACCGGTTACAAGACCGAGATCGTCTACAGCGCCGACGACAAACTGGACGACGTGATCCTCGACCGCAAAGAAGCGACCCTGTCCTTCATCAGCGGCGACACCTACACGTTCATGGACACCACTGACTACACCATGTACGAGCTGAACGCCGAAGACATCGAAAGCGTTCTGCCATTCATCGAAGAAGGCATGACCGACGTCTGCGAAGCCGTATTCTTCGAAGAGCGCCTGGTTTCCGTAGAACTGCCGACCACCATCGTGCGTCAGGTTGACTACACCGAAGGTTCCGCTCGCGGTGACACTTCCGGCAAGGTCATGAAACCTGCCAAACTGAAGAACGGTACCGAGCTGTCGGTTGCCGACTTCATCGAAATCGGCGACATGATCGAGATCGATACCCGCGAAGGCGGTTCCTACAAAGGCCGCGCTAAATAAGCGAAGTCTTGTGTATGAAAAAAAAGCCCGACCATTGAGTCGGGCTTTTTTATTTGCGCTGCCTTCTGTTAGACCGGGGGACAGCGGGAGCTTGTGTGGGAGCAAAGCTTGCTCGCGATACAGACACCTCGATTCCAGAGGCACCGCGCCGCTTTCATCGCGGGCAAGCCTTGCTCCCACAGCCCTCGCCACAAAGGCTCCGGAGCCCAGTTATTTCAAGTGCTGCTTGAGCTCTTCGGACGCCTGTAACATCGCCGAGCGCACCGCTGGCACCTGGCTGACCACGTTGAGCAATCCATAGTCGTGGATCATGCCGTTGTAGCGCACCGCCGTGACGGGCACACCGGCCGCGTCCAGCTTGCGGGCATAGGCTTCGCCTTCATCGCGCAAGACATCGGCCTCGGCGGTCTGCACCAGCGCTGGCGGCAGGCCCTTGAGTTGTGCGGTACTGGCCCGCAGTGGCGAGGCATAGATCTCGCCGCGTTGCCCGGCATCGGTGGTGTAGTTGTCCCAGAACCACTTCATCATGTTTTTACTGAGGAAGTGCCCTTCGGCGAACTGGTTGTAGGACGCCGTCTCGAAGCTGGCATCGGTCACCGGCCACAGCAATGCCTGGAAACGGATCGCCGGTGTGCCTTTGTCCTTCGCCATCAAGGCCACGACCGCCGCCATGTTGCCGCCGACGCTGTTGCCCACCACGGCCAGGCGCTTGCCGTCGACGTTGATCTGCTTGCCGTGTTCGGCCACCCATTTCGTGGCGGCGTAGGCCTGGTTGATCGCCACCGGGTAATGCGCCTCGGGTGAAGGCGTGTAGTTGACGAACACCGCGACAGCACCCGAACCCGCCACCAGATCCCGAACCAGCCGTTCGTGGGTCGGGAAGTCGCCCAGTACCCAGCCACCGCCGTGGAAGAACATGAACACCGGCAACTCACCCGTGACCCCGGCGGGGCGAACGATGGTCAGGCTGATCGGCTGGCCATCGACCTGGATGGTTTTCTCGCTGACGTCGGCCTTGGGCAAGGTCAGTTTGACCCCCGCCTGGGCGCCCACCAATACGGCGCGGGCGTCCTTGGGCGACAGCTGCTCCAGTGGCTTGCCGGTGCCGGCGTTCAGCGCGTCGAGAAACGCCTGGGTGTTGTGTTCGACGATGCCGTCGGCGAAGGCACTGCTGACGCTGAGGGCGAGAAGGGTGCCGGTCAAGGCTTTGCTGAGCGTGTTCATGTGTATCTCCTTAAGTTCGGGTCCAGGGTTCGGTGGTCAGACGGTTACGTGCAGGCGCACATCGACGTTGCCGCGGGTGGCGTTGGAATACGGGCAGACTCGGTGAGCGGCGTCCACCAGGCTTTGCGCGTCGCCCTGGTCCAGGCCCGGCAGGCTGATGTGCAGGTCGATGTCCAGGCCGAAACCGCCAGGGATCTGGCCGATGCCGACATGGGCGGTAATCGAGGCGTCGTCCGGGATCTTGCGTTTGCTCTGGCCGGCCACGAATTTCAGGGCACCGATGAAGCAAGCCGAGTAGCCGGCGGCGAACAGTTGCTCAGGGTTGGTCGCCGCACCGCCTGCACCGCCGAGTTCCTTGGGCGTGGCGAGTTTGACGTCGAGGATATTGTCACTGGAGATCGCACGACCATCACGGCCGCCGGTGGAGGTTGCGATTGCGGTGTAGAGCGTTTGCATGATGAGAGCCTCGTTTCGGGGTTGGTGTTATTGCGCTAAATGTTTGCGCGCTAAGTAGGTGTGAGGCAAATGTATAGCGCTAATATTTAGTGCGCAAGTTAAATTTTCGAGGCGAGTTGAATTTTAGACGCTGAAAGGGCGTGTAACCCTTGAGCTAGAGCTGCTTTGTGGTGTTGAAATTTTTTTTGAGGAGGGATCTGGTAGACAGGGCTGCCGCTATCGCGAGCAAGCTCGCTCCCCCAAAGGTCTGCTGGATGACGCAGATTTTTGCGGACACCAGAAATCCAATGTGGGAGCGAGCTTGCTCGCGATAGCGGAGGATCAGTTGGCGGGGATATCGGATGTGCTGACGCCTTCGCGAGCAAGCCCGCTCCCACAGGGGAAAGTCAGAGGCTGTCTTGCAAATGCCCGCGCAGTGCCTGCAGGTCCAGTTGCAGCTTCTTCAACTGCTCCAGGGTCTGGCCGCTGGCGGCGAGGATGCATTGGGGGATGTCGAGGGCCTTTTGCTGCAGGGCACGGCCCTGTTCGGTGAGTTCGACAATCACCACGCGTTCGTCCTCACGGCTACGGGTGCGGCTCAACAGGCCTTCGGCTTCCAGGCGCTTGAGCAGTGGGGTCAGCGAGCCGGGGTCGGTCAGCAGGCGCGTGCTGATTTCACCGACGGTCAATCCGTCCTTTTCCCACAACACCATCATCGCCAGGTATTGCGGATAAGTCAGGCCGAGGGCCTGTAGCAGCGGCTTATAGACCTTGGTCATCAGCAGCGACGTGGAGTGCAGGGCGAAACAGACCTGGTTGTCGAGCAACAGGGCTTCGCAGGCTTCGGGGGTGTCGCGCGGGGTGCTCATGGCAAAAACCTTCAATCAATGGTCGTGACAAATCTAGCGGGCGAACCTTTAATGCGCCAGATAATTCTGACGTTCTGATCAGATGTTACGTTCCCCCGCTGGCGCCGACTGCGTAGGATAAGCGTCCTGATGAAAGGGGAATCGTCTGTGATCGAATTTGTAATTTTTGTGGCGTTCGGTGCCGTGTTAGGCACCCTTGGGGGATTGTTCGGCATTGGTGGCGGGTTGATTGCAATTCCGGTGCTGGGCGTCTGGTTCGGTCTCGACCAGCAACTCGCCCAAGGTACGGCGCTGGTCATGGTGGTGCCCAATGTCATGCTTGCGTTGTGGCGCTATCACCAGCGCAATCGCATCGAATTGCGCCATGTCCTGCCGTTGGCTTCCATGGGCTTCTGCTTTGCCTGGCTCGGCTCGATCTGGGCCGTGGGGATCGACGCGGACAGCATGCGAATCGGCTTCGTGGCGTTCCTGATCGCGCTGACGCTGTACAACCTGGTGCGCATGTTCGCCGCCACTGCACCCGCGTCGGCGCAGATGCGTCATGGTTGGCCATGGCTCGGCGTGCTGGGAGCCGCATCCGGCACCATGGGCGGCTTGTTCGGCGTCGGCGGGGCCGTTGTCGCCACGCCGATCCTGACCAGCATTTTTGGCACCAGCCAGGTGGTTGCCCAAGGCTTGTCCCTGGCGCTGGCGTTGCCCAGTACCGGCGTGACCCTCGCCACGTATGCGTTTCACCACGAAGTGGACTGGAGCATCGGCCTGCCGCTGGCCGTCGGTGGCCTGCTGAGCATCAGTTGGGGGGTGAAAGTCGCCCACGCCTTGCCGGAGCGGTTGTTGCGCGGGCTGTTCTGCGGTTTCCTGGTGCTGTGCGCGGTGTTGCTCGCCTTTAAAGTTTGAAACCTTCGACGATGTGTTCGGCCAGGCACTCGGTGATCGGCGACGGGTTGTGCAGGTTGCGGATCAGCATGATGCTGGCCTCGGGCAGTTCCGGCAGGTCTTCGGCCTCGCCCAATACGCGCATGTCCGGGGTCAGCAGGCTTTCCAGTTGCGCCGTGATTGCCAGGCCGGCACCCACCACCGCCATGAGCGCCGACAGGCTCGAGCTGTTGTACGCCACGCGATAATCGCGGCCCATGGCATCCAGCGCATTGCAGGCCCATTGCCGGCAGAAACAGTCACTGTTGAACATTGCCAGCGGTAGCGGTGTTTGTTCATGGACGTTGAAGCAGGCGGCTTCGGCCCAGACAAAGCGCTCCTTGCGCAGCAGTTGGCCGATTTCGTCCCCCGGTTTACGGGTGACGATGGACAGATCCAGGTCCTGGCGCAACAGCAGTTGCTTGGACGACTCGCAGTGCACTTCGATTTCGATCAGAGGATAGAACTGGGCGAAGCGTTGCAGGATGCCTGGCAAAAAACGCATCACGTAGTCGTCCGGCGTGCCGATGCGCACCGTGCCGACCATGTGCGGTTCGCGCAGGGTATTGAACACTTCGCTGTGCAACTTGAGGATCCGCCGGGCGTAACCCAGCAATACCTGGCCTTCGGCGGTGAGCTTGACCTGGCGCCCGTCACGCTCGAACAGCCGTCGCTGCAAGACATCTTCTTCCAGCCGCTTCATCTGCATGCTGACGGCAGACTGGGTGCGATTGACCAATTCCCCGGCCCGGGTGAAACCGCCCTGGTCGGCGATGGCGACAAAGGTACGCAGCACTTCCGTATCGATGCTCGGGTAACTCGACAATTGATCAATCTCCGAGATGTATTGCATAAGAAACATTCGTTGGATTGATCTTAGCGTTAGCGCGAGACTTGAGCCATCCCCAACGGAGGACATCACGATGAAAGGTCAAAAAGGTTATCTACTGATAGACAAACTCTCCCACGGCTTTTCCATCAGCGCCTTGCTGCACAAGTTTAGTCGCTGGTACGAATTGCACCACGAACGTGAACTGCTGGCCGGAATGAGCGACGAGGCGCTCAAGGACATCGGCGTGAGTCGTGCCGACGTAGAGCAGGAAGTGGTTCGGCCATTCTGGGATGACCCCATGCACAAATGAGCCATCCTCTCCTACACAAACCCCTTATTGGTGAGGTAGGTTGCGAGCAGACAAGGAGATCTCCATGCCCGCGACTGTATCCTTTACCCTCAAACAGGCCCGGCGTCTGGCGTTGGCCGCCCAAGGATTCGATGGGCGGTCGCCGCCAGCTTCGGTGCAACCCTCGCGCCTCAACCGCCTGATCGAACGCCTCGGCGTCCTGCAGATCGACTCCGTCAATGCGCTGGTGCGCTCGCATTACCTCCCTCTGTTTTCCCGCCTCGGTCACTACCCTCGCGATTTGCTCGATCAAGCTGCCTGGAGCCAGGGCCGACGTCGCACGCTGTTCGAATACTGGGGCCATGAAGCGTCGCTGCTGCCGATGTCGATGTATCCGCTGATGCGCTGGCGCATGGACCGGGCGTCGGGTGGCGAGGGGATCTACCAGCAACTGGCGCGTTTCGGCCAGGAACGCCAGGATGTCATCCGCCGCGTCCTGGCGTCGGTCCAGGAGCAGGGTGCCCTTGGCGCCGGCAGTTTATCCACCCGTCAGGAAAAGGCCGGGCCATGGTGGGACTGGAGCGCGGAGAAACATGCGCTGGAATGGCTATTCGCGGCGGGCGAAGTCACGGTGGCCGGACGGCGTGGGTTCGAGCGACTCTACGATTTGCCGGAGCGAGTACTGCCGGCCTCGATCCTGCGGCAACCGCTGCCGGACGAAGCCCAGGCTCAGCGCGCCTTGCTGGTACATGCCGCCGAAGCCCTGGGCATCGCGACCGAGAAAGACCTGCGCGACTACTTTCGCCTCGACCCGGCCGACAGTCGCGGGCGGTTGGCTGAGCTGGAAGAGGCCGGGGAACTGCTGCGCTGCGAGGTGCAGGGCTGGAAACAACCGGCCTGGTGCCGACCCGCGGTGAAAATCCCTCGCAAGGTCGCCGCCAGTGCCTTGCTGTCGCCGTTCGATTCGCTGGTCTGGGAGCGCGGCCGTACCGAGCGGTTGTTCGACTTTCGCTATCGGCTGGAAATCTACACTCCCGTGCACAAGCGGGTGTACGGCTACTACGTGTTGCCGTTCCTGCACCACGAACGCATTGCGGCGCGGGTGGATCTGCGGGCGGAGCGGGCCTTGGGGCAACTGGCCGTGCATGCTGTGCACGAGGAGGCGCCGGGGCTGGACGAGGAGGGGATGCAGGCGTTGGCGCTGAACCTGTGGCGCATCGCCCGGTGGTTGGGGCTGGAGCGGGTTCAGCTCAATTGCCAGCGGGTGGGTGGGGTGCGGTTGGCGGTGGGGTTGGCTAAGTTAAGTGGTGACTGACCCGACGCTATCGCGAGCGAGCTCGCTCCCACAAGGAATCTCGGGTGACCACAAGCTTTGTGTTCACCGCCGATCCAATGTGGGAGCGAGCTTGCTCGCGATAGCAGTCTAACCGGCGATGAAGAGCCTACTGACTCACCGCCGCACCTGCTTCAACGTCTCCGCAATCAGAAACGCCAATTCCAGCGACTGATCGGCATTCATCCGCGGATCGCAGTGGGTGTGGTAGCGGTCCGACAGCCCGTCCTCGGTAATCGGCCGTGCGCCGCCGATGCATTCGGTGACGTTTTGCCCGGTCATTTCGATGTGAATCCCACCGGCATAGGTGCCTTCGGCCTCGTGGACCTGGAAGAATTGCTTCACTTCACCGAGGATCTGCGCGAAGTCCCGGGTCTTGTAGCCGCTGCTGGCCTTGATGGTGTTGCCGTGCATCGGGTCGGAGCTCCACAGCACCTGCTTGCCTTCACGCTGCACGGCGCGCAACAGCGGTGGCAAGTGTTCGCCGACCTTGTTGGCGCCCATCCGGGCGATCAGGTTCAGTCGACCGGGGTCGTTGTCCGGGTTGAGCACGTCGATCAGGCGGATCAGGTCGTCCGGGTCCATGCTCGGGCCGACCTTGACCCCGATCGGGTTGTTCACCCCACGCAGGAATTCGACATGGGCTCCGTCCAACTGACGGGTGCGGTCGCCGATCCACAGCATATGGGCCGAGCAGTCGTAATAGTCATTGGTCAGGCTGTCACGGCGTACGAAGGCTTCTTCGTAATTGAGCAGCAGTGCTTCGTGGGCAGTGAAGAAACTGGTTTCGCGCAATTGCGGCGAGCTGTCCATGCCGCAGGCGCGCATGAACGCCAGAGTTTCGTCGATGCGGTCGGCCAGGTGGCTGTATTTTTCCGCCAGGGCCGAGTTGGCGATGAAGTCCAGGTTCCACTTGTGCACCTGGTGCAGGTCGGCAAACCCGCCCTGGGCGAAGGCGCGCAGCAGGTTCAAGGTGGCGGTGGACTGGTGGTAGGACTGCAACAGTCGCTCCGGGTCCGGTACGCGGCTTTTTTCGTCGAAACCGATACCGTTGACGATGTCGCCCCGGTAGGCCGGCAAGGTCACACCGTCGATGGTTTCGTCGTTGGCCGAGCGCGGCTTGGCGAATTGCCCGGCCATGCGCCCGACCTTGACCACCGGGCAGCCGGCGGCAAAGGTCATGACGATCGCCATCTGCAAGAGCACTTTGAAGGTGTCGCGGATCTTGGCCGCCGAGAACTCGGCAAAGCTTTCGGCGCAGTCGCCGCCTTGCAGCAGGAACGCCCGGCCCTGGGTCACCTCGGCGAACTGACGACGCAACTCCCGGGCTTCACCGGCAAACACCAAGGGCGGATAACTGGCCAGGGTCTGCTCCACCTGCAACAGGTGCGCGGCGTCGGGGTAGCGGGGTTGTTGCTGGATCGGCAGGGCGCGCCAGCTGTCAGGGCTCCAGGGTTGGCTCATCATGTTCTCTAGGTGATTTACGCTCGGACGGCCATGTTATCAGCAAATTAGTGCGTGACCTGTTCCGCTTGCTTCGCGGACAATCGCGCCTTTGTCCCGTATCCGCAGGCTCATGCCGGCACGGCAATCATCAGGAGATGAAATGACAGAGGAGCGCGTCGAGCATTTGCTCGCCGAGGTGCACGACGAATTCGGCATGATTCGCGTATTCGAAGTGGCCGATTACCGGTTTCTGGAGTTCGGCGATGCCATCGAGCAAAGCTGCGTGTTCACAGCCGATCCGAGCTGGCTCGAATATGACTACACCCGCGCCATGCTCATCGGTGCGTTGTGTCACGAGCAGCCGGAAAGCGCGCTGTTCCTGGGGCTGGGCGCCGGTACGCTGACCCAGGCCTGCCTCAAGTTCCTGCCGCTGGAAGATGTCGAAGCCATCGAACTGCGCCCCGACGTGCCGCGCCTGGCCATCGAATACCTGGGCCTGGACGACGATCCGCGACTGTACATCCGTATTGGCGATGCCTTGGAATTGCTTGAAACGGCGGAGCCGGCGGACCTGATTTTCGTCGACCTTTACACCGATGTCGGCCCAGGCGTCGGGCACTTGGCCTGGGGGTTCCTGGAAAACTGCCAGAAACGCCTCAACCCGGGCGGCTGGCTGGTGATCAACCAATGGGCCACCGACGACGGCAAGCCCTTGGGGGCGGCGCTGTTGCGCGGCTTGTACCACCGGCATTACTGGGAGCTGCCGGTGAAGGAGGGCAACGTGATCCTGATCGTGCCGGCGGACCTGGATCAGGAGCTGGACATGCAAGGACTGGCCACCAGGGCCGAAGGGCTGGCGCCGCGGCTGGGCTATTCGTTGCAGTCGTTGATCAAGGCTATTCGCCCGGCGACCTGACACACGTCCCAGGGGGTGAAAAAACTTGTGGGAGCAAAGCTTGCTCGCGAAGAACACAACTCAGTACTTGCGGAAATCGCAGTGTCTGCATCGCGAGCAAGCTTTGCTCCCACAGGTAAAGATGAATCGTTTTAGCTGGCTGCCCCAAGGCCTTGTGGCAGAGAGCCATGTATCGGGCTTTTCCGATAAAAAAAGCTCCCTTTTTGGGCGAATTCCGGTATAGTGCGCGCCGGCCTTTAGCCGGGCCGCGTCAAGGTAGCGCAATTCTCCGAAGTCAGCTTCGGTTGCATGTCCGCACAACGGATGCTTCCACGACGTTCTTTTTCATTCATTCGTTTTCGCAAATCCCCGCCGACAAAGCAGCCAGGGCGACTCTTGAGTCTCAACACGGCATGCGCAGCTTTGGAGCATGGGTCTTTGCGGATGCACTTAGAGGCAGACCCATGACCCAGGAAACCGGCGGCTTCGCCGCTTTTAATCTCAACCCGAACATTCTTGCTGCCGTCATTGCGACCGGCTACGAAGAACCTTCGGCGATTCAGCAGCAATCGATCCCGATCATCATGGCCGGCCACGACATGATTGGCCAGGCGCAAACCGGTACGGGTAAAACCGCTGCGTTCGCCCTGCCGATCCTGCATCGCATCGATCCTGCCAAGCGCGAGCCGCAAGCCCTGATCCTGGCGCCAACCCGTGAGTTGGCGCTGCAAGTAGCCACCGCTTTTGAAACTTACTCCAAGCAAATGCCTGGCGTTACCGTTGTGGCCGTTTACGGCGGCGCCCCGATGGGCCCACAACTGAAAGCTATCCGTAATGGCGCGCAGATCGTTGTCGCCACGCCGGGTCGTCTGTGTGACCACCTGCGTCGTGACGAAAAAGTCCTGGCTACCGTGAACCACCTGGTTCTCGACGAAGCCGACGAGATGCTCAAGCTGGGCTTCATGGATGACCTGGAAGTCATCTTCAAGGCTCTGCCAGCAACCCGCCAGACTGTATTGTTCTCGGCCACCCTGCCGCAATCGATCCGTGCCATTGCCGAGCGCCACCTGCGCGATCCGCAACACGTAAAGATCCAGACCAAGACTCAGACCGTCACCGCGATCGAACAAGCTCACCTGCTGGTTCACGCCGACCAGAAGACTTCCGCCGTTCTCAGCTTGCTGGAAGTGGAAGACTTCGACGCCCTGATCATGTTCGTGCGCACCAAGCAAGCGACCCTGGACCTGGCCAGCGCCCTGGAAGCCAAAGGCTACAAAGCCGCTGCGCTGAACGGTGACATTGCCCAGAACCAGCGTGAGCGCGTGATCGACTCCCTCAAGGATGGTCGCCTGGACATCGTTGTGGCGACCGACGTCGCGGCCCGTGGCCTGGACGTTCCGCGCATCACCCACGTGTTCAACGTGGACATGCCGTACGATCCGGAATCCTACGTTCACCGTATCGGCCGTACTGGTCGTGCCGGTCGCGAAGGCCGTGCACTGTTGCTGGTCACCCCACGTGAGCGCCGCATGCTGCAAGTGATCGAGCGTGTGACTGGCCAGAAGGTGGCTGAAGTTCGCCTGCCGGACGCCCAGGCCGTTCTCGATGCTCGCATCAAGAAACTGACCAACAGCCTGTCGCCCCTGGTGGCTGACGCCGAATCGACCCACGGTGAGTTGCTCGATCGCCTGACCGCCGACATCGGTTGCACCCCACGCGCCCTGGCCGCCGCACTGCTGCGCAAGGCCACCAATGGCCAAGCGCTGAACCTGGCTGCAATCGAGAAGGAACGTCCCCTGGTGCCGAACAACGCACCGCGTGGCGATCGTCCCGAGCGCACCGGTGATCGTCCGGACCGTGGTGATCGCGAGCGTCGTGCTCCGATCCCGTTGGCCGAAGGTCGTGCGCGCTGCCGTACCGCGCTGGGTGCCCGTGACGGCATCGCGGCCAAGAACCTGCTGGGTGCCATCCTCAACGAAGGCGGCCTGGCCCGCGAAGCGATCGGCCGCATTCAGGTGCGCGACAGCTTCAGCCTGGTCGAGCTGCCGGAAGATGGTCTGGAGAAGTTGCTGACCAAGCTCAAAGACACCCGCGTCGCTGGCAAGCAGCTCAAGCTGCGTCGCTACCGCGAGGATTGATCGGCTCTTGGGCTGATTGATCGAACATGAAAAATCCCCGACTGGTTCGGGGATTTTTTTGCCTGGCGTTTGGTGTGTCTTCAGGGGAAGTGTCGTGGACGCCAATCGCGAGCAAGCTGGCTCCCACACTGGATTTGCGGCGCTCACAAACTCCCTGTGGGAGCGAGCTTGCTCGCGATTGCAGCGACGCGGTCCATCAGTCGAACCGATAGATGTCCATCCCCAGCGTCCCCATCGTGAACCCTGCATGGGCCACACTGAATGTCCCACCGGCACCCCGGGCAAAATACAGCGGCAACAAGTGCTCGTCGCTGGGGTGGCTGCGTACGGCATTGGGCGCCTGACGGCGGTAGTCGTGCAGCGCGGCCTCGTCGTTGGCCGCCAGGTGCTCGACCATCCAATCACGAAAGGCCTTGGCCCAGGGTTCGATGCTGTCAGGGCCGGCGTTCCAGTCCAGGTCGCGCAGGTTATGGGTGATGCTTCCGGAGCCGATCAGCAGGACGCCCTCTTGGCGCAGGCTTGCCAGGGCCTGGCCGACCTGTGTCTGCAGCAGCGGTCCCTGGCGGCTGGGCAGGGAAACCTGCACCACCGGGATGTCGGCCTCGGGGTACATCAACGACAATGGCACCCAGACGCCATGGTCGGACGGCCGTTGAGGGTCGAGGCGGGCTGACAGGTGCGCGGCGTTGAGCATGTCGGCTACTTGCTCTGCCAGTTGAGGATCGCCAGGCGCGGGGTACTGCACTTCATACAGCGCGGGGGGGAAGCCGCCGAAGTCGTGCCAAGTGCGCGGCTGCGGATTGGCGCTGACCAACAGTTCGTTGCTTTCCCAGTGGGCGGAGACGATGACGATGGCCTTGGGCTTGGGCAATTGACCGGCCAGGCGAGCCAGGGCCGGGCCGCTGGCACCGGGCTCCAAGGCCAGCATCGGTGAGCCATGGGAGATAAACAGGCTGGGCAGCATGAAGGGACTCCTGAGCGTTAAGATGGGGTCATCTTCCGTCAGGTCTATGATCTAAATCTAATATAAGTTTTAGCCTGTTTTGATCGAATTTTTGGAGCGAATCATGGAGCCCGAGTTTTGGCACAAGCGCTGGTCATCGAACCAGATCGGTTTTCACTTGCCGGAGGTGAACCCTTACCTGCAACGTTTCTGGCCGCAACTGGGATTGGCCCGGGGCAGTCGGGTGCTGGTGCCGTTGTGTGGAAAAAGCCTGGATCTGCTGTGGCTTGCCCACCAGGGCTACTCGGTGCTGGGCGTGGAGTTGTCGGAAAAAGCCGCCACTGATTTTTTTCTTGAGCATCAGCTTGAGCCGGTTGTGAGTGAAGAGGGTGCTTTCAGGGTGTTCCGTGCCGGTGATATCGAGATTCGCTGCGGTGATTTCTTTGCCCTGGGCGCGCAGGATGTGGCCGATTGTACGGGGCTGTACGATCGCGCTGCGTTGATTGCCTTGCCTATGCCGATGCGGGAGCGGTACGCGGCTCACCTGCAGAGGATCTTGCCCGGCGGTGTCGGCTTGTTGATTACCTTGGATTACAACCAGGATGAAATGCCTGGCCCACCGTTTTCCGTCGGGGATGATGAGGTGCGGCGGCTGTGGGGAGAGGGCTGGCGGCTGGAGGTTTTGCAGGAGCAGGATGTGCTTGGGGAGAGCTGGAAGTTTTTGCAGGCGGGGGTGACGAGGTTGGATGAGCGGGTGTATCGGATTTCCAGTTATTGATGAGCCCGTATCACTGGCTAATGCTGTTCACTTAAGCCGTTATTGAAGATTTTGATTATCTGTTCCGAGAGGTGTGGTTTGGTGTGTATATCCATTGCTGCGGTAACGGCTGCTTAGGGTTTCGCCCTTACGGCGGGTCACTTTTGGAAGAGCGCCAAAAGTAACCAAAAACGCTTTGCCCCACCACTCGGCACCTCGCTAAGGCTCGGTGTGCCCTCACTCCGGCATTGCTCCGTGGGCCGCCGCGAAGGGCCATCCATGGCCCAGCGCGGCTATCC